>JAFRYG010000220.1 GCA_017441205.1 Pseudomonadota bacterium
ACGCCCCAGACATATCTTTATTCAGACCTTCCCTAAGCACTGATAGCTTTGATTCTGGTAAAAAATTTTGTCGTTTCGAATTAGGAAATCGTTAGAATTCTACTTTACAATTCTGCCAAATATTTCGAGAAATATAAAATGCATATTTACGATACGGATCCTTAATATCAGTGGCTATATCACTAAAAGACTTATCGCTCTTAATGCATTGCTTAATCATTTCTGATATCTGTATTAAATATTCATCAGAGAAATGATACACGCTAACAGAATTGGTTTGTATTAATTTATTTTTAAGCACACACACGTAAATATCAATTGAATTCTTCGACTCAACCTTTTCACCATTGATAGTTAATTTCTTTAATTTTACTGCCTCGATAAATTTTGATAACAAGCTCAACGCAGTACCGCTTGTAAATGAATCAATAACATGTAAAAAATAATGATTGCAAGCTGATTCCTTTAGACTTGGCTCGCAATATAGTTTCAAGAAATCTTTAGCAATATTTTTAAATGCAGTATTGTGTGCTTTAAATTCGAAATGATTAATTGTACCATCTGTATAGAGAGAGAGATCAACTCGCGCGCTTGTATAACCAGACTTTTTGTTTGTATTGTCAAGCTCATCGGCGGACGGTTCAACCTGTATATCAACGTCTGTTGAATCTTCCTCTTCAATATCAGTGTCATCGTTATTACTCGAATTAATTTCAATTGAGTTTAAAAGTACGCATGAAGAATCAATAATACTTCCAGAGAATTTATAATCATTAACAGTCGGAGTTTCTACTGATAGTTTATAATCACATTTCAAATTTGAGATATTTTTACTAAATACGTATATAAACAGCTGCTTGAATTCCTGTTCACTCAATCTATATTTATCAGAAATAACCACACTGTCGTCAGTGTGTTTATAATAGCTCGGCATTTTCAAAAATAGACTAGCATCAAAAGAATTATTGGAATCAAATGCCATAAGTTTGCAAGACTCTATAATTAATCTTGTAATTTCATTACTTGTGTCGCAATCGCAGACAGGCCAATTTGATTCTTCATCCAATGAAAAAGTATCAAGAACCGGTTTTGTTGTATGAGTATGCTCAACTGTTACAGAATTGTCCTTTGAATTAAGCCAGCTATTGATTAATCCAAAGAGTTCTTCAAATGTTGTTGACTGATATTCATTTCCGATGGTTGTTAGCTGTTCGTTGTTCGTATTGATATTGAAAAATATATAATATGACTTTCCAACCCATCTGCGGCATGTTCTTACAAAGTCTTTACTGGTTTCTTCTGGGAAAACATCCTCTAGAACACCAATATTAACACGGGTTTTGGATTCTTTAACTTCGCAAATTATAATTGTTAGGTTTTTATTGTTTGAATACGTGAATATATATTTGGTTTTGCTGGCTGCACTAGAACTTGTCAGTTGTTCAAAAGTGCTCTCTATTTTTCTTGCACACATTATTATATAATTCACTCAAGACATTATTACTCATTTTCTTTCTCCTCCTACTATCAGATTAATTATAGCCCCCATGCAAAACAGATAATGCCCATCGATATGTGATGTGTCAATGAGAAAGCAGATTGAAATTGTCTTTTTTGCGAGTACAAGTTATGCATAATATAGCCATCAAAAAATGTGTATAAGCTGCATGATTTCGGGAATGAAAATCTCCCGAAGATCAAGTTTAGAAAATTTTTTGAAATTATTTTCTATTCAGGATGGTGATTGTCACCAGAATAAAATGATACGCGTTCTGAAGTGGCTATACTTATCTGCGTTTTGAGGGGCTGTCTGCTCTCACGTGTTGACAATCGAATAAGAGTAAGCAGGAGGCTTAAACCTCGTTCATTGCCGGTCAACAAATGGGTTGGTCAAGCTGCTGAGTGCTGACGATTATCGCCCTGGAGAGGCGGAGTGTCACAGCCTGGCGGGAAAATTAAGTGAAGCCATGGAAAAACATGGTATTATCGACAATTTGTACGCTGAATGGGTGCAGGAATAACACAGGCATAAGCTGAATGGACTGGTCGCGGAGGATGGATACTCACTTTATTTGGGGCAGCCTGCGTATGTGCTTCCAAAAGGGATGAGAGCAAAGCAAAATCTCCCGCCGACCAATTTTAGAAAAAATTTTTGAAAATGATCGATTCGCTTTACACGTTGTGAACCAGGAACAGAACAAAAGGAGAGGATGATGTACGACGACTATTTTGATGATTGGCTGACTGAACAAGAATTATTCGTGAGAGAGGCTGACAAATTGGGAAGAACAAAGGAACATCACTACGTTTGTCGTCTCATTGGCACTGTGTCCACTCAGTATCGTGTTTATGGAGATATTCAGGAGGTCTGTGCATTTATCGAGGAGTGCGAAAGATATTATTCTCATTCAGAAGATATTTGCGAAATCACAATTTATTGTCTGGATACAGGACGCATTGTTGGCAGAGATGAAGCCTTCAGATTATAGTTTCTGAGAATGCATGAAACATGCATTTGTTATACGCATCAAGGTATGCTATTTAGCTGACGGATAGTCTGCGAGTAATTGGACGGGTTATTTGCCCTTGAGTTAGTCGTTTGCCAGCATTTCACATCGTAACGGATATGGTGAATTACGGGAGGTTTTATGTCGAGAATTCATTCGTTCATTAAAGCATCGATATTATTCGCTGTTCTCATTTCATGCGGCTGCGAATCCGATTCGTCGGCCAGTTCGGTTGTGCCTGAAGAAGAGTGTACGGATTCCTGTCAACCGGACAGCAAACGCTGCGGCACGGATGGCGTCGAGATTTGTGTTAAACCCGATGAAGGATGCCCGGACTGGCAGCTTGATTCGAAATGCAAATCGGGGACGCATTGCAATGAAGAGTCGCTCAAATGTGAAGCTGACGAGGAACCGCCGAAGGAATGTGAAGTATCCTGCGAAGATGGCAGCAAAAGATGCGGCGTCGATGGCATCGAAATTTGCAAGAAAGTGGATGATGAGTGCTTTGACTGGCAGCTCGACAAAGCATGTGAAGGTGACACACATTGCGACTCGGACAAGTTCGAATGTGTTGAAGAAGATGTAGAGGACCCACCGGGGGAATGCTCCGATGTTTGTGAAGAAAATGTAAAACAGTGCGGCGAAAATGGGGTCGAAATCTGCAAGAAACAGGAGAATGGCTGCTTAGAATGGGCAACAGAAAAGCCATGTGATGATGGTACACTATGCGATGCAGAAAAACTCGACTGCGTAGCTGGATGTGCTGAAATCTGTGAAGAAGACAAAAAAATTCGCTGCAGCGAAGACAATGAACTGGAAGAATGCAAACCGAATGCAAACGGCTGCGCGGAGTGGTCTGTGCTCAAAGACTGCGGTGATCTTGCATGCAGCGTCGAAAAAGCAGACTGCATCAAGGATTGCACACCGGAATGCACAAAAGATGAAAAGAAGTGCGACGGCAATGGGATCGCGACCTGTATCGATCCGGACAACGATGGCTGCACGGTCTGGGATGCACCGGCAGCATGCGCCGATAATCAGTCCTGCGAAGGAGCCAAATGCATTGACAAATGCACTTCAGACCCGGACTGTACCAAGGAAGGCGCAACCAAAACTACTTTTACCAGTATTAGTACTTGCAAAAAGACTGCTGAAGGCTGCCTGAAATGGGAAAATACTTTAACCTGCAATGGAGGCGAAAAAATCAGCGGCGGCAAATGCGTTAAAGTCTGTGGAAACAATTGCGATCCATTTTCGATCGTTTTGTTGCCGGATCCCCAGGAATATACGCGATATGTCGACTCTAAAGGCAATAAATCCCCATCCACGAAAGATGGCCTTCCAAACACAGATATCTTTGCAGATCAGCTGAAATGGATCTCAGAACGAAAAAAGGAGAAAAATATCAAGGCGGTCATTCATCTGGGAGATATCACTGATACCAATAACGCTCATGCCTGGAAATTGGTCGACAATACCTATGCCAAATATTTTGATACCAAAGGAAACAGCGATTTGGCATATATCCTTGCGCCAGGCAATCACGACTTTTTACAGTGCAAATCGAATGATAGTGCAGTCGATAGTTGTCATTATGCAAGGAAAAGTAATTTCAGTACTTATTTCAAATCCAAAAGATATAATGATACGCAAAAAAAATGGTTTGGCGGGTATTATAAAGATAAGAATGACACAAAAACAAACTCATACATTACATTTACAGCAGGAGGCATCGATTTCATGGTCATCGCTTTGGAATATGCTCCCCGGAAGGAAGTTATCGACTGGGCCAACAAGCTCATTATAGACAGTGAAGCGAAAAGAGAAAAAGAGGGAAAACCGGCTTATAAGGTCATTATTGAGACACATGCCTACATCAGTCCAAGAAGTTGTCTGAAGAATCCCAACCCCAATACAGATGGATATTACACAGGGGGGTATTCTTCAGTCGACGATGCCAGAAAAAAAGCTTTAGGCGGCAGTGCGCTGGGTGGCAAAGAAATGTATGATCAGCTCACATCGCGCCATAACAATATTATTTTGGTCGTCAACGGGCATCACTGCGGGTCTTATTTCAGACTCAACAAAGGTAAATCCGGTAATGTCTTTGGTGAACTCATCGTCGATTACCAATGTGAAAATGGCTATGTTAAAAAATATAAAAAAGAAAAGGATTGTGACCACTCACACCACAACGGAGGCGCTGGAATCGGTTTATTACGCATGCTTCATTTTGATCCAGCAAAAATGACTATCACGGCCAAAACGCATTCCACTTTGGGCGAAGCCAAATTTAAAAATAAAGATAAGCGCATGTATTGCAACAGCGAAAAAGTAGATGTTAATGGAAAGGAAGTAGCTCTCTATCCCAAAGATTATTCACAAAAACCAGATTTCAATATTGATTCAAAACATCCATCTACCAAAAATCATACATTCACGGTTACTGGTTTGGATTTCGTAACACCGATTAAACATGTATATAAATAAAGGATAAAGCATGCAGCCGGATGGGGAAGTATGGGGGCATTAATCTGGATGGCAGGAAGCGAATATGAAACGTTGAAATCGTGCTGAATTCGATGATTACAGCACCATTGGGGGGCATAATTTTATTGTAAACCGCCGCGTATCCCTGCAGGGGACGCGGCGGTTCAGGCGGTGTATTTGCTGCAGTCAAATAACTGCGCAAATGATCTGCATAGACGCATTGAGTTCCTGATGCCGCAATTCATTGTCTGGAATGGCAGGAGGAATACTGTCGGGCGTATGGTTTGCGGACGATGAATTTATGTTGTCTGATGAGTCGTAAACCGGGTACAAGACAATGCCCGGGGGGTGGTATTTTTGAATGAGGATGACCTATGTATTCTTTGGACAGTTTAATTCATATACTCGACAAAATCGAAGCTCATGATGAAGAAACCATCCGGCGTTACCCGGAAGTAGCCGGTATGCTGGAAATCAGTCCGGTTCATCGGGCTGTTCTTTCGATTGAGCATAGTCATGAGGGATGCAATCCGGTTTGGGCGCATTTGAGAAATGTGATCGGTTCCAAGCTCAGGGGAATTGTACTCAATGATGTTCACTATTTTAGTGCAGCAGATTCGCTTGGGGAAGCTTCTTTCCGGTCACTGGTTGAGATGTACCGGGATATTTCGCATGTTCCGCTGCTGGCAGACTGTCTACATATTGCACTGTTGTTTTCGGATATATCGAAAGGGGCTGATTATGTCGCTGAGTTTGCGTCCATAAAGGAGATCGATTGTTCGATTCATAATGAGGCATCGGCGAAAATTCTGCGTATGAATCAGACCATGCATCGGCTGGAATTCGATGAAATGGGTTCTGAAATTGTACTTGCCCTCATCGAATCTCATGGATTGATGGGGCAGTTTTTGCGCGGAGAGATCACATATCACGCATTTGAACCATGGCGTCGGTTTTTAAAAAAATATGTTTCTGTTTTAGCAGAAAAATATACAAATGGCGATCATACCAAATCGTCCGCATTATTGAATACTTTGTATCGTTTGCTCAATATCATCGATACGGCAGGCGTTCGTGACGGACTGATGACGGATAATCTGCTTGAGCGGTTTATGGCCGTCGATTTGGATAAAATTGCAGATAATATTCCGTTTTCTCCGTTTGATTCTGAGATCGAGAACAGAATTTCAATATATTCTTCCGAATCATCGGAAAGATTGAGCAGAAATGTATCACTCGCTGTTCGCATTGAACATTTGCGGGAAAAGCGTCGAACGAGTCTCGAAGATGATCGCGCCGTATATGATGAGGTATCATCCCTGAATGATACTTTTTTTGCATGGTTCGAAAAGCATCTTTCGCGTTGTCAGCTCTGGTACTGCGAATCTGCGGCCGGGGATCTTTCTGTATCCGCGCAGATTAAATGGATAGCTGCCGGTATGTATTTTTGGGAAAAGTCCGATTCATATCGCGCCGATGCGATGTTCCATGTCGATTTTTCACCCATTGCGATGCTTCTTTCGCCTTTTGCGCCTGCGCCTTCGGCAGAACTCGCCAGAAGCCGTTCGAATTATCGGAAAAGACTGATGGAATCCATGATGGAGACTCAGTCTTACGAAGATATTATGAACGGAACTGCCGGTATTTATCATTCTGAACTGGTCTTATGCGCCGAAGGGAAGAAGGGGATATATTCCATCAGCCTTGAACTGACGGAATCTGAAGAAGCCAATGCGCTGATAACATTGCTTTCGATATACGAACGCAAATCGAGCGTTGCGTATCACAGTGCACTGAAATTGCTTTGCGATCTTTATGGCCTTCGCAAGGATGATTTTGACAGACTGGCCAACGAAGCGCAGTATTTATCGACCATGAATGCGGCAAAATCGGATAAGGAACGCATGCTCAGGTGGCTTACATCCGGGAAAATTGTCGAAGTCGGTCCCGGCGGAGGTGTCGTGCTGGAGCTGCTTGAGAAGAATTTCCCCGATGCAGATATTATTGGAATCGATATCAGTGAGCAGGTGATTGCGGCACTGGAGCAAAAGAAGAGGACTCAGAATGCCCGATGGCGCATCATCAAAGGGGATGCGTTTGAACTGCCGGGATTGTTTGAGGAGAATTCGCTCGACGGCGTCGTATTCTGCAGTATTCTGCATGAGATATACAGCTATATTGAAATCCCTGATGGGACTAGGTTCCATTTGGAATCGGTGCGGGATATGCTTCGTTCGGCATTTGCCGTGCTTAAACCGGGCGGACGCATTCTGATTCGCGACGGCATCATGCCGAAGCATGAACCCCGGCTGCTGCAGTTCTGCTGCGAGGATGCCAGGAATTTCTTCGACGCATTCTGCCGCGAATTCAAAGGTCGTACTATCGGCTATGAATATATTGATGATAATACGATTCGTATCGACAGTGCGGATGCCATGGAATTTATGTACACCTATACCTGGGGGCCGGAGAGTTTTCCCTATGAAGTGCGAGAACAGTATGGTGTCATGACATATCGTGATTATTGTCAGCACATCATGGAATGGCTCGGATCTGCGGCAAAACTGATTGAAATACCGGATGGCGAAGCCCAGTATCTTCAGTCCGGATATGTGACTGCGCTCAGGGATCGGCTTAAATATATGGATTCAGAACGCAATCCTGTAGAATTTCCGCCATCGAATGCGATTATTGTGATTGAAAAAAGTATTTGATTATTCGCGCATCGCCAAAAATAAAAATGCGAAGGCGTATGCGCGCAGCCCGAAGGGCGAGCACATAGCCGAGCGCGCAGGCTGCAGGGGCGGGCAAAGACGCACGGTTCGTGCGGCTTTGCCCGCCGCAAAGCGCGCCCCCAAAAAAGTATATATTAATCAGATATCGAGGTTGCGGACTTTGCGGGCATTCTCGACGATGAAATCGCGTCTCGGTTCGACGACGTCACCCATGAGCAGGGTACATGCGGCGTCGGCTTCGATGGCATCGGGGACTTTGACCTGTTTGAGCACGCGGGTTTCGGGGTTCATGGTCGTTTCCCAGAGCTGATCTGCGTTCATTTCGCCAAGACCGTTGTAACGCTGAATCTTGTGTCCCGAACGTCCGTTTTCCATAGCGACTTTGAGAAGTTCTTCGATGTCACTGAGGGCTTTGGGCGCTCTGGACGGATCGCTGTAATAATTGAAATTTGCACCGACGGCTTTGGCAGCACTCTGATAGGCGTTGAATATCTTTTGGAAATTGGCTTTGTGGATGAAGTCGAGATCGAGCTTTGTAATTTTGAGCGCTGAACACTGGCGGGTCGTCCATGTGGCACGCAGGTGTCCGTCGTCCAGAGTCGTGATTTCGGGTTCCGTGAAGATCGTATCCAGATATCGTTTGTTGAGAAGATCACAGAGCTCTTTCATGCGCGCAGAAAGCGTCTCTTTGGATTCGAAATCGGCATCCGTGAGGTGGATATCCTTGACGAGGGCATCGACGATGCGGGTATCGGCATCACCGGAAGCTCTGGGGAGATATTGATCGTAGAACAGGATGGAGTGGAAAATTCTGGACAGTTCTTCATTGCGAAGTTCCGTTCCATCCTCGGCGACGACGTAACCGCTCGAAACGGCGCAGTCGAGGAAGTAATCATCGTAGGCGCCTTCGTCCTTGAGGTAGCGGGTCTTTCCGTTTTTATCGACTTTAAAGAGGGGGGGCTGTGCAATATAGACGTGTCCGCGTTCGACGAGTTCCGGCATTTGTCGGAAGAAAAATGTCAGGAGCAGCGTGCGGATGTGCGAACCGTCGACATCGGCATCGGTCATGATGATGATGCGGTTGTAGCGCAGTTTGTCGATATTGAAATCTTCGCCGATTCCTGTGCCGAGGGCACTGAAGATGATGCCGACGGATTCGGAATCGAGGACTTTTTCGAGGCGCGTTTTTTCGACGTTGAGGATCTTGCCGCGCAGCGGAAGGATGGCCTGGAATTTATTGTCGCGTCCGCCTTTGGCGGTACCGCCTGCGGAATCGCCCTCGACCAGATAGACTTCGCATTGCGATGGATCGCGGCAGGAGCAGTCGGAGAGTTTTCCGGGCAGGGAGAGGGAATCGAGCACGCCTTTGCGGTGGACGAGTTCGCGGGCTTTTCGCGCAGCTTCGCGCGCCATCGCGGCTTCGATCGTCTTTTCGATAATGCCCCTCGCTTCTGTCGGGGATTCCAGCAGCCACTCACTGATGCCCTGGTTGATGGCCTGAGCGACGTGCGTCGTAATATTATTGTTGAGGAGTTTATCCTTAGTCTGATTGGAAAATGTTGGATTGGGGAGTTTGACGCTGACGATGGCTGTCAATCCTTCACGAATATCTTCGCCGGAAATTTCGCCTTTGAAGTTTTTGACGAGATTTTCCTGGGTTGCGTACTGATTGACGACTCTGGTCAGCGATGATTTGAAGGCGGTTTCGTGAGTTCCGCCGTCGCGGTTTCGGATGTTGTTGGCGAAGCAGAGCAGGGTCGTCGTATAGGATTTGGTCCACTGCAGAGCGATTTCGACGGTGACGCCTTCTTCTTCGATAGTCCGGATGATGTGAATGGGCTTCGGATGAATGGGTTCTTTTCCGACGGCGAGGGATTCGACGAAACTGCAGATGCCGCCTTCGAACTGAAATACCTGTTCTTTGGTTTCTGCAGGGCGTTCATCGCGGAGCACGATGCGGACGCCGGAATTGAGGTAAGAAAGCTCACGCAGGCGCGTTGCCAGGCCATCGTAATCGTATTCCGTGACGGTAAAGATTGAATCGTCCGCCAGCCAGGTGACGGAAGTTCCGGATTCTGAGGTCGGTCCTTCATCCCGGAGAGGAAAGAGGGGTTTTCCGAGCGCATATTCCTGATGGTAATGACGGCCGTTGCGATAGATATCGAGCTGGAGGGATTTGCTCAATGCATTGACGCACGAAACACCGACACCATGAAGACCGCCGGAGACTTTATAGGAGTTGTTGTCGAATTTGCCGCCTGCATGCAGAACGGTCATGATGACTTCGGCTGCCGAGACACCTTCTTTCTTGTGCAATTCGGTGGGAATACCACGACCGTTGTCGCGGACCGTAACGACATTATTTTCGTGAATTGTGACGATAATTTCATTGCAGTATCCGGCCAGGGCTTCATCAATGGAGTTATCGACGACTTCGTAGACGAGCTGGTGGAGGCCGGAGATATCGTTGACATTTCCGATGTACATGCCGGGACGTTTTCGGACTGCTTCGAGACCTTCGAGAACCTGAATGGAGTCCGCAGTGTAAGTCTTTGAGCCATCGTCCTGGTGCAAATCGTGAGATAAGTGGAGTTCGTCACTCATTTTATTTCCTGTCTTTAGAGTATCAAAACAGAAGAACTGCCGTTTTTGTCCTGCTGACAGGTAAAACCGACGGTTCTGTGTCTGGAAAAATCCCCCGTAAAAAACACGCAAAAAGGGCGCAAATCATGCGCCCGAATGGCATTTTCCCTATAGCACAAACCTGACATTTTTTGTAGTTAAATGTGTGTGTATGTGTGGTTAAAATGGGTCATTCTTCGACTTTGAGGTCGTAGAGGCAGGTATTGTAATCCTTGTTGATTTTCCAGCTGCAGGAACCATTTATGCAGGCACATTCCCTTGGGAATTTGCGATGACAGGTAATATCCCGTTCCACATTGGCTGTGGCTTCAGAATCGATATGGATGGATCCTTTCATTTTGGAAACGGCTTCGAGCGTTTTAATGGATGTCATGAGGGTTTCGTTGTTGGCACCGTCATGAATGACCATCTCAAATCTGCCATCCGTGATAGGTTGATCCGGGATAGCGGTCGCAATCACTTCATTTCCGAGCAGGAGGAGAATGATATTTCCGGACTCAGTCCATGATTTGAATGTTGCATGTATGGAGTCGGCGAGCTGCGCACTCAAAATGAGATCGCCGTTGTCTGTTCTGTACTGCAGGTCTTTCCACAACCTGACGGAGATGCGCTGTCTTTTGTCGACTGGCCAGAAGCGCAGCTGGGCAATTTTATCGAAGATAACATCGTATGCCCATAATCGTTCGATTTTGTCGTCTTCGAACAGATCGATATCAAGCACGGGGGCGACTTGTGTCCACGTATTTCGGATATCGTCCTTCGAAAGTACGTCGCCGGATCTGATTTGCTTTTCGACGAGTTTTCCTGCACCCTTCATCGAACGCATGGTGGAATCGGGATCATTGAGTCGTTCGAAAAGCGCCTGAGAGTGTTCGGTGGCTTTGGGATGGAGTTTTGCGAATCCGGATTGGGGCAGATGATTGAGCGCAGTTTCGATGCGTTCCCTCTGAGCCTGAGTCGCCATGAAGGAAAGCGTCCATCTACCGGCGGCGTAGCCGCCAAGCCGCACGGTTTCTGCCTCTCGTACGGTGAGCTGGTCTGTAACGATGCTTTTGACCGCACCGATATCACTCGGATCGTCGATGGCGAGGACGAGACGCTGATCGCAGAATTCTGGCTCAGGCATTGCTCTGCACATGGTCATGTGGCATCCGGTAACAATGCAGTCACTGTCCTCTGAGCAATGATTTCCGAGCGCAGTTCGCGTTTTTTCAACTTTTGCCTGGAACTGTGCTTCTCTTTCTTCGTCATCGTTGCATGCAGTCAGAAAGGAGAAAAGAGCTGCCAGCAGAATGATAAACTGGAATTTCAATATTTTTTTGAACATGAAAAAAAATCACGGTGTCTGGTCGTGCCTAAAAAAACAAGGAAATACGGCCAGGAGAAATCTGATTAATGCCAGATTGTAGTTTTGCGGGCTTTCCCGAATCGGGGGATGCCGAGATTCTCACGTTCGGTGAACGGTGAGAAACGCAGAGGCCAATGCGCAAATAAAAATTGCGTGTTGGAGCGCTGAGGCGCGGGAAACGAAGCAGGTTTTATTGCGATTTAAGGAAGCGCGTATTTGCTTGTAAATAGCGCTGCAGGGGCCTTGGCCCCCACCCATACAATCCTAACCGACGCGTCTTTGTGCTTCTGCAAGCTGATTTTCAGTTAGTCCAACGGCATTCTGGATGACGAGTTTTTTGACGGAGTTCGTCTGTTTTTCGATACCGAGTACATTGACGACGCCATCAGCATCGATGGTGAATTGTACTTCAATTCTCGGCTTTCCTGCCGGCATCGGCGGAATATCCGACAGGACGAAGGTTCCCAGGCGTGCGCATTCACTCGCTTTATTGGAATCTCCCTGCGTGATGGTAATCCTGACGAAGCTTTGGTTATCTTCAGTCGTGGTGAAGAGTTTTGAGGCTTTTGTCGGAATGGATGTATTTCGTTCGATGAGGGTGGATACCCGGTCACCGGCAGTTTCGATGCCGAGATTGAGGGGGGTAACATCGAGCAGAATGACTTCTTCGATATCACCGGAAAGAATACCGGATTGAACTGCAGCTCCGAGCGCAACAGCTTCGTCGGGGTTGACACCGTGGCTGACTTTTGTCCCGAAGATTTCTTCGACGCGGTTGCGGACTGCGGGCATTCTCGTCATACCGCCAACGAGCAGAACTTCATCGAGGTCATCTGCAGACAACCCTGCTTCTTTGAGGGCATCACTGCATGGCGCATTGAGCTTATCAATCAGGGGGGCAATGAGCTGTTCGAGCTGTTCTCTTGTTACCATCATCGAGAGATGAACCGGACCGGCCGGACCGATGGCGAGGAACGGAAGATTGACGTTTGTTTCGGAGAGCGTGGAGAGTTCGCATTTGAGCGATTCTGCAGCTTCCCGAACGCGCTGGACTGCCATTTTGTCGTTGGAAATATCGATTCCGGTTTCGTTTTTGAATTCTTTGACCAGATAGTTATAGATTTCAGTGTCGAAATCATTTCCGCCGAGATGGTTGTTGCCGGCAGTTGCAAGTACTCTGAAAGTTCCTTCGTTGCATTGGAGAATGGAGATATCGAATGTACCGCCACCGAGGTCGAAAACGGCGATATTGGCGGACTGACGATTTTTGATACCGAAGGCAAGGGCTGCCAGGGTCGGTTCATTCATGATGCGGAGGACTTCGAGGTCAGCGAGTTTGCATGCATCTCTTGTAGCCTGACGCTGGGCATCATTGAAATATGCCGGCACAGCAACGACACACTGGGTGATGGTTTCGGAGGTATAAGCTTCGGCGCATTCCTTGAGTTTGCGCACGATCATTGCGCTGATTTCCTGGGGGCTGTAGCTCTGGGAATCGATTTGTACCCACGCATCGCCTGTGGGGCTTGGAACAATTTTGTAAGGCATGGAACTTTGCAGTTCCTTGATTTCTTCGTCGTTGGCACGTCGTCCAATCAAGCGTTTGATGCCCAGAATTGTCCTTTCCGGGTTGACTGCCGCCTGGCGTTTTGCGTGGACACCGACATGACGTTCACCTTTTGTTGTGAATGCAACCATGGATGGCGTTGTTCTCTGGCCTTCTGTATTGACGATGACAATGGGTTCATTGCCTTCGATAATGGCCATACATGAATTGGTTGTTCCAAGGTCAATCCCTAATATCTTTCCCATTACTGCGTCCTGTGTGAAATGATTTTTTACCCCGCAAATCAAATCAATAGGGGGGATATTATACTACCCGCAACCCAGTATAAACTGATGCTGAAATATAGTAAACCAACAATTTCTGAATAACCCTATTATAGTTTGGTTGTCTTGTAAATACGTTTCGTATGCAGTTTTTTCAGGGCTCAGACAATCCTATTAAAAGAAGCTATAAATCAGAGACATGCGAGTCTGCCGTGTAAATAAGCATGCGTTATCAAATCGGCGGCTTGAATTCGGACTATTGCATAAAGAATGATGTCATCTTACGGGAGTTTTGGGACTTTTTTTGGGCAGGGGGCAGTGGCCCCTTGCGCTGCTATTGGCGCAAAAGCGCCAATACGCAGCTACCCCCACAGCGGGAGATTTCAAGACTATACGTCCCCGCAACGCCCCTAATCCAAACAATTCGCCTCAGTTCGCAAAGGGCCATTCACTTCGTCTCCCGCGCCTGTCGGCGCTCCAACTCGTGTCTGGCCGTTGCTCACTGGGCTCTGCGATTCGCACCGTTCACCGGACGGTGCGAATCTCGGCCCCCGCGCCTGTCGGCGCTCCGGCTTGTGCCTGGCCGTTGCTCACTGGGCTCTGCGATTCGCACCCGGACGGTGTGAGCCGCGGTATTGGATTTGAAATGCAGTAATAATCTAGAGATGACAAGGATTAGTGCTGCGTTTGTCAGAGACTTTCTTTCGCAGTTCGTCGGATGAACGCCGGAGTGAATTCAACCGATCGCTTTCTTCCCGAATCACAGTTTGGATTTCATTCATGTTGATGGAATCTTTTGAATTGGAATAGTTCGATTTTTGATTCTCATGAATGGCTTTGAGTTTTGCGGTTTCAGACAGCTCAAGGGCAACATCTGCGTGTTCGATGATGAGCTGGCGGAGTTCCTGCTGGTATATGTCGCACTGATGTTGTGGATTGGATGTTGTTTCGGTTTGTGTCTGAAGTGACGACGAAGAATTTGTTCCGATGAGATTTTCACGCTGACTCTTGCGGCGCTGGGATTCTTCTGCACTGAGTTTATTTTCGGCAGTCGTCTGGAGCTGATTGAAATGCTCGAACAGGCTCGCATTTGAACTCAGATAATGATGTCCGACCGGCATGCACGCGAGTTCAAAAAATGCATTGAAGGCATCTTTTTCGTTTTCTGTGCTGAGAGGCGAATTAAAGGATTTTTCGACCTGAGCAATCAGATCCTGTTCGTGCGAGAGCTGGTACTTGAGCGCATCTTCATCAGTGACACTGGGGATGGTCAGGAGGTTGTTTCCTTTGGCATTGGGAACCAGTTCCTTGATCCAGACATTGACTTTTTCGAGTTTGGGCTTTGCGCTTGAGAGTATTTTGGGACCGCCGGGAATGTTGGAAATCTTTTGGATGAGCTCGTTAATGGCCTGGATTTGAGGCTGTCGGATGGGGGTTCCGGAACTCTTTTGTTTGTCGAGGTTTTTGAGCAATTCCTGAAGCCGAATGACGTTTTGATTCAAATCAGCCTGCATAAATATGTGATCGGCGTATTTGTCCGTTGAGGGCTTTTCTGCGCTTGCAAAGAAGCATTCGGGCTGAACGCGGGTCTGAAGCTGTCTTCGGGTGCCAAGACTTCTGCTCATGCAGACGAGGTTATCGACGACTTCCTGATAATTCCGGAGAATGAGATCGAATGCGGCTAGGTTCGAGATGGAGCTCATCCAGTCGTGGTTATACTGTGAAGAATTCATTTGGAGCACATCCTGCGCAGACAGATCCTGGACGACAGAGGCGAGGATCAGGGCATTCTGGCGGTATTCTTCGTCGGTTCGTTTGCGGTTTTCGATGGGATGCGGGATGATGAGACGCAGATCATCCACAGAAGAACGGAGATCTTCGAATTCGGTCTCGTAAGCCGCTTTTTCGAACTGGTTCCACAAATTGACCAGGACATTGAGGTAGGTCAGTTGTTCGATGAATTCATAAATCTTTTGGCCGCCGCCGGGTATCACAAGAAGTTTGGAATATGCTTCGAGAATATCGAGTCTTGGGATGGGTTGAAGCGGGTTTTGGTCTTCGTAAACAGATTCAATGAGTTCCTTAAGCGTCTGAGCGTGTTTTGTGCGCTGGGCAGAAATGGACTCATTGAGAGCACTTTCTGAGGCCGTTTTGACTGAAATGGAGCAGGATGTTTTGGAACTCAGAAATGTGTTGAGTTGTTTGATTTTTTCACTATGTTCCTGGAGAAATGTCGGGCCCCCCGGGGTATTTTCGAGTTCCAGAACAGATATGTTGAGCAAATCAAAGAGTGATTCGATGTTCTGATCTGACGAAGCGGCAGATGAATCCTGGGATGCGAGGATTTCCGAACTCAGGAATTCGAAGCTCTGAGAATGATGTTTGAGTCTGAACCGATAGGCTGGCCAGTCTGTGTAGTCAGAGGGGGCTTCCTGACTGTAGGGGGAAAAGAAATCGTTGTCCCATGGGAACAGATCGTTTGCATCCGGTTTAAAGCGCCGGATGCGCATGAGTTCAGACAAAAAGTCCTTTCGTTCGGGCTGGAAGAATAAGTAAGCGCCGCCCGGGGCATAGAGCAGTGCCGCCATGTCTGTCTTGAGTGCATCCGCAGCCGATTTGCATTCGGGGGCATCATTGCGGTCGAGACATTTGAGATTCAGGCGATAAAAGTCATCCAGGGCATTGTCGAGTTCAATCTGGTGGAATGTCGCATTGCGCTCAGCAAGTGCATTGGCAAAGTATTCCGATGGGTATACGACCTGAGTCGCATTCGCATTGGAACTGGCGTGCTGATTCTGGTTAATGCGCAAAAACGTCGATGCATTGGATTGGAGGCAGATATTGGAACCGGGAATGGGTTCGATCTTTTGAATCAAGGCATTGATGTCGCTGATGGTCATGGACTGGATCTGGGAATCCGAGTCCAGTTTGGTGTTCTGTTCATAGAGGTATTCGACGAGTTTCCTTTGATAATGCCTGATTCTGAACCGCGATATGGGATCGGATGCATAGATATTATCGGGATCATATATGGACTGAATGGCAGTACATGCATCGGGCAGGGAATTGGAGAGTTCCGACGGAGAGTCGCCGAAAGTGTAAGTTTCGTTGATGATGGACTGGATGCAGTTAATCTGTGAGAGAACCTGATAATTCTGTGCGATGTAGTAGGTTTGTGCGCTGTTATCGAGGGATTGGAGGAGCTGATTGAATTCCGAAAATTGCTCTTCCCTGAGATGGTTTTTACTTTGATACGAGTCGATCATGGAGAGGATGAGCTTGTCGAGCTTTGAGAACTGATCGACAATCGGTTGATTTTTTTCATCATCTCCTGCGGTACTGTCAGGGAATTTAAGGGTATTGGGGGAATTGAGGATTTTCTGGGTCTGATTGATCTGTTTGAGCAGATTTCCGTTCAGGGCACTGAACAGCTTGAAGGTATTGGAATCCGTTTTGGCAATGAGCTGCGAGATGGCAGTGTTTGCATTATCGATCTGCGCCTGGGATGCAGGATTTTGGGATGATTGTTCGGTCTGGATATCGAGCAGTGCCTGGTCGAGCTGTGAAAGCGAAGTCAAAAGTGCAGAGTTTTCGACCAGAGCAACGTTGAAAACGCTTTTGACGGGTGCGTTTTGTGTGGTGGCGCATCCATTCATGGCCATAAAAAGCAGAATGGAAATCGAAATAAGTATTGAAAACAAGGAGTGACGTGTCATTGCTGTTCCTGAGCAAACCTCAAAAAAACCGCATTGATACTAATCGATTTGCAGACGAATGGAAAGAGGGAAGGCGTTTTGAAGACAAAACCGGCAGAGCCGCCGTATGCCCGTTAGGGCATAGGCGGCTCAGTGCGCGCCGTATGTCCCGGTGGGGCATAGGCGCGCCCAAAAAAAAGCCCGATTCACGGGGAACCGGGCCTGGAAATCAGAAAGCGTCTGAATTATTCAGCAGCTTTTTCTTCTTTCACTTCTTCTTTCTTTTCGCATTTGCAATCGTCGCATTTTCCGCAGCATTTGCATTCGAAGACGAATTTGTAGAGCACACCGGCGATCACGGCACCGAGGATTGGGAACACGATGAATACCCAAAGCTGAACGAAGGAGTCACCCTGGTTGAAGACTGCCATGGCGAGGGAGCGGGCAGGGTTGACGGAGGTGTTGGTCACGGGGATGCTGATGAGGTGAATGAGGGTGAGGCAGAGGCCGATGGCAACAGGGGCGAGTCCTGCAGGAGCACGTTTGTCGGTCGAGCCGATGATGACGAACAGGAAGATGCAGGTCAGTACGGTTTCGGTAAGAATGGCCGAGAGCATACCGAAGGTGTGGCCGCCGAAGGCATTGAATCTGACTTCTTGACCGTCAATCGTTTTAATGATTGCATCTTGGGCATCTGTCCAGCCGTTGGTTGCAAAACCACCGACGGCACCGGTGAGGTCAGGCTGTGCAATGACAAAGATGAGCGTAGCAGCGAGCAAGCCACCGACGACCTGGGCACCGATGTAGGCACAGGCACCCTTAACACCATCATCAAAACGACCGGCAGCGCAGAGGCCGAGCGTGACAGCCGGGTTCAGGTGGCAGCCGGAGATGTGGCCGATGGCATAGGCCATGGTCAGAACGGTCAGACCGAAAGCGAGGGCAACACCGACATAGCCGATGCTGGGGGTGGCACCACAGGCGAGCACTGCTGCGCCGCAGCCGCCGAAGACGAGCCAGAATGTACCGATAAGTTCAGCAATAGCTTTTTTTGCAAGACTCATGAATCAAACTCCTTTCTGCATGAGTAATCAGCCTGATACAGGCATAGACATGAAATAATACGGTATTTTACCATACCGCTCCTGCCCCATACTATACCGAGAATTTGAATTTGTAAATCTTATGATAAATGGGGACATAAGGCTTTGATTTCGTTTGGTGAATGCAATCTGGGCGAATTTGCTTCAGATACCTGAACGTGTGTCATTCTCAGGTCATTGCTTGCTCTCTTTGCTAAAAGGTATGACGCCGAAGAATTTTCGGACGATTTCCTGGTTTTTAGATAATATTTTTTTATCCGATGGCCTTTGATCCATGTAGTAGCTGAACAGATAATTCTCCTTGTTGTAGCCGTTAATTTTATGCGTTTCGTTGTTGAAGCACTTTTCGGTCTCGTAATAGCGCGCTTTTTTCTCACTGTTCTGATGAATTTCGTTGCTGAATTCCATCTGGACGCCGATTCTGGTTTTGGACTTTTTGGAACCGCCGACAATGACCGTGGGATCGCTTTTCTGAATGTCCATGAGCGCATTTTTATAGGTGCCGTATTTGACGTGATTCATATAGTTGTATTTACTGCCGTTTTCATAATATCCGACCTGAATGATGACATCGTCGAAGATATCCAGTACGTTGGTCACTGCTCCCATGGCGAGTACCTTATCTGGAACTGCGTATGACAGTGGATAGAAAGGAGACCAAAGGAATTTGACTGCATTCCAGGTTTTTCCATCTTTTGTATAGGGTTTATGAATGTACTGTGACAGCTTATTGAATAATTTGATGTGAGGGTTTTTAAGGGGATCTTTTATATCAATTTTATAGTTAATATCCTCACTATGAATCGATTCGCTGTGAATGTAGATGCCGACGACGTGTTTGTTCCATTTTTCCGGACCGAGTGCAGTGCGTAAATCATCGATGTACTGTGTGTACATCTGATAATGGAGTTCAAAGAATTCTTCGGCAGAATATAATTTTTTTGCATTTTCTGGATCAGATTTATAACACTTTGCAGACCCGGCTTCTTTGATCTCATATCCACATTGCATCATAGGTGTTCCAATCCAGACTTTTTTGTTTTCGCCATTTGTCGAACTGATAATCATATTGAGCGTGTCAGTCATAATTTTGACAAGGGTCGGAAAACGATGGTCTGTATTTGGCTCGCCGTATCCCCATGTTCTGTAATCAACTGCCGGACACAACACGAAGTGGGTGAGGCCGAAATCATCAATTTCATCCGAATCATAGGGTAAATAAGGGGTTCCGGTGTACAGGAATACTGCTTTATTGGGGCAGCCGTTGGCGCACGGATGTTTGGAGAGACAGTCTTTGGGGCATTTTTCGTAGGTTTCGGTGTCCTGGCATATTTTGTCGCCGCAGTAATTATTGCAGTCCTGAGGGCAAGTGTTGAATGTTTCGCCGTTGTTGCAAATGCTGTCACCGCATTCTTCGCAGCGGCCGCAGTCCACCGGGCATGATTTGCATGTTTCTCCGTCTTTGTCTTCGCAGCTATTGTTTCCACAGACTGCGCATTTCCCGCAGTCTTTCTCGCAAGACTTGCAAGTTTCATCGCCGTTGCATGAACCATCTCCGCACGAAGCGGTTTCCGCGCATTTCCCGCAGTCTTTTTCGCAAGATTTGCACGTTTCGTCGCCGTTGCATGAGCCATCGCCGCACGAAGCGGATTCCGCGCATTTCCCGCAGTCTTTTTCGCATGATTCACACGATTCATCGCCGTTGCATGAACCATCGCCGCACGAAGCGGTTTCCGCGCATTTTCCGCAGTCCTTTTCGCACGATTCGCACGTTTCATCGCCGTTGCATGAACCATCGCCGCAGGAAGTGGTTTCCGCGCATTTTCCGCAGTCCTTTTCGCACGATTCACACGTTTCGTCTCCGCTCCATGTTCCGTCTCCGCACGAAGCGGATTCCGCGCATTTCCCGCAGTCTTTTTCGCACGATTCACACGTCTCATCACCGTTGCATGTACCGTCTCCGCACGAAGCGGATTCCGCGCATTTTCCGCAGTCTTTTTCGCACGATTTGCAGGATTCATCGTCGCTGCATGTACCGTCTCCACAGGAGGGAGTTTCTGGGCATTTTTTGCAGTCCTTTTCGCACGATTTGCAGGATTCGTCGCTGTCACATGTACCATCGCCGCACCAGCTGTTTTCGTTACATGATCCGCAGTCCTTTGGGCACGATTCGCATGTCTCATCGTTTTCGCATGTATTGTTGCCGCAGGCGTCTGATGGCGAATCAGAATACTGCAGAGTGGAATCCTCACAGCTGAATGTGAACAGGGATAGTGCAAGGATGGCAGTAAAATACGCGTGTTTCTTCATCATCAGATACCTCCGTTGTGATGCTGGAAAGTGAAAAAATCGAGCAATTGTCTGTCAGTCAATATCATAATTCAAGAACAGGATTATTCTCCAATAAATAATTTGTTAAGATCGATTGTTCTGGCAGGGACTGACTCCGGAGTTTTCAGGGAATTTTCCGTATTGGGGCGCCGGTTGAATTTGAGGGGGAGTGGATGCGCGAACCTTCAGAACCAAAATAATTGCATGAATGGCTTTTGTTTGTGATAAAGATGCTGCGACTGGCTCGGTTGAGCCAGATAACTTATTACCATTTGGAAAAGGTGTTCCCATGGCCAATGCCAATATTCTCGTTGTGGATGATGAAAAGAATATCTGTCGGACTATCAGCATGGTTCTGCAGGGTGAGGATTACGAAGTCGATACGGCATCGAGTGCCGAGGAGGGGCTCGAGATGTTGGCGGAACGTTCGTACGATGTTCTGCTGCTCGATGTTCAGATGACGGGCATGACCGGCCTGGAGATGCTGGAACGCGTTCATCAGATGGATGGAGCGCCGGAAGTCGTGATGATGAGCGGCCATGCGATGCTGACGGATGCGGTCAATGCGACGCGTCTGGGGGCATTCGATTTCCTCGAAAAGCCGCTCGATCGCGAAAGGCTGCTGCTCGTGGTGCGCAATGCCGGCGAACGGCATTTTCTGGCACAAAAGGTCCAGAGCCTTGAGAATACGGATGCCCGATACTGCGGCATGATCGGGGAATCACCGGCGATGCAGCGGGTGCGCAAGGCTGTGGCAGTGGTTGCACCGACCAAAGGAAAGGTTCTCATTTTGGGAGAATCCGGCGTCGGCAAGGATCTTGTGGCTCGCTCCATACATGCCCTGAGCGATCGTGCAAAGCGTTCGTTTGTCAAAGTCAATTGTTCGGCGATTCCTTCCGAATTGATTGAGAGCGAGTTGTTTGGTCATGAAAAGGGATCGTTCACTGGTGCAGGCGCGAGCAAGAGAGGGTTGTTTGAGATGGCCGATGGCGGTACGATTTTCCTGGACGAAATCGGCGACATGTCACTTGCCGCGCAGGCCAAGGTTTTGCGCGTTCTCCAGAATGGTGAATTTACGCGCGTCGGCGGTGAGAAGCTCTCTTTTGTGGATGTGCGCGTGATCGCAGCGACGAACAAGGATTTGAAAAAAGCCGTTGCGGAAGGAACTTTCCGCGAAGACCTTTATTTCAGGCTCAATGTCGTTCCGATCGAAGTACCTCCGCTTCGCGAACGCCTTGAGGACATACCGCTGCTGGTCAATGCATTCCTTGCGCAAATTGGCGAGGAGTATGGTCGTACACCTCTTAAAGTGAGCGACAAGGCCATGGAGACGCTGTGCAAATACACGTATCCCGGCAATATCCGTGAGCTTCGCAATCTGTGTGAACGCTTTGTGATCATGTGTCAGGACATCGTGACAGCGGCAGATCTGCCTGAGGAAATCCAGGAAGAAGTCGAGAGCCAGTCACCCAAGCAGAGCATGCATGTTTTGCAGGCGATCGCCCCGGTTGAGCAGTCATTGGGACAGCCATCGGGTGAGGATGATTATCTGGCCAACCTGGCCAAAGTTAAACCGGGCACAGTGACGCTTCGCGAATTCCGTGCAATGGCCGAACATGCTTTCATCAAGGCGACGCTGGACATGACGGGGCAGAGTGTGTCCAAGGCTGCGGATATGCTCGGTATTGAGCGCACGAATCTGCACAAGAAGATTAAAAAATACGAATCACCGAACGGTGCCCTGGATGATGATGATTAATCGCCTCTGAATGCCTGTACCGGATCGAGATGAGCTGCGCGCCAGGCTGGCCTGGCGCAGCCGATAAGGCAAAAGAGAATACCGCATGCGATGGCGCCCGCGACGAGCGATGGAGAGATCTCGAAGAAACTGTCTGTGCGGATGGGCATATCGGGAACGAGAGCGGCGATGCCCCAATCGACGAGTTGAATGCCGAGGACTGCGAGGGTGATTCCCAGTACTGATCCCGCAATGCCGACGATCGTTCCTTCGAGCAGAATCATTCTCGCAATGTGACTCCGCGATGCCCCAAGTGCCCGGAATATGCCGAGTTCGAGGCGTCTTTCGGCGATGATCATGAAAAATGTCTGAGTGATATTGATGGCACTGATGGTGACGATGAGCAGGCTGATGAGAGAAAACAGCAATGTCAATATCGAGATCATCATGCCGATGCGGTCGGCCTGGGCATGGCTGTCGTCGAGTTCAAATCCCAGTTCCCGGACTTTTCTGGCGATTTCGGCCACCGAACTGTTCGAATCGGCTTCGAGAACGATGGAGTGGTAGGTTCTGCTTTCGGTCTGCCCTGTAAAATAGGCATTAAACCTGCGAACGTAGGCAATGGGCATGGTAAAGCCAACGGGAATGGCTTTTGAAGACAGTCCGACGCACTGCATTTTTCGCATTTGCGGTTTGCCCTGTGCAGATTCGCCAAGGTACGAGTTGCCGAGTTCGACGTCAAAGATGAAGCCGACGAGAGCTTCTTCGGTCAGTTTGGGCAAACGGACGCCGCTGCCGCTCGAAAGAGCAGTCGTCAATCCCGTATTATAGACATTGAGCAGGGAGGGATTGACGATGATGGGAATGGGCATATCGCAGGTCTGGGTTTCGCGGACACAGTAGGTTGGTTCCGGGCACTGACGGATCATGCTGTCGGGATTGCAATGTTTTTTGCGACAAAATCCCTGGTCACAGAATTGCCCCGGCGGGCAGATATCCGTTTCGGACGGCAGACAGCTGATTTCGGCATCCCAGTCGCGAAAACGGGAAGGATCCTTGAGATCTGTTGCCAAATGGGGAGCAATGCCGTCGGCTATGACTTCAGCCCTGAAGTTTTTGCCGAGGACTTCCTTGCCTCCGGAAGCCCATGCCGGAAAAGTCCATTTCATTTTAGGATAGGCCGCTGTGACATGCGGGATCTGCGACAGTTTGTCGGCAGCATTTTCATTCAGCTTAATGATGGAAAATTTTGTCAGTCCAAAATCGTACATTCTGGGAACAACTTCGATTTGGCGGATTGCAAACAAATCTTCCAGCACAACGCGCTTGACACCATTGCCCAGAGCGATGAAGAACACGAGTGCAGCAATGCCGACGATGAGTCCGATGGATGAAATCATCAGCGTATGGCGATTGCGTTTGAGATTTTGTTTTACAAGGTGAGTTATGCCCATAATGCCCATTTTTCAACATAGCCGAACGCCATCATTGGATGACCTCGAAGCAAACGCGTGTCATGCCGCATGGGAATCATTTTGTCAATGCGGTGAACGAGGCTTCGATTTATCGGGGAGCAATCCGACATGCGTGGGATTGCCATCCATTGCGCTGGACAAAGAACTTTGTGCAGACGCAGTGAGTGCCGGTTACCGTGCATCCGCGCAGGGGCTTCAGATAACCCGCGAAGCTATCGCATCATTTTATCATCATCCTCGCGTGAGTGCAGATATTATTCAGCTGTTTGCCTCGACGAGCGAAGCAATTGGTGCGCTGCTCAAATTGCTGTGTGCCCCCGGGGACGAAGTCGTCACCTGCGAACCGACGTATCCGCTGCTCGATTGTCTGACTTCGCTCGAAAGCGTGAATCTGCGCAAAATTCAGCTTCAGGATTGCGCCGGGATTTGGGCCATCGACTTCTGGGCGCTCGAACAGGTCTGCAATGAAAAAACGCGCGCAATACTCGCCGTTAGTCCCAACAACCCCACGGGTCACCTCATACCATGCGATGAAATCGACAAACTCGCCGGATTTTGCGCAGAGCATCATATCGCGCTCATCGTGGACGAAGTCTTTGCCTGTTATCGCCTGGATGAAGATGCCGGGGGATATCAGCAGCCGGCCTGCGCGCGTTTTGATGAGGGACTGGTGATCAGTCTGAGCGGTTTGTCGAAGGTCTGCGGATTGCCGCAGCACAAACTCGGATGGGGGGTATTCTGCGGCGAACCGCAGATCGTCCGCGAAGCCATGCAGCGTCTGAGTTTTATCACGGATTCGACGCTGAGCGTATCGGGGTGGGTGCAGCGGATGGCACCGTATTTTCTGGAACACCGGAGGGATTTTTCCGATCCCTGCAATGCGAGGATTCGCGAGAATTACAGGGAATTGCATCACTATGCCCGGACGCATGAGGTCCAGTGGACTGTGGACAAAGCCGATGGCGGATGGAGCGCATGCGTCCGCCTTCCCGGTTGGGCCGATGATGAAGAGGTTGCCGTGAAACTGGCCGAACGCGGCGTTCGGGTGTTTCCCGGATTATTCTTTGGTTATCGTCCCAATCAGCCCACACTCGTCATCAGTCTGATTACGCCTCCGGATATCTTCAGGGATGGCATCGAACGGATGGCAGATGTTCTGCATGAGTTGTTGAATTAATATATATTTTTCCGCAATTCTGCCATGCTGCAGCATGGCAGAAGAGATACATCTGTGTGAATAGATTTTAATTCACCGGGCCACAGGAAGCTTCTTTGTCCAGTTTGCAGTTCGGAGTGCATGTGGGATTGTTGCATGAATAACCGCTATGATAGTGACTGCATAAGGTGCCGCAATCCTTAAAATCTTTGCCATCGCATTCTTCACCATCATCGACGACACCATTGCCGCATTTCGTGCAAACATAGTTGGTCCTTGGTTCGCATGACGGACTGTAGCACTTCGGCCACTTGTCGCCGGCGATTTGTTCTTCGACACTGGGAAGAAGCAGCATGCCTGATGCCTGACAGTACTGTTTGAGCTCATCGAGGGAACGATACGTATCGACTGAATTGATGATGTCACAGATTTCATCTTTATCAAGGACGCCATTGCCGCATGTCGTACAGCTCTTTTCGATGTCCAGCTTGCATTGATCGGTACAATACCAATCTTCTGCTTTGCCGTACTGCGGATAAAAACTCAGGTTGGCTACGAGCGACGGATCGGCAGCCTGACATGCTTTCGTAAACAATTCTGCATCATAGGGCGAATAGTTCATCGCCACACCTGCTGTGACATCGCAGTCCTCGCCATTTTCCAGATCCAGTTTGCGGTCGCCGCAGCGCATTTCATCCAGAACATTCAGAGGACAGGAGAATTTGCCGAAATCATCCGAAAATTTCTTGAGAAGAGCATCGGATTCACTCGAAAGAAGTCTGATATAATTAATCCCTGAGTAGTCTTGTTTCAGATCGGATGAAAATTCCAACAATTCTGAAGAATACAGCTCGCTTGCCAAATAATTGCAGTTCCGGATGCGTCTGATGATGTTGTCTTCCCCTTCGAGCAGGAAGGTCATGGTAAGGGAGTCGCCGGTGATGGGCTTTGTCTCGTCAGTGATATCGCTTTCAGCAAAGACCGGAACATTTTCATCGCAGTAGATGGCAACGGCCCTGTGCAATGCTGCCATCTGTGCAAGGTTTACTTTATCATCCGGAATATAGATATCGCAGGGAAGCTTGATGGGCGGTACCGCGTCGTTGGGCATTGCTTCGATCGCTTTTTTGGTGGATTCAGAGCATATCGTCCAGACATGGAACGGTTCGATCTCCGGAATATTTATCTTTTCGATGGGATAATGTCTGTTGTATGGATACTTTTTCTTTGTAATGTATAGAGCGCAGTGGCCGGGATCCTTGGTCAGACCTACGTTCATGAATTCAAGAGCAAAGATATTTTTATCATCTTCATGAGTTTCGACATCGGCCTGAGTCAGAATGGGTTTAAATACATTGCATTCAAATTTGCCCATATCATCCCAGAATAAGGCCGTTTCGTAGAATTTGTTGTCAAGTACTTCGCCGTCGTTTGTGGAATATGAACTGCCCATATTCGAAACCGGCAGCCAGGTTTCGATGCGTCTTTTGATATTGCATACCGGTGCGGTCTGATCGCATCTGCGCATAGCATTCGATATTTCATGGTGAGTATATTCCAGGTCGCCATCCTTGATGTATTCATTATAAGGCGTGAGGACTTCGATGGGCGTCACTTCGACAGGTGCGCTTTCGGATGGCTCTGCGATGTCACCGCATACGATGGCCAAAGCATCTCCCTGAGTTGCCGGTTCTCTCGAAGTGGAGATTTTGAGCGGCTGAAGCGTGTCGAGGATTTCGTCGCAGAACTGTTTTGAATATTCGTTGAGTGTATAATAAGCATTGTCCTTCGTATATTTCTTGAATCCGGCTGCACAGAGGACGATCGATTTGCCGGAAGGCATCGATTCGGGGAATGACCAGGCGCGCGAAGTCGCTTTATACACCGGTGTTTCGCCGTTGAATGTATAACTGACGTGATAGACGCCGCATTTGGAACCATCCGTACCATCGCCGACATTCGTTATTTCATACAAAGACGTATCGTACACGCTGTATTTTCCTGATTCGCTGGTCTGCAGGCTCTCGCCTACGATAACAAACTGCGTAAATATTGGTGAAATGGGATCATCGATGCAGGATTTTGTCGTATCGATGTGACACGTATCATCACAAGCGAGCGTTTCGGCATTGTGCTTGCCCTTGCCGCATTCAAATTTCGTATCGAACTGCTCCTTGTCGCATTCTTCCTTATCATCGTTAATCACACCATCACCGCACTTAGGTGCAATGCAGGAATGTTCAATATCTATTTCACATGTATCAGTACATTTAAGATCACTTGCAGTGAGGTAGTTTTCCGGGCAGCTGACATCTGCATTCCACTCGAATTTGTTCAAATCGCATTCTTCACCGTCATCCAGTGTGCCATTGCCGCATTTTGGGGTGCAGGACTGTTCAAGATCGATGGTGCATGATTCTGTACAGACGCGTTTTTGAGCAAACTCGAATTTATCTGGACAGCTGACCTCCGGATTTTTATCGAATTCGTTCAAATCGCATTGTTCGCCTTCATCCAGCGTGCCATTGCCGCATTTGGGAGTGCAGGATTGTTCAAGATCGATGGTGCAAGATTCTGTACAGACGCGTTTTTGAGCAAATTCGAATTTATCTGGACAGCTGACCTCCGCATTTTCATCGAATTCGTTCAAATCGCATTGTTCGCCTTCATCCAGCGTGCCATTGCCGCATTTGGGGGTGCAGGATTGCTCAAGATCGATGGTGCATGCATCGTTACAAACGAGGTTTTGCGCAGGTTCCGTACCCTCGGGGCAGGAAACATCGATATCATTTCGGAACTGTGATTTATCGCATTGTTCGCCGTCATCCAGTTTGTCGTCGCCGCATTTGGGGCCAGCCGCAACGCAGGATTTCTGCAGATCAATCGTGCATGTGCTGCTGCAGACGAGCGTTTGTGCGGGCGTTGTATTATCGGGGCAGTTGACGGCATTATCCTGTCGGAACGATGTGTTGTCGCACTCTTCTCCGTCCTCCAGTATGTTATTGCCGCATCTGGCGATAATCGGTACGCAGGATTTATCGATATCGAGGGTGCATGTATCGGTGCAGAACAGCGTTTGTGCGGGCATCGTGTTTTCGGGACAGGTGATGGTGGATATATCAGGAAATGCTGTTGTGTCGCATTGTTCCTGATCATCGATGACGCCATTGCCGCATGCTTTGGAGTGGCTGGCATCATCTGAACATGCGCTGGTGAGTAAGGATAAAATGGCAGAAATAAAAATGTATTTTTTCATGTTTTTCCTTGGTTTTAGGGAATAATTTTGCATTTAATAGCAAAGAAAAGCCGATCAATTATAGAAGTTTTCGGCATGTATGGCAAGTTAATACGAAAATCTAAAAAGGTTGACGAATTTAATTCTAAAGTTCGTGGATATATTTTTGTGGCATGCCTTTGCGCTGCATGCGCATGCGGCATGCACTTGCGGCTATTTGCGCTTTGGTCTGGGAGTTCATCCGGTACGATGCCTGCACAGATAATGTGTTGTCATCAATGCGCGCAAATACGCCGCTTTGCCGCTGCTTTTGCTGCGCAATACGCATCGGCTGGGATATGTTGGGAGCTTGTAATTCATAATGCATAATGCATAATTCGTAATGCATAATGAATAATGAATGTTGTTAGAGACGTGTCGCGACACGTCTGTACTGAATGATTATTGGGTTAATGCGTAATGGGTAATGCGTAATGAATAGTTAGAGACGTGTCGCGACACGTCTGTACTGATAATAATTTGATTAAATGATTGCGTATCAGTTGTAGGATACAAAACATACGTTGCATTTAAAGCATTGAATATTCTATAATAAAATGTGTTTTTGTGCACGCTTCGATGTGAAAATCGGTGTGGAATAATGATAGTTCGGAGGTCGTTATGAAAGTTATTCATCATTGTCTTGTGTTGAGTCTCCTCTGTGTTGTGGGGGCTGGATGCAGTGATCTTACGTGGAAGTCGCCGGATGATTTGTGCGGCAACGGTAAGCTCGATTTCGGTGAGCAATGCGATGAAGGGATGAATAATGGGGATGATAAATGGTGTACATCCCAATGCGAAATGAACACCGGCGTGCATTGCAACAGCGAACATACGTCTTGCAAGCCGGCAGGCTGCGGCAATGGCATGATAGACGATGGCGAAGAGTGCGACGATGGTGAAGGCAATAATGGGGATGATAAATGGTGTACGTCTGGCTGTAAGATAAATACGGAAGTACATTGCGCGAATGGTCACACGGATTGCAAGCCGATAGGCTGCGGCGACGGGGTGATTGCAGGCGATGAAGAGTGCGATAATGGAACTGATAATTCCGATGAAGCCTGGTGTACGACGCTGTGCAAGATCAATCCTGACTATCACTGTGATGCAAGTCGAAAGAACTGCGTACGGATTGGCTGTGGCAATGGTGTGATCGATGAAGGCGAAGAATGCGATGATGGGGAAGGCAATAATGGCGATGATAAGTGGTGCAATTCGAACTGTAAGATTAATACAAATGTTCATTGTGATAGTGACCACACGAATTGCAGGCAGCCTGATTGCGGTGATGGCGTGATAAATGGTGACGAAGAGTGCGATGATGGCGAAAATAATGGAAATGATAAGTGGTGTGATTCGGAATGTAAGATCAATACCAAAGTACATTGTGATAGTGACCACACGAATTGTAGGAAGCATGACTGCGGTGATGGTGTGATAAATGGCGACGAAGAGTGCGATGATGGTGAAAAAAATGGAGATGATAAATGGTGTAATTCGGAATGTATGATCAATACCAGTGTTCGTTGTAATAGCGAACGCACTGAGTGCAAGAAGATAGGCTGCGGCGATGAAGTTGTAGCCGATGAAGAGGTGTGTGATGATGGCAATCAGACTGATGGAGATGGCTGCAGCAGCGACTGCAAGAAAGTTGAGATAGAAAATGGATATATATGTCCAAAGTTGGGAGGCAAATGTATACAGGTAGAATGTGGTAATGGAATCATTGATGGCAATCCAAATGAATTTGTCGGTGCTGTCGAAGAATGTGATGAGGGTAAAGAGAATAATGCACCAAATAATTGGTGTACAGACAAATGTGAACTTAATCCCAAGTATCATTGTGATCCTAAATATGAAGATTGTATAAAAATAGGGTGCGGTGATGGCATGATTGATCAGGATCAAGAAGAGTGTGATGAGGGGGAAAAGAATTCAGATAAAGGCTGGTGTACACCTGATTGCAAAATCAACAAGAGTGTACGCTGCGATGATAATCATTCGAACTGTGTAGAGATTCAATGCGGAGATGGTCACATTGATATTGATGAAGAGTGTGATGATACTAATAATGATCCAGGCGATGGCTGTGATGGAACGTGTCATCTTGAATCTGGATATGTATGTCCCAGAAATGGCGAAAAGTGTAAACAAGCTGTCTGTGGGAACGGTACTGTAGAGGGAGACGCTGATAATTATGTCGGAGCCACAGAAGAATGCGATGATGGATGGAAGAATTCCAACACGAATTGGTGTATGATGGATTGTACAATTAATCTGTCATTCAGAAAAGATGATAATGGAAACTGGGTAAAGAAATATTGCGGCGATGGCGTCGTTGACACAGACCTTGGTGAAACCTGCGATGATGGCAATAACGGTGCGGGTGATGGCTGCGATCCGCTGTGCAATGTCGAGCAGTTTTTTGAATGCAGCAAAAATGATAAACAAAAAAGCGAGTGTAAACCAATATGTGGAGATGGGGTATGGCTGAGTGAACGTGTTCTGGATAATAAGCTTAAAAACATTGCAGAAGCATGTGATGATGGTAATAAAGAAAATGATGATGGTTGTAATTCGAATTGTGAGGTTGAGCCAGATTATATGTGTATACCCAGATCTTTTAATAGTTTAGATAATTTCAAGAAATATGTGAGTCTTGGTGATGAGCTTGCCCAAGCTATATACAATAATATAGTTAAGAATAGCATTTGGGTAATGGCAACTCAACGCGATTTTAGATGGTTTAGAGAACAGAGTGGAGATGGTGGAAAGACAGAACAGGCATTTCTGGATACGCTTAGCGAAGATTGTAAATGTAAAACCATTGAATGTAAAGATGGTGAGCGTGGATTTGCTGTTGGCTATGGACATCCGGACTTTCAAACAATAGATACGTCTAATATTTATAGTGATAATATTTTAGAATCGGTTCTAGATGAACACGATAAGCCTGTTTTAAATTTAAATCGCCAAGACGCAGCAGATAAGTTGAAACGTCCGTGGACTTGTCAAAGCTCATTCGATATGTGGTTTAACGATGATCCGTTATTTAATCGCCGATATTATTCTGTTCTGAGGCTTGTTAAAAGTGATAATGTTTTTAAGTTTGATTCCGATAATGGTGTGTTTGGTAATGTTATTAAAAAAAGTGATAATACAGATTGTGATAAGAATAAAATAATTCAACAAGAGTTTAACAGTGTTAAATGTGATTATTATGGTTTGGATGGTGACTATTATTTGAATTATTATAGACTGGGTGATATTTATGGATTGAGTAATGTTGGTAGATACTATCCAATTGTTCAAAAGTCATTGGAATTTGTATGTAATAATAGTGATGGCAAAAATTCTGATTTTACAACGGAGATTCACACGTTTATTAAATATGAACCTAGTGATATAAAATACTCTACGCGTTCTGATGATGATAGCTGGATGTTTGTAAATCATCGGTTATTGATAGATAATGGTGGAATTCATGGTGCGTCGTATATGGAAAAGGATATTGATAACAAAGATATTTCAGTTGGTAATGATAGCAAAGTTAGATATAGTAATGCCTATCAAATGTTTAAAGGTGGTATTTATCCGGTTTCGGTATTTTTTGTTGAGCGTGGCGGTGGATCGACACTCGAGATTGGTATTCCCGATCTGATCGATGCACAGGCCTCGATTTGTGTGAAGACAAATTAGAAGCGTGCTGCAAAATTGTATGGAGGAGCTGGCTCCTCCATACCTCTTGTTTGATGGCGGCATTTATCCGGTTTTAATATTCTGTATGGAACGCAGTTACGGTTCGAGGTTAAAACCCGAATTCCCGATTTGATTGATGTGCAGCCTTCGATTGGTGCGAAGAAGATAAGTTCGTTTTTGTGGGGGGGGAGCTTGCTTCCACACCCTCTCTGAAATGCTGCGCATTTCGAATGGATAGTGAATATTGGAATGCATGGGATGATTGGCTGATGCCGTCGTGGTGCATCGTGTATATTTATGCGCGGCGTATGATAATAGCCGCGCGGGGGAAGGTGCGTATTGGCTTTGCCAATAGCACCGAAGGGGGCCTCTGCCCCCTCAAAATATATAAAAAAAGTTCTATTGCACGAATCCTGTGTTGAACCGAAAAAATGTCTTATTATCAACGCGTTTTGACAATTAATTATTTCATTGAAGTGCAAAAAATGGCTATATTGCGTGAGTCTGCCCCTGCAGGGGGCATAAGCGTCACTTGATCATTTCTTGAAATGACTTGTTTTTCCTTGAAGGAGAATTCGTGATGAGATCTAGATTTTGGATATGTGCAGCGTGCTTCGCAGTGGTAACACTCGTCGGATGCGGCAATGACTCCAACTCATCGAAAGTTCCGGGACCATCGGGCATCGGCGTATGCGGCGATGGAAGCTGGAACGAGGGTGAAGCCTGCGATGACGGCAATGCTGCACCCGGCGATGGATGTTCTGACACCTGTACCGTCGAACCGGGGTATGAATGCCCGGATGGCAAGGTGTGCAGGCTGATCGAAGCTGCAGAAACCTGCGGCAACGGCGTGCTTGATGATGGCGAAGCCTGTGATGACGGCAACCGCGAATCAGGCGATGGGTGCATGCTCAATTGCAGAGCGATCGAAGCAGAGTATGAGTGTGCGGTTCCGGGAACCCCATGCACGAAAAAAGGTGATCCAGAGCCATCCGTAAACGACTATTGCGGTGACGGCCGTGTAACAGAGGGCGAGGAATGTGATGATGGCAATCTTGCCAATCTGGATGGCTGTTCGGACCAGTGTCACGTTGAAGCCGGTTATGAGTGTCCTGATGAAGGACAGCCATGCATACTCAAGGCTGTAGATGGCGGCTGCGGTGATGGTGTTTTGCAATCCGGTGAAGAGTGCGACGACGGCAAACGCCTAAACGACGATGGTTGCTCTGAGTACTGCAGAATTGAAGAGGGTTGGGTATGCGATGATTCTGGCAAGAATTGTCACACAGAATGTGGTGATGCAATCATTGCCGGAGATGAAATCTGCGATGACGGCAACGCCGAGGACGGCGATGGCTGCAAAGCCGACTGCAGCGGCCTGGAAGAAGGATTTTTGTGCGAAACGCTCAACAGTATGACGTTTTGCATGACGGAATCCTGCGGCGATGGCATTGTCCAGAGCAATAAGGAGGATTGCGACTACGGCCTGACATCAGCAGATACCTCCACGCCCGGTTATGGCTGGGATACAGTGAATAATGCTCCGCTTTGTCATATGTGTTCACATACGCCGTACTGCGGTGATGGTTTGACTGCCGAAGGTGAGGAATGCGACGAAGGCGTTCTTGACGAGAATGGCAAGCCGATGCTTCTGGATGAGCAGGGCATGCCCAAAGGCGGCGTGGGCAATTATAATGGATGTACTGCGGACTGCAAACTTGCCGAACGTTGCGGCGACAGCGAGCTTCAGTCAGGTGAAGAGTGCGATGAAGGTCTGAATAACGATGGCCATTATGGCGGCTGCAAAGCAGACTGTACATTTGCGCCTCGCTGCGGCGATGGTATCGTTCAGGAAGGAGAAGTCTGTGATGAAGGTATTATCGACGCAGACGGCAATGCGGTTGGCGGAACGGGTCAATATGGTCACTGTGATGCCGACTGTTCGGGTTATTCTGCCGGTTTCTGCGGCGACGGCGTCGTGACCGATGGTTACGAACAATGCGATGACGGCGGTTATGTGCTCAATGAGGACGGTTCGAAAAAGCTCGATGAAGAAGGCAAACCGATCCCCAAGTATCACGATGAATCCGGGAATATTGTCGGCGGTGACGGTAGTTACGGCGGCTGCAATGCCGATTGTACGAAAGCAGCATTTTGCGGCGATGGTTTGATCGATACTGTCAATGCAGAAGTCTGCGATGATGGTGTATTGAAGGACAACGTCTTTGTCGGCGGCTTTGGTTTTTATGGCGGCTGCAACTCCGACTGTACACTCGCCGGTTACTGCGGTGACGGCAAAGTGGATGCCTTTGAGCAATGTGACCTTGGCAAAGATAAGAATACAGGTGGTTACGATGGCTGCAATGCCGATTGTACGAAGTCTGAGCATTGCGGCGATGGCATTACCAACGGTACGGAACAGTGTGACAACGGCGTTTATGGCAATGTCGGTAATTACGAAGGCTGCAACGCCGATTGTACGCTTGCAGCGCGCTGTGGTGATGGCATCGTCAACGGCCCTGAGCGCTGCGACGATGGTACCGAGAACAATAAAGGTGAATACGGTGGCTGCAATGCCGATTGTACGCTTGCTTCGTACTGCGGCGATGGTGTTACCGACAAGGATAATGGTGAAATCTGCGATAATGGCAAGTTGAACAGCGATACTGCCTACAATGGCTGTACGAAATCGTGTCAGCCCGGTCCCAGCTGCGGGGACGGTACGAAGAACGGCCCTGAGCAGTGCGATGAAGGCGGTGCCAATGATGACGCAGCCTACGGCGGCTGTACGACGGCTTGCAAACTGGGTCCCCGGTGCGGTGATGGCATTAAGAATGGGTCAGAAGTATGTGACGATGGCACAGCCAATAATGACAATAAATACAATGGCTGTACGAAGTCCTGTACGCTGGGTCCCCGCTGCGGTGATGGCATTAAAAATGGCACCGAAATCTGTGATGCCGGTGCTGATAATGGCAAAAATGCCTACGATGGCTGTACCACGGAATGCAAGTATTCCTCGATATGCGGCGATGGTGTGGTCGATGAGGCGTATGGTGAGGATTGTGACGAAGGTTCACTGAGCGCGATCGGCAAACCCAAACTCGTCGATAGTTTGGGCAATCCCATCGGTGGTTTGGGGAATTACGGCGGCTGCAATGTGGACTGTACGAAAGCTCCGTACTGCGGTGATAGTATCGTCAACGGCAGTGAGAAGTGCGACGATGGCAACAAGACCTCCGGCGATGGCTGCGAGAGCAATTGTCTTGCGATAACAGCCAAATGGGAATGCAAGACCAACAGTGACGGCAAGTCTGTATGCAGCCGCATTCCCTGCGGCAATGGCGTGATGGATAGTGGAGAAGTCTGTGACGACACGCTTCATAGCGGCATGTGTCTGAACTGTAAACCGCGTTCCGGTTATATGTGCCTTGGCGGAACCCCGAAATGTCCTGCTGATTATTGTTCGGATACGCAGCGTTGCCGTCCGATTTCCGATCTTTTCGGCGATGGTGTCGTTCAGTCGGATTTTGAAAAATGCGATGACGGCAACACCACTGATAATGATGGATGTACTCAGGGAAAAGTGGATCCGGGTTATGCCTGTCTGGACGCAGGTGAACGCTGCGTACCCAAAGCCTGTGGTGATGGCATTAAGGCCAATGGTGAAGAATGTGATGATGGCAATACCGATAATGGCGATGGCTGCTCGGCTCGCTGCAAACGCGAAGAAGGCTATCGCTGTGATATCCCCGGTGATCCGTGCGAAGAGGGGTATTGTGGTGATGGCATCGTGCAATATGGCGAGGAATGCGACAGCGCAGGCGGTATAGGATGTACCAACTGCAAGATAGATCCTAACTACGAATGCAAGACCGATGGCGGATCATGCCAGTCCGTCACTTGCGGTGACGGTGATGCAGAACCTACGCCTGGTTATACCTCCTATAAAGAATGTGATGATGGCAATACCGATAATAGCGATGGCTGTTCGAGTACCTGCAAAATTGAAGATGGCTGGCATTGCGAAACTGTCAGCGGAACATCGGTTTGTGAAACCGGATCCTGCGGCGACGGAACACTCGATGGCGGTGAAGAGTGCGACGATGGCAATCTCAAACCCGCAGATGGGTGCAATCCCGCCTGTGAGCTGGAAAGCATCTTTGAATGCAATGAATTCGGTTGTCAGCCGACCTGTGGTGACGGACTCGTCATTCCAGATATCGAAGAATGTGACGATGGCAATCTCGTTTCCGGTGATGGCTGTTCAAGTACATGCAAGATCGAGACGGGTTTTGAGTGTGTCGTCAAGACGAGCGGTACCCCGGATATATTGGAACTGCCCATCGTTTATCACGATTTCCCGAGATACAGCTCGAAAACGGATTCAGTCGTTCCTCGCGAAGCTCCCAAAGATTCTCACGGCAATTACATTCCCACGGATGGTTATTTGACGCAGGAGATCTACGATTTACTTCCGGATCACTGCAAACCCGGTGGGGTAGGCGCTTCTTATCGTCATACCTCCGAGACAAATCTCGAGGGTTATAGTGCGAAAGCTATTCTGGCCGTCGGGCGGCCCGATCCTGACTTCCTCTCCTATTGCCCTGGCATGTCGTGTAAGAGGGCCGTTCTGGACAAACTCGGAAAAGACGGCACACCGGATCTGGCGGCGTATGCCACGATTAAAGCGAACAGTGATGTTGCTAATGGCCCCAGGGCACAATGCGCCCTTCTGTGGACATGCCCTGAAGTTTTCAAGTGGTGGTTCAACGATGTGCCCGGTATCAACAGACGCGTTGAAAAGACGATGAAGTTCACCAAGATATCGGGAACGACGAACGATTATGTGTACGATGCAAAAGGGTCATTCCTGCCTCTTGGCGCGAACGAAGGTTACGGAAAATCCGAATCGAACGGAACTAATAATGGCGAGTTTACTTCGCATTTCCAAACCTACTTTAAGTTTAAAGGCGGCGAACAATTGGATTTCAGCGGCGATGATGATGTATGGGTATTCTTTAACGGATATCTTGGGGTCGATGTCGGCGGCATTCATGGTTCGCTCAATGCGAGCGTCAAACTGACGACTGATTTTGCTGCCAAAAATCTTCACATGTATCCCGGTGGAATTTATGCCATCGATATGTTCCATGCCGAACGCTGTCTCGGTGGTTCAAACTACAAAATGACATTGCGCGGCTTCCTGAGCATGGGTACGAGTACATGTACATCCATCTGCGGCGATGGGATCGTCGCAGGGGCTGAAGAATGCGATATTGCCGGACATATTAATGATGATGTCTCTGAAATGCTCGGATGTCAGTCATGTAAGAAAGTCCCCAAGTGCGGCAATGGAATCGTCGAAGAAGGCGAGACATGCGACTCCGGGTATCTGTGCACGGGGGCTTATGCGAGCGTCTGTACCAATTATCCTTCGGTCAAAGAACATGGATGTCTCGATAACTGCACCAATCCTTCGTGCGGCAATGGAATCGTCGATAGTTGGGAAGATTGCGATGTTGCATTGTCCTATCCGGGTAAACATTGTCTTGAATCATGTAAATTCTCCACCTGCGGCGATGGGATCGTCGATAAGGAGATGGGTGAAGAATGCGATTTGGGTGAAGGCAATGGTCCGGATGCCGGCTGCATGACGACGTGTAAACAGCCGTTTTGCGGTGATGGTATTGTCACAGAACACCTTGGTGAAGTCTGTGATGATGGTAAGAATGATGGCAGCTATGGCGGCTGCGGACTTGGCTGCGCATTTGTCGCGCCTTACTGCGGCGATGGCATCGTTCAGGGAATCAATGGCGAAGAATGCGATGAAGGCATCAACAACAGCAATGAGGCTTACGGCGGCTGTTCTACCGATTGTAAATTGGGGGCATCGTGCGGCGATGGCATCGTCAATGGCTACGAAGAGTGCGACAAGGGCGAAAGCGGCAATACGGGCGGCTACGGCGGCTGTAATCCCGATTGTACGCGGGCTTCATATTGCGGCGACGGTCATGTCGATACGTCTAAAGGCGAGGAGTGCGATGAAGGCGGTGCCAACGACGACGGCGCCTACGAAGGCTGTACGACATCGTGCAAAATGGGTCCTCGCTGCGGCGATGGCAAGGTCGACAGTGCTTATGAGGCATGTGACAAGGGAACCGGCAACGCGAGCGGCGGCTATGGCGCAGGCAAGTGCAATACAGACTGTACGCTGGCTCCGTATTGCGGCGATGGTGTACTCGATGAATCCCATAGTGAAGTCTGCGATTATGGTGAGGAATTGAATACCGGTTCCTATGGCGGATGTACTTCGAATTGCGAAGAAGCACCTTATTGCGGCGACAATCATACCGATCCTGAATTTGAGGATTGCGATGATGGTACAGCCAACAACACTGGTCATTATGGCGGCTGCACTCAGTATTGTACGAGAGCGCCTTTCTGCGGAGACGGCATTCTGCAGACAGCTTACGATGAAGTCTGCGACAATGGTGTTGAATACAACACGGGCGTCTATGGCGGATGCAAGAGTGACTGCACGAAAGCTCCGTACTGCGGCGATGGTCATCTGGATGCAGAGGAAGAGTGCGATGATGGTACAGCCAATAACGACGGTCATTACGGCGGCTGCAACAAATTCTGTATGAAAGGCCCATATTGCGGCGATGGCATTAAGAATGGCGATGAAGTCTGCGACTTCGGCACGGCCAACAATGACACCACGTATGGCGGCTGCACGAAATCGTGTAAGCTTGGTCCTCGCTGCGGCGACGGTATCAAGAATGGCAACGAAGCCTGTGACAAGGGCGAAAGCAATAATACCGGCGAATACGGTGGCTGCACCAAGAATTGCCAGCTTGCACCGTATTGCGGCGATGGTGTCAAGAATGGAACCGAAGAATGTGACTTCGGAACCGCCAACAACACGGGTGTCTACGGCGGCTGCAACATGGATTGCACGAGAGCTTCGTATTGCGGCGATGGCAATGTCGACGCCAATGAACAGTGTGATGACGGCACCGAACACAATACAGGTGGCTATGGTGAATGTACCTCAACCTGCAGACTCGGTCCGTATTGCGGCGATGGCAAGATTCAGTCCGGAGAACAGTGCGATGACGGTACAAACAATGAAGATGGCCTCTACAACGGCTGTCAGAAGGATTGTACCAAGGGTCCGTATTGCGGTGATGGTATTGTCAATGGCGATGAGAAATGCGATTACAATGCACCGGGTATGGATGACAGTTGTTCGAAGACTTGTACACTCAAGGTGAATTAGTTTTCATTTGTGTGCGGTTATAAAAGGCAGCCCGTTTGGGCTGCCTTTTTTTGGTGTGCCGGGCATGGCACAATTCTAACGGGTGAAAGTCCCGCCACAGGTATTTACCGCCAAGTGTAGTGAACCACAAGCCGGAAGCAGCAATGCCAAGGGGGAGGAAGTGGGTAACAAAACCGACGAGCCTACG
>JAFRYG010000221.1 GCA_017441205.1 Pseudomonadota bacterium
ATTCTGTCCCTAGCCACTCGAAGGCACTTCCAATCAGGATGGCTAGGTAGCTCAGTTGGTAGAGCAGGGGACCGAAAATCCCCGTGTCGGCAGTTCGATTCTGTCCCTAGCCATTTGTCAAAGGCACCGGAAGATTCCAGGTGCCTTTTTTTATGATATGCCAAAACGAAGGCTATGTTTAACCTCAGTGGATATGCAATGTTCCAAAGAGTATGTCTTTTATTGCTTTGAGCTTTGAGCTTTGAGAATGCATTCACTGCTCCAAGCTCTAAGTTCCAAGCCCGGAATTGCAAATAATCGCGAACAAACTATCCACACTCGTCTAACAGAGCTAAAAATAAAGCTATGAAAATCGAATCGACGACAGGTCATCCGATCCCCCTGGGAGCCACAGTAACGCCTGAGGGCATTAATTTTGCCGTTTATTCCCAGAATGCAACGCATGCCTATCTGGATCTTTTTGATGCGCCGGACGACATTGAGGCATCTCATCAGATAGCGTTGGATCCCCGGAACAATCGTACCGGCGATATCTGGCATATCTTCATCAAGGGCCTCAAATCGGGTCAGTTATACGGCTGGCGCATGAATGGTCCCTATCTTCCGCTCGCCGGACATCGATTCAACGTCAACAAGCTCCTGCTCGATCCCTATGCGCATGCGATGGTGGGCGGGTTTGATATGTTTTCGGATGCCCTCTATGGATTTGATCGCCAGTCTTCGATGAAGGATCGGTCGTTTTCGTTTTTGGACAGCGCTGCAGTGACTGCAAAATCGGTGGCAGTAGAACCCGCGCCGATGGCTTGGGATACGGAACAGCGACCGCGTTATGCATTGTCCGAAAGCGTCATTTACGAATGCCATGTCAAGGGAATGACGATGCATCCGTCGTCGATGTCGACAGAACCCGGCACATTTATTGGCCTGATACAGCGCATTCCGCATTTGAAGGAACTGGGGATCACGGCGATCGAGCTGCTTCCGGTGGCTCAGTTCAATGAACTCGAACCGCCGACGCTCATCGATCCGGTGACGGGAAAAATTCACCGGAATTACTGGGGATATGCGACAGTCGGATTTTTCAGTCCTCATCAGGGATACGCCAGTGACCACGCGCCCGGGAAGGTCGTGGAGGAATTCCGGCAAATGGTCAGGGCATTTCACGAAGCCCAGATCGAGGTCATTCTGGATGTCGTCTTCAATCACAGCGGCGAGGGCGGGGAACACGGTCCGACGCTGGCATTCCGGGGATTTGACAATGCCGTGTACTACATGCTCGAAAAACACGGCAAATACGCCAATTATACGGGATGCGGCAATACGATGAACTGCAATCATCCGGTGATGAAGCACTTTATCATTCACTGCCTGCGTTACTGGCTGGTCGAAATGCATGTCGACGGATTCCGATTCGATTTGGCCACGATCCTCGGTCGAACGAACAAGGGCGAATGGATCAACGATCCGAATCTCGGGCTGCTCAGCGATATTGCGGATGATCCGGTGCTTCGCGGGTGTAAACTGATTGCCGAAGCCTGGGATGCCGGCGGGCTGTACAAAGTCGGTGGTTTTCCCCGGGCCTGGGCCGAGTGGAACGGAAAATTCCGCGATGATGTCAGGCGATTCTGGCACGGCTATGACGATACGGCTCTGCCGCTGGCCAGGCGCATCGCCGGCAGCAAGGATGCGTTCGGCGACAAGCAGAACACGGCCCAGAGCATCAATTTTATTACGGCACACGACGGTTTTACGCTGCGCGATCTATGTTCATACGAATCCAAACACAATGAGCGCAACGGCGAGAACAACCGTGACGGCAGCAACGACAATATCAGTATGAATTTCGGCGTCGAAGGCGAGACGGACGATCCGGTCATCTGCCGCAAGCGCCTGCAGCGTGCCAAAAACCTGATTGCTTCGCTGTTCCTTTCGCGCGGTACGCCGATGATTCTGGGCGGTGACGAGATCTGGCGAACGCAGCAGGGCAACAACAATGGTTTTTGTCAGGACAACGAAATATCCTGGATCGACTGGTCGCAGACGCCGGCATCGGAAGAAATTCTGCGTTTTTGCCGCAAACTCATCGCCCTGAGGCACCGTTACAAAGCGCTCCGCCAGACGGCTTTTGCGGATCCGCTTCGCTGTCATGTCCGCATGGACAATATTCGTTTTCATGGCATACAGATCGAAAAACCCGACTGGGCATCCTGCTCTCATTCGATCGCTTTTGAACTTCTGGATGGCACGAACGGACCGCGGTTTTACGTGGCGATGAATGCCTGGAAGGAGCCGCTTTCCTTTGAGCTTCCGAGGCGCGTTTGGTTTGGAATCGTCGATACTGCAAAGACTGCGCCGCAGGATTTTGTCGAGCCGGATGAGGCTGTGGCTCTGCGCGGAAATAAGATTACGGTTTTGCCCGACAGTCTTCAGGTGCTGATGTCGACCGGATGTGCGTTGTAGGCATGGGCTATTGCCTGCAGCAATACGCCCATGTCATGCGGCGATTTCATTCGCCGCATGGGCCGGTCTATCTTCGCTGCGCTTCGATACGTCCGGCCTAATTCCGTGCGAGAGTCCTCGTCTGCGCAGGTTCTTGTTCCGTGCGCTGCATGTAGCTCGCCCGGGTGCGTTTTTTTATGGTTCCCGATGATTTTCCGGAACTGCTCGTTTTTTTGGCCGAACCCGATTTTTTGGATGAGCCCGATTTTTTGGTTGAGCCCGATTTTTTCGAAGACTTGGATTTGCGCGGAGGAGCTGGATTTGAGACGGTTCCCCGGCATTTTATCGGCGATGGTGGAATACCGATATAGGGACCCAGATCGACGCGCAGTCCCGTCGGTGTTTCGGCATCAATATGGACGTGCGGCGGGGAATCCATGACTGCCGTTCCGCCCATGAGCGCGATGTGCTCGCCGGGTTCGACGATGTCACCGACCTTGAGATCCGGGCGGATTGCACCCATATGCATGTAGCGGACGGTATAGTCTTTGAGCGGTCCGTCGAGGACCCGGGTGACGATGACCATGCCGCTGTGCCAGCGGCCATAGTTCGAAGAGAACGGATAGACGATGCCATACCCCGGAGCCAGAATCTGTCGCGGGTAAGTTTTGCCCGTCCGTGTCGTCGTGCCGGAGCGTTTGTCCAGTTTTCCGAATTCTCCAATATCTTCGCCGGTTTTGCCGATGAGCGTAATCTGGGAACGCACGATGGCATTGATTACAGTTCCCATGCCGGCATTCTTTTCGCCGACGACGCCAATATCGTGGCCTCGGTGGCGCTTTTTGTCGCCGCCGCAGAACTGGCGCATCAGATTGCCATAAGGGTAGGGCTGGGCAAATCCAGGTTCGATGGGCAATCCAATTTCCGAGATGGTTCTCGGACTCGTCCAGACTTCGTAAGGCATGGCACGGTATTTTTCGATTTCTTCCTTGCTGAACTGAACTTTTGCAGATGCATGCGAAGATGCAGCAACCGTTTTGTCTTTTGAAGATTTTCGCGATTTTCCTGAAGTTTTGGATTTGCCGGAGGATTTGGATTTTCCGGTATTGGCTGAAGATTTGGATTTGCCGGCGTTGGCTGAGGATTTGGATTTGCTTGATTTGTCTGAAGATTTTGCTTTTCCGGATTTATCGGAATTTTGCTGTGGTTTTTTCTTGGAAATTTTGGGCGCACTTTTCCCGGAAGATTTTTTTTCGTCCTTCTGCGAGGTCTGGGTATTGGTTTCATTATCGTGGCCCGCATTCGTTCCCTTGCTTTCTTCTGCCCATGCTGTGGTGCAATGGAGCAGAAAGACGAAGAAAAGGGCCGGCAGCCAGATATATTTTCTCAGATGCCAATTCATGTTCCGGATTTTTTAAGTGTCTGATAGCGAGCGTTGAGCTCTGCATCCTGTTTAGCAATGAAGTCTGCAGACGGCAGGACTGCGTGAATAAAACGCATTCCCTGTGATGCATATTCCCCGTACGGGATTTGTTGTTTTGCTGCAAGGTCTTTATTCGAAAAGACGGTGAGCATGTTCTGGAGCCAGATTTTATCATCCAGCGAACCCAGTAATTTTTCATTATGATGAAGCTTTTGAGCAAGTTCAAGTTTATGGCGTTTTGCTGTTTCCTGAATGATCGGCCCAATCCAGAATGATGTGTCGAGAGCGCGTTTTCTGGCGCTCAGATAATCACTCCATGCGTCTTCGGTTTTATCCTGTTCGATATCATAAACAGCGCGATAGGCATATGGCCTGGATGCATGCGGAAAATGTGACATCCATTGTGCTATCAGCTGTTCGACGCGATCCATGCGTCCCTGTTCCATCATTATCTCTATGATTTGAGCATAGGCATCGGGCGGCCATGGGCTGCTCAAAATAGCGTCGGATAATTTTTCAATGGCCGTATTTTCATCGCCTTTTGCCAGGGCGATTCTGGCCTGGATATTGGTGGCTGTTGTTCCGCTGCCCCGGCAGAGATCCTCAGGAAAAGCATTCATTGCGTTGGCTGCTTCATAGGCGTTGGCCAGATCCGGCAGTACTTTGTGATGTCCGGAATCGTATGCCTGATGTGCCCATTGATTGGCATCTTCAATCTGTCCCTGTTCGAGGGAAAGCGCAGCGGCTTCGACGAGCAGGCTGCTCATTCTGGGATGGGTTCGTCGTCTGGCAGCATTGATATTCTGCCGGATTTCAAGGCTGGATTCGGCGTGCATATCGGCTGCGCGCTGCCAATAGTCCGTCAGCTGCGATGTACAGCGCGATCCCTCTTCGAGTTCGCGCCATGCTTCGTTCGTTTTTCCAAGTCTTGCAAGTGATATCGAATAGAGGCGATGGACGTAATCGGATGCGGGTACCATGTCCGCGAGTTTATTCAGGAATCTCAGGGATCCCTGATACAGGCCTTCTTTGACGGCTTCCTGGGAGGCAGTCACATAGAGGGAAACTCTGGAATGATGCTGCCCGATGGCTTCTTCTGTCGCCGTCAGAATTTCATCTGCTTTTTGTTCCTGTCTGGATGCGCACTGCATGGCGATGTGGATGACCGGTGTCATGTGTGATGTCGGTGTATCGCGCAGCCAACGCTTGAGTTCATCGAGGGCGATGAGTTCAGAAACTTCCCACGGCATCATGGATTTGTAGGCATCCGGGCGATCTCCGGGGATGTTGTCCAGAAATACTTTGTCTTTGGCCCCCAGTAGAATTGCAGATGCGGAAATACCTGTTTTGTCGCGTTCCGGAATGCGGTTCATCTGCTGGCGCGCATAATCCAGGGCTTCTTTGGTGTAGCCATAAGAGACCAGCATGCCATAGACATCGGTAATTTTTTCGGGATCTACCGGCATTTTGGCCAGTCCGGTCAATGCATCCAGCGGACTGCCGGCCAGCAGCATTCTTTCGAATTGTTCGTATGCACCATCGGCCATCTCCATTTCCTGGGCGTATTTCATGGCAATGGATGCTTGTCCGGCCTGAACCAGTTCCTGATAAAGTCCCTCATCGAAGCGCACTCTTCGACGTTTGGACATGCTCTGCCGGGTATCCCTGATCGACGAAAAGATACTGCACTGTGCCTCCTGGCAGCGTATCAACAGACGTGCCCACACACTCTGATCTTCAAGATCGGCGGCATAGGCCAGCGCATCGCAGGGGGTGTCTCCCATCAATAAATAACCGGCAAGTATTCTGGCGATGGATGACTGATAGGCGGGCTGTGATTCGGAATAGGTTTTGAGCGAACGCGTGGCAGCTGTGATTCCGCGGGCTTCCACATAATAGGGCAGCACACTCAGCAAAGATGCCGTTGCCATTTCGTATTCGCCATTTTGTTCAAAGAGTTCGATGGCAGAAAATGCATCCAGATAGGAACCGTTCTCGCGAAGGGGATCCATAACTTCGGCGACTGGTGGGGCAATGGCTTCTTCGAGGCTCATCGCAATCTGTCCCTGCGATTCCGAATCCAGCGCCATTTCGAGTTTTCTGCGTTTGAGTGAAAGCTGTTCCGGTTCGAGTGCGATGGCTTCTTTCATCCAGGCCTGGGCCTGATCGTAGTATCCGGCATTCTGGGCTTCTTCAGAAAGGTTCTGGAGTGTTGCAGCATTCCAGAGCGCGGTTTTCTGAAGGGAATTGAGGATTTGCTGGTAGTTGGTATTGTTTTCGATGGAACCTGCCCTCAGATAGAGTCCAATCAGGCGCACTTTGAGTTCGTCGTTGGATGCAGTCGAAGAAGCGTAAGCTTTTTCGGCATAGTGGAGAGCTCTGGGAATATCGCCGTACTGTTCGAAGCTCTGTGATATCCAGTCCAGACGGTGAAAAACACCTTCTGCGGCATCGAATACGGTTGAAATCAGCGCCTGAGCACCGGCATGGTCCGGTGCCCGTCTGGCCAGTTCCATTTCGAGGTTCAGAACTTCTCGGGCATCCGGTCGGACGGTCTGCAGGAAAGTCAGATGGCGGACGGCTTCGTCAAAATCATTATAGGACAATGCAAGTTCAGCCAGTTTCATGTGGATATCGGCATTGTTCGGAGCATTGTCTTCAAGTTTCAGGCCGTATTTCTTTATTTTATCAAAATTGCCGTCGTCGCTGTTCAGGCGCACGAGATAGCTGAATGCTCTGAGCCGAGTTTCCATGTTTTCGTCATCCAGCTGCTTTTCGAGGATTTCTTCGCCGTATTCCAGAGCCTGTGATTTGTTGAGCATTTCGACCATCTGGAAGGTTTCTTTCGTATCGGAAGCAATGTTGACGGCTTTTTGAATCTCTTTATCAGATCGTCCGGCCAGCAGCATGATTCTTACGCGTTCGACGCGCTGGCTGAAGCGCCACTTTTCGGCCTTTTGATCTGCCACATCGTAGGCATCGGCGGCATCTTCATAGGCTTCGAGCGAAGTGAGATCTGCGGCAAAACTGAGTGCTTTTTCGGGGCTTTGATTCAGCAGCCGGCGATAGCCATCGATAATCTGACTGCGGAAAGCCGTTGCTCTTTTGCGGGGATTTTGTTTGTATTCATCAAACCGGCTTTCGGTAAGGGCATACAGATATTCCGGATTCTCTCCGCGTTCGAGTACGGGAAGGGTCTGGTTTTCGACCCAGTCCAAACCGGCTTCACTTTCGCTGAACCGCGTAAACTCCTGATATCCGTGGCGAAGTGCCGGGTATTTGTCGTCCCGGTTGCTGACGTAGGCATCGAATGCTTCACTGGCTTCGGGAATGAGGTGATTGGCCAGATAGAGTCTGCCAAGAATTGCGCATGGGCGGTCGTCTTTGGGGAATGCATTGCGCCATTGGACTGCGTATTCGATTGCCATCGGGAGTTGTCCCATGTCGCGGAGGAACTGCACGACCTTGTCGTAGGCATCGTCCTGTTTGTCGGAAACTTTAATGGCACGGTCGATTGATTCGCGGCCACTGGCTTCGTCTTCCTTAATAATGATCAGGTATTCTGCGAGCTTCAATTCGGCAGTATACTGCTCCGAATGGCTGCCGCTGAGCATGGGGGCAAGGGAATTCCGGTATTCTGTTTCGGCTTCGATATCAAAGAAGTAATCGGCTTTTTGAAGCGGAGTCAGGTCTGATCCATGTTTCCCGATTATATCGTAAAGTTCTTTGTATTGTTTTAGGGATTGGAAGCTCTTGAAGTACAGGTCGCGGGACTTGCCTTTGAGTTGTCCGGCATCGGCTACGGGATTGAGAATATTGATAATGCCTTCCCAGTTGGAACGTTTGGATTCGAGCCTCGCGACGGCTTCGCGGGCCTGTGTGGCCGGTGGTTCCTGACTTGCAATCCATGCTGCGGATTCGCGTTCGAAAGAACGTATTTCCCGGCTGTCCAGATAGGCTTCGAGGCGATTTTCGTGAAATATGGGATCGGAAACGCCGAGTTTTGCGGCTTTTTCGGCGCTGTACAGTGCCTGGTTATTGAGCTTCCTTTCGCGATACCAGTTGAAGATACGAACCTGCAGGGCACTGTCGTTTTCGTGCGTATCGCTCAGATGCGTCATGATTTGATTGCAGACTGCCGTTTGTCCGATATTGTAAAAAACATTGGCTGCTTCGATACTGCTGTCGGGGTCGTCTGAACATGCACTGCAGCTCGAATAGGCTTCGACGGCGGCTTCGCCGTAACCGGCATTGGTGAGTTTTTTGACCTCGCCGAGAACCTGCAGCGGAGTTCTGTCGGTTCGTGCAAAATGGGACTGAAGTATTGCATTGGAATCTTCTGCCCGGAATGATTTGCGCAGTGCAATGGCTCTTGAAATCTCGTGTTCTGGATTCTGGGAGGATTCGAGCAGTTCGGCCTGAAGGTTCCAGTCACGGTAGTTTTCGCATACGGCAGAAGCTTCTGTAATGCGCTGTTCCCGATTGCTGCTGTCGGCGGTGGCGACGTATTCGCGGAGTCTCGAGGCGGCATCTGCCGGTTGGCTCATTGCATAGAGGCGTTTGGATGCATTGAGCAGGCGGACGGAGGGTTCGTCGATCGTATCTTCGATAGCGAAGGCTTCGCGCATTTTTCCGCGAGCAGCGAGTTTTTCGGCGTATGCAGCTTTGACTTTGCCGGCGTTGTCGATGGTCTGGCCTTGTTTTTCGAGAGCAATCAAACAGCCATAACTTTCGCTGGCTCCGGACAGAGCATCGTAACCCTGGCGAAATCTCGATGCGTCTTCGGGAACGAGTGAAGCGTTTTTCTGAGTTGTGCGAAGGCCTGCTTCACACAGGCAGGGCCAATCCTTTTTGGCCGTGCATATTTCGCGGATCAGTTGTTCGGAGGCGTCGGAACCACCATCCAGTGAACTGGCAAACTGTGCTGATTTCAAGGCGTTGTCGTATTGCCCCCTGGACATGGCTGTCGTCGCAACGAGGCGGTAAACATCTGGATTTCTTGGCTCTTTCATCAACGCAATGATGGCCTGTCGCTGCGCTTCGTCGTAATCTCCTGCGCGCTGCGCCTTCCATCCCGCATCCAGCCCCGAGCACGAGGTCATGACCAATGCACTAAAGATTGCCAGGTTTTTCCAGTTCATATTCGTTCCCAATAAAACAGACGCCGAGAAAACGCCTTATTCATTGCCAGTTTGACATCATCATTACAGATTCCGGCTGCTGTCGGGGCAGTCTTCCTCATGATCTCTTCTTCTTTCTGGGATGCAGTACGAGCCCCCTTTCGGGCATGTCCGGAAGCAGGTCTTCCTGGTATCCCACGTCGACTTCTGTCTTCGCAATGAAGTCTTCTTCACCGTTCGACAGAACGCCTATAAATTTATCGATTCTTTCCTGCCGGACTTCGGCAAATCTATCCGCGAAGCACACGAATTTTCCGATATAGGGCGGTCGTACGCATGCCCGGATTTTGAAAAAACAACGAATTTTAATGTGTATTAAATCAAAGAGGCCAATCTCTTCGGACGATTCCGGCTTTTTATCCGCAGGTTCGGATGCAGATGGTTCTGCCGCATTGAGCTGGGGAATGTCAGAGCTTTGTGATGACAAAGCTTCAGAGGAATCGACGCTTGAGCATGAGTTCTGGGGGGCGGTGGTTTTGGGTTTGGCTGCAGCTGATTCAGGAGTTGTTGTATCGGCTTCCTGTTCGATAGGTTCGCCATTTTGAATGGCAGCGAGTTCGCGGTCGATTTGATCGGACAACTGGCGGCAGCGAGCGCCATCCAGAGGTTTGGCATTGAGGGCTTCGAACGTCTGTCCCAGGAGCAGACGAATGCGCTGACGCCAGGTTTTGCCCAGTTTTTTTCCCTCAGTGCGCAGAATCTGGTTCAGTGCCTGAGCATTCTTTTCGACGGCATTTGTCGACATCTTCCCTAATCTTCGTAAACCGGCGTTCCCTGAGCACTGCTGGCCTTGACGATATCTTCAAAATATCGGGAAATACAGGCGCCATCGATATTGGCACCATCCAAAATACTGGGTGACAGTGGCGTATCCCTGAGTTTTGCCTGATTGAGCGTGGCATCGCACAGGCTTGCTTCCTGCAGTGTGGCGTTACAGATGAATGCCTGATTCAGATTGGTGCGGCGAAGATTGGCCTTCTGCAGGTTTGCTCCCGTAAAGTTGGTTTCGGAAAAGTCGCTGTCCGAGAGTTCAGCTTCACAGAAAAAGGTGTTGGCGAGCATTGATTTTTTGAAGCAGCATTTGGAAAATGCGGCGTTCATGAAGAAGGCATGTTCGGCCTGAATGCCGGAAAAGTCGGCCGGCAGGTGAGCATAGGCATTGCTGAAATTGGCATTTGTCAGAACGGCATTCGTGAATCTGGCGCCGGAAAGTACCGCCTGTGCGAATGTCGTTTCGGAGGCAACGGCACTTGTCAGACAGGCTTCGGTGAGGTTGACTTCCTTGAGTTTTGCCCGGCTGATTTCCACATGATTCATTGCAATCTGCCTGCATATGGCAAAAGACAGGTCAGCTTCGGTAAATGCTGCTTCGTCAAAAACTGCGCAGCTCATGTTGGATTTATACCAGATGGATTTTTTGAAGGATCCGTGTGCGGCATGCAGATTTTCTGCGATACAGTAGGCAAAGGATGCAAAATCGGCATTGGCATGCTCAAAGTTTGCATTGGTCAGTCTGGAATTCCGAAAGTCGGCACCCGAAATATTGGCGTGGCTCCAGTTGACATTTTCGAGATTTGAACCGCTGAACCGGATTCCTTTGGCGGAGACGCCCGCCAGAACTGCATTTGCCATCGAAACAGCCTGGAAGTCAGAACCGGTCAGTTCGGCTCCTTCCAGATTGGCATCATCCAGACAAGCTTCGCGAACGCAGGCATATCGGAGTGCGACACCTGACAGGTTGGCACCGCTCAGATTGGCATGTTCGAGATGGGCTTTTTCGAGCCGCGCCCTGCGCAGATCGATGCCGCGCAGATCGATGCCGCGCAAATCCAGACCATTTGAGATTTCGCTCACGCCAGTCATTCCAACGAGATATTTGCCCCAGTCGGTATCTCCGCGCACGAGAGCATCAATGATCTGTTGGCGTCTGGCTGGACCATCATTGAACTTCCAGCGATGGGTAGGATCCATGTTTAATCCTGTCTGTCAGTGTCATCCGCCATGCGTTAAAACAACTTAACGAAAGCGATGAATACACAATCCACTCCAGATTATCACAGCGAGCAATATCCCGCAAAACCTAATTCGCGCGCCGTGTGTAAATCAGGCGCGCGCCGGAGCGTATTGAGCGAAGCGAGATAGCGACGGTCCAAAGATAAAAAACAGCACAGAATGCACTATTTTGAAGTCATTTTGTCGATGATTTCGTTCAGGCCATTGGTGAGGCGGATGATTCTTTCGTCCGTTCCGATGCGGTTCATGACGTTGATCGTTTCGGAAAAAGCCCTGAATGCATCGCGGGCGGCTTCGCGTTCCCTTTTGCAGCTCTTTTTGGCGCTGCTGTCCGATTTGATGCTGGTCAGAAGCGAAACAAAATGATTGTAGCAGGCTTCGAGCGCATCGACATGTTCGTGGATATATGCCTGTTCGAGCGTGTGGGGCGGCAATTTTCTGAGCGCGTCGATCTGTTCGCGAATGAGGGTGTATTCCTCGTCGTAGTTCAGGCGCGTCGGATTGCTGAATTCGCCGAATACCATAAAGACGGCGGCTGCTGCGGCACGCTTTTGGGGATTGGGGTGGCGCAGAGAAGCGCGGATCTGGTCGTTCATTGCGCCCCAGATTTCGTCTACCTGGTCGTCGGCATTCTGCAGGGCGGATGCCTGGGTTTCGCCGCATCCTTTGAAGGCGAGTTCGTATGCCTGCGAGGCTTCGAGGAACTCGATGGCGATGGGGCATGTTTCGGTGCCGTAGATCTGTTTGATCAGTTCTTCGATCTGCTCGAAAAAGCGGCACAGGGTTTTGTTCTGAAGGCGGGTGGTTTCGAAAGATTTTACGGATAGCATCAGGAATTCTCAGGGATTTTGGGATAGATCCGGGGATGATGATTTGTCGTCGGAAGGCTGGGGGAGTGGTGATTTGTCAGGGGAATTTTGCTTTTCGATGCGGATCTGAACGATGACGGTCAGAACGACGATGCCGAGTCCGGCTGCAATGGCAACGAGTGTAGGCCAGAACAGGTCGTCCGAAATACCGGGCAGAATATTGGTGGAGATGCCGTTTTCGTCCGTGATTCGGTAGGGCCATACGGCTCTGGTACAGCCGATCAGAATACCGATGATGGCGGCCAGTGTCAGTTCGCGGTATTTTTTGAATACCCAGGTCAGGAGGCGCGAAAAACAAGCGATGCCCGTAAGGGCACCCACGACGAAACAGCAGAGATAAAACAGGTGCTGCGGATAGAAACTGCCGTGTGCAAGAGCGTGGAGGAATCCCTTGCCGGTATTGAGCATGAAGTAGTAGCTGCCCAGAATGAGCAGAACAAAGCTCCCCGAAATCCCGGGCAGCAGCATGGCGCATATCGCCATAAATCCTGCGATGAGGCAGTACCAGAAGTAGGGCTTTTGGACGAAGAATTGAGTGCCTTCGGGAATGGGCGCGGCCGGGCTGTCTGCGATTTCGCGAAGCGGGGCATTTTCGGGGATGGCGTAGACTTCGGCCGGTGCATTGAAGCAGGGGGCCTGCAGGCAGATTTCTTCGAGTGTTTGGCCTTGCGACACGATCGGCTCGACCTGGACCGGCGGTGAAAAGTGCAGGCCAAGAAGGAAGAAAAAGCCGGCGGCAAACAGAACTGCCATGGCGATATGCCTGATACCCCAGCGTTTTATGCTGCGAACCGGCGTGATGATTGAACCAAGCACAAGTCCGAAAAAGACACCGCGCATGATTTGAGGAAATTTTTCCATCAGCGTGGGAATGACGAAGCTGGCGACGACAAAAGCCGTAGCGAGTCCGGACAGGAGTATCAGAAGCCAGGGCAAATCGGCGTCGATGCATGCCTGTTTGCAAGTCCGGCGGCTCTCGGCACTGAATTTGTTTTTAAAGGGCAGCAGCAGAGCCCGGAACAACGGCATGCCGATGCTTTTGAGCGCAGCAATAAACCGTTCGTAAATGCCAAGCAGCACGGCCACTGTACTGCCGCTGACGCCGGGAACGATATCGACCGTTCCCATGGCCATTCCCTTGAAAAATAGAGCAATCAAAGACGATTTCATTCGTGGTTGGTGGTTAGAGACGTTCTGTGGAATGTCTGTAAGTATAATGGTTAATGCATAATAAAAAAGGCACGCCCTCAATGAGGACGGCCAAAGATAACAGGATGGTTTGTTTTTGTCTCCAAAGGATTGACAAATTGAATTTCTTATTCAATGCTAAAAATGGTGTGCGGCGTTCGTTCGAACCGAATATCCGTATTTTCGCTGTGCATCAGGGCAGTATTTTCCGGCTTGAAGCCGCATTGGTAAGCGTAATAAAAGTTTTTTTACTATGTCCAAATCACTCGTTATTCTCGAATCTCCCAACAAAATCAAGGCGTACGAAAGTTTTCTTGGCAAAGATTTCAAAGTCATTGCCAGCAGCGGTCATATCAAGGATCTTCCGTCGAAGAGTCTCGGTATTGACATCGAACATGGTTTTGAGCCGCAGTATGTGACGATTCCCAAGAAAAACAAGGAAATTGCAGAGATCAAGAAGTGTGCGGCAGAAGCGGATACCGTGTATCTGGCAACCGACCCGGATCGCGAGGGTGAGGCCATTGCATGGCATATTGCCGAGGTTATCAAATCGATTAAGAACGGTCCGAAGATCCTTCGCATATTGCCGCAGGAAATCAGTAAAAAGGCCATTCTTCAGGAGATTGCTCATCCGACTCAGATCGATAAGGACAAATACGACAGCCAGCAGGCACGCCGCGTTCTGGACAGACTCGTCGGCTATCAGATCAGTCCTATCCTCTGGGACAAGGTGCGCCGCGGTCTTTCGGCAGGACGTGTGCAATCGGTTGCCGTCCGTTTGATCGTGGATCGCGAAAAAGCCATCCGGGACTATAAGAAAATCGAGTACTGGAAAATCAATGCCCAGCTTGCGACACCTCAGCGTGCCCAGTTTCAGGCACTTCTGGTCAGGGATGGCAAACAGACCATCTATACGGATCCGGCTTCGGTCGAAAAATATCATCCCAAAGGGGTTATCACGTCAGAGGCTGCAGCATCTGCGCTGACGGATCGCTCCAAATCCGCGCCATTTGTCGTTTCGAATGTCGATGTTGAACGCAGGGAATCGAAGACGAATCCGCCGTTTTCGACGGCAGATTTGCTTCGCTGTGCGGCAAGTCAGCTCGGATTTTCGTCCAAAACGACATCCAGCATCGCCCAAAAACTCTTCGAAAGTATCGATATCGGCGAAGGTCCGGTCGGTCTGATTACGTATATCCGAACGGATTCCGTCCGCGTTTCGGACGAAGCCATTGCTGCATGCCGCGACTATATCGGCAAAAATTATGGTGATTCCTATCTTCCCAAATCCCCGATTCATCACGAGGTCGCCGATTCCAAAAAGAAAACGGTCAAGATTCAGGATGCCCACGAAGCCATTCGTCCGACCGATGTCAACCGGACTCCGGAATCGGTCAAAAAATATCTTTCGCGCGATCAATACCGGCTCTATGACCTGATCTGGCGGCGCTTCGTGGCTTCCCAGATGGCACCTGCAGTTTCGGATGTCACCACCGTACTCATCGAGAATGGTTCCCTGACGTACCGGGTATCCGGTTCTGTGCCCAGATTTGCCGGCTTTAAAAAGGCACTGCTCAAGTCGGTCAATGATTCCGAAGAAGCCGAAAATCAGGAAACGGAATGTCAGCTTCCGGAACTCCATCAGGGCGACGCACTGACCTGCCTTTCGGTCGATAAATCCCAGCAGTTTACACAGCCTCCAAGACGCTATACCGAGGCATCCTTCATTAAGGAACTCAAGGATCGCGGCATCGGCCGGCCTTCGACGATCACGACGACGGTCGTCAATATTCAGGCCAAAGGATATGTCGAAAAAGTCAAGGATACATTTCATCCCACGGAACTCGGAGAGCTCGTGACCGATCTTCTCATCAAGAGTTTTCCCGATATTCTCGAAGTCGAATATACAAAGGATATGGAAGACAAGCTCGAAGTCATCGCGGCCGGGGAGCAGTCCTGGCGTCAGACGCTTTCGGATTTTTACGGTCCGTTTTCGAAAGCTCTCGAACAGGCCAATTCCACGATGCGCAACGTCAAGCGCGAATCGGAAGAAACAGACCTGAAATGCGATAAATGCGGAGCTCCCCTCGTCATCAAGTTTGGGAAAAACGGCCACTTCCTTGCCTGCACCAATTATCCGAAGTGCAAGAATACGATGGAATTCACTCGCCAGCCCGATGGCACGATCGTTCCGCAGGAAAAGGTCATCGAGTATTCGGGCGAATGTCCGAAATGCCATCGTCCGATGATGGTCCGCAATGGCCGCTTCGGCAAATTCCTCGCTTGTTCCGGGTATCCGGAATGCAAGCATACCGAGGCCATTGCTCTGAATGTGACGTGTCCCAAAGAGGGGTGCACCGGGAAAATCGTCCAGAAACGATCCAAGCGCGGCAAAGTATTTTATGGATGCAGCCGCTATCCTGACTGCGATTTCGTGAGCTGGAACGAGCCTACAAACGAAACCTGTCCCAACTGTCAGGAAGCCCGACTCGAAATCGTTCAGCGCGGTAAGGCAAAGAAACTGCTTTGCCCGAAATGCGCCTTTTCGAGAGCCCTTGAGGGGGAAGAAGAGTAATTCGATTTGGTTTCGTTGTTTGTTGAATGGTTATGCTTTTGTGGCCTTATTTGCAACGATTTCGCGTAACCATGTTCGGTATTTATCAGGATCACTGCGCCGCCATGGACGGCGGCGAGAGGCGAGGGAGGCATGTCCAGGGATGGACATTCGACCCGCAACTACGATAGCCCCAAAAGCGTGCGGGGGTGACCTATCCCCATATTCCAAACAAAGCGCCTCAGTTCGCAAAGGGCCATTCACTTCGCCTCTCACGCCGGTCGGCGCTCCGGCTCTTGTCTGGCCGTCGCTCACTGGGCTCTGTGATTCGCACCGTTCACCGGACGGTGCTCATCTCGGCCCCCCTGCCGCGTAAGCGTACAAAAACCAAGCACCCGCGCTGCAAAGCGCGAAGCTTTATTGGAAGGATAGAAGGTTTAATAAAAAAGGGAGTGGCTTTAGCCACTCCCTTTTTTGCATGAATAAGAATCCGATTAGAATCCCATACCGCCCATACCACCCATACCGCCTGCGGGCATGGCCGGAGCCTTCTCTTCTTTCGGAAGCTCGGCGATCATGGCATCCGTGGTCAGGAGCAGTCCGGCGATGCTGGCTGCATACTGGAGTGCACTTCTCGTCACCTTGGCCGGGTCAATGACGCCAGCGGCGAGCAGATCTTCGAATTTGTCGGTTGCAGCATTGTAGCCGAAGCCGTCTTTGCCTTCGTGAACTTTCTGAACGACGATGGAACCATCGACGCCGGCATTGTTGGCGATCTGGCGCATCGGTTCTTCGAGGGCGCGGCGAACGATATCGACGCTGAACTGCTCATCGGCGCTGAGTTTGAGGTTGTCGAGGGCTTTCTGGGCGCGAACAAGAGCCACGCCGCCGCCGGGGACGATGCCTTCTTCGATGGCTGCACGCGTTGCATTCAGGGCATCTTCGACGCGGGCTTTCTTTTCTTTCATTTCGACTTCGGTGGCTGCACCGACCTGGACGACGGCGACGCCGCCGACGAGTTTGGCCAGACGTTCCTGAAGTTTTTCGCGGTCATAGTCGGATTTGGTTTCGGCAATCTGAGCGCGGATCTGGTTGACACGCGTCTGAATGTCTTCCGTTTTGCCCGAACCGTTGACGATGGTCGTGTTGTCTTTATCGATGCAGACGCGTTCGGCTTCGCCGAGATCATCCATCGTCGCATCTTCGAGTTTCATGCCCATATCGGCGGTAATGAGCTTGCCGCCGGTCAATGCAGCGATATCTTCCATCATGGCTTTGCGGCGATCGCCGAAACCGGGGGCCTTGACTGCGGCAACCTGCAGGGAACCGCGCATTCTGTTGACGACGAGCGTGGCAAGGGCTTCGTTTTCGACATCTTCGGCAATGATGATGAGCGGACGGCTCTGGCCGGCAACTTTTTCGAGTATCGGAAGAAGTTCTGCCATATTGGAGATCTTCTTGTCATAGAGGAGGATTTTGGGTTTGTCGTATTCGACGGTCATGCGGTCGCTGTTGGTGACGAAATAGGGCGACAGATAACCGCGATCGAACTGCATGCCTTCGACGACCTTGAGTTCGGTTTCGAGACCCTTGGCTTCTTCGACCGTAATGACGCCATCCTTGCCGACTTCGGCCATGGCTTTGGCAATGATTTCACCGACGGTTCTGTCGGCATTGGCCGAGATGGTACCGACCTGCTCGATTTCCTGCTCGCTCTGCGTCGGACGGGCAATCTTCTTGAGTTCGGCAACGACAGCTTCGACGGACTTGTCGATACCGCGTTTGATGCTCATCGGGCTCTGGCCCGCAATGACGAATTTGACGCCTTCGCGGAAGATGGCCTGGGCCAGAACTGTTGCTGTCGTCGTGCCGTCACCGGCGATATCATTGGTTTTGGAGGCCACTTCACGGACCATCTGGGCACCCATGTTCTCGAATTTGTCTTCGAGTTCGACTTCCTTGGCAACGGTCACGCCGTCCTTGGTAATCAAAGGAGCACCGTAGGATTTCTGAATCACGACATTGCGGCCCTTCGGACCCAGCGTCACTTTGACGGCGTCGGCGATCTGATTGACACCACGAAGAACTTTTTTACGGGCCTGTTCATCAAAAATAATTTCTTTTGCTGACATGATAATATCTCCGGATTAGTCCAAAATACCAAGAATATCGCTCTCTTTGAGGATCATGTGCTCTTCGCCGTCGACCTTGATTTCGGTGCCGGCATATTTGCCAAACAGAACGCGGTCGCCTTCCTTGACTTCGGGGGCAATGCGCGAACCGTCTTCGAGACGTTTTCCCGCACCCACGGCAATGACGATGCCTTCGAGCGGTTTTTCCTTGGCGGTATCGGGAATAATGATGCCACCGGCACTGCGTGCTTCACTTTCCACACGTTTGACAAGAACACGATCCTGTAATGGACGAACTTTCATCTTAGACTCCTTATTATGATAATCACAACGGCGCCTGATTTTCTGCACCGCACAACGGGGACATGAGATTATGCACGGGTTTTGAATCGTCAAGGAGAAGGTGATTTTTTTTCTTTTGTGCGGTGACCTATGCCCCGGCGGGCATACGGTCACCCTCGTGCCGGCCTATGCCCGCAGGGGCATACGGCCGGCAATCTGCCATGTGGAGTTGTGCTTTACCTGATTGTGCAGATTCGATAAAATAAACGATTGAATGCTGCGGATGCGTTCATTCCGAATCGTGGGTTTTACCCACGGCTATGCATATAAACATATAGCGCCCCTATGGGGCTCTTTGGATGTGACGTCCCACAGGGGCGCGTCTGGTTTTAGATAATGCATAATCAATAATAATCTGTACAGACGTTCCGTGGAACGTCTCTCTAACCCCTAACCCCTGGAATCGGGTGAAATATGTCTCAGAAAACTGAACAGCACCAAATGGATGCACAAAAATCGGATGATTACGGGCAATATGAATCATCCGGTGCCGCCTCCGTTCCAACTCCCGCTGAAATTGCCGATCGCTATCAGTTTATCGATAAACTTGGCGGCGGAACGCAGGGCAATGTTTATAAGGCACTTCGGCTTTCGGACCAGAAAATTGTTGCCATCAAAAGACTGCGTATCAATTCGGTCAATACGTGGAAGGAGTACGATCTGTTCCACCGCGAAGCTGAGGTATTGGCCAGCATTTCGGAACATGGTGTTGCGGAATTTTACGAAGCCATCGAATGTCTGTCGGCAGATCCGCCTTCGGCCTATATCGTCCAGGAACTCATCGAAGGACGATCGCTTCAGATCATGCTCAAAACCGGTTTTCGTTTTACGGTGAGCCGAATATTCAAGATGGCGCTTGGGTTGATTGAGCTGCTCGAAAAGCTTCATTCCCATGAACCTCCCGTCATCCATCGCGACATCAAGCCGAATAACATTATTATGAAGCCGCTTGCGGATATGGACGATTTCGAGCCCTATCTGATCGACTTCGGAGCGGTTGCCAATCCGACGGTGCAGAAAGGTGGATCGACGGTTGCCGGGACGTACGGCTACATGCCGCCGGAGCAGCTCGTCGGTCATCCGTGTCCTGCAAGCGATATCTATTCGCTGGGCGTGACCATTGTTTACATGCTTTGCGGCGTCGATCCAAAGGATATGATGGCGGCGGATTTTCGCCTCGTCATTGACCCTTATCTCGAAAATGTTCCGCGTCCTATCGTTTCGGTTCTGCATCAGATGCTCGCGCCCAAACCCGAAAACAGGCTCTGCGATTACAGCCGTCTCAAATATATATTTGAGCAGTTTGCGAACGATAAATATGCTTTTGTAGAGGATGAGAACCAGCTGCCCGCAGAACTGATCGAACAGAACCTGGCCCAGGTGAATGCATTTAATCAGGCCGGCAACCTCGATTTGTGGATGCAGTTGTCGGAGGTCGTTCCGCGTTCTGTTCCCCGGAATTTTGCGGATGCCATCCTGACGACTGAGGCCAAGGATGAACTCGTCCGCGCCAAAAGTGGGCTTTTCATTAAGATATTTTTGCCGCTGGTGCTGACGTGCGCGGCAGTTTTGTTGTTTGTCAATGAAATGTATTTTTTAGGTGGAGTAGCTGCCGTCATTACATGTGTTTTTTATGTGCAGATGTTTGCTACACTTTCGAAGCTGCGAAAATTGCACAAAGATGTGGATGGCAGGCTCCTGGAATATGAAAAGTGCATGACGCCCGAGGAAGTCAGTGTACTTTGCGGCTGGGATAACATCGGAGATGCTCCGTTTCTGACGCTGCTCAAATTTGGCCGCAAGGCCATTGCGACGATCATCGATTTTGAGGACATTCCTGTGTCGGAAAAATACAGGGAATGCATTCAATCCAATTATAACGATAATGGCCGGGTTTTTGCTGCAAGGACAATGGTTTCGAAATCCCGTGTGCCTTTCCGGCTTCGCTATCGTTTTAATCCGCCGGATGATGCCAGTGCCGATGATCTTGTACACGAGAACATCATTTATAATCACCAGACGGAAGGACTGGAACCGGGTACGCCGATTCCCATCCTTTATTACATCAATCCCAGAGACAATTCAGATGTCATGAGCATGCCCTATCCCTTCCCGTTCAAGGAGATTCAGCAGAGCCAGATTTCGCTGTTCAATAAAGACAATCTCTATGGTCATACACAAGGAGTCCGCTGATGTCGTCGAAATCCAAAACAGAAGCTGCTGAACAGAATATGTCGGACAATTCCGAAAAGACCATTGTGACGCCGGAAATCCTCAATCTGGATTATCGTTATGTGAAGCTTTTGGGCGAGGGGGCCAATGGATTTACATGGCTGGCCAAGGATCGTCGAAATGCCCTCGATGTTGCCATTAAGGAGCTCAAATTTGTCGATGATTTCAAGTCCCTGGAGCTATTTCAGCGCGAAGCCGAGGTTCTTCAGTCGGTGGATGTGATTGGCGTTCCCAAATGCTACAAAAGCATCACCAATGGATTTACGAGTTATATTGTTCAGGAATACATACCTTATCCATCGCTCGACAGCATGCTCGAGGAAATGCGAAAAACGAACGAAGTTTTTGAGGAAGAGGAAGTATTCTTCATCATCGATAAAGTCAGTGAAATACTGTTCGCACTTCAGACGCAGTACATACCGGCCATCATTCACCGCGATATCAAGCCGGGCAATATTCTGTATCGCCGCAGCGACAGAAGCAATGAAGGCAGGGTATGGCTGATCGATTTTGGTGCGGTGGACAATGCCCATAAACAATCGAGTGGATCGACGATCGCGGGTACTTTCGGCTATATGGCCCCCGAACAGCTGCAGGGAGAAGTGTCGCCGCGTTCCGATTTTTATGCGCTCGGTGCGACAGCGCTTCATCTGCTGACGGGAGTTTTCCCCTACGAAATCCCCAATGAGCTCTTTCAGCTTAAATTCCATCCTGTCATCGAAGAAAAAGCTCCGGATACCTCCAAACCCATGGTGGATTTGCTCGACAAACTGCTCGCCAGCAATGCGCAGGAGCGTCCGCAGGATGTCCATGAGCTGCGCAGATTGATCCACGAGGCCATGGCTGCTGCCGAAAAATATCGCAAGGCTATGGCAGGTGACTGGCATTCCGAATATCCGGACTGGGAACCGCACACTTTTATCGGACGCTGGTTCCGAAAGACGAAGTTTGGCGCGAAGATGCATCAGAACAATCTGGCCAGAAAACGCAGACGCTGGCGTAAAAAGCAAGAGAAACGGCGCGAACGTCTGATGCGTCGGCTTGAAAAGGAAGAACTCAAGGCCAGGAAAAAGCGTGAAGAAGAAGAAAAGCGCATGGCTCTTGAACGCGAACAGAGCGGTGTCGTTTGCACATGCGAGGCCAGACGCGTGACGGTCAGCCAGTATAGTGTTTCAAATAAGAGAGATGAGTCCTTGGAGCACTATTATGAGGATCACTTTTATGATATCAGCATCCCCCGTTATCATACTTATGAAGACAAGTTTGAATTCACCAGTCTCCTCGAAGGTATTTTCTTTTACGAAGGAAACTGGTATCCGGCATATCTGATGGCAAATGATATCAGAATAACCGTGCGTTGTACGACGGAGGCTCCTCCGAATACCAAGATTAACGAAGATACGTTTGAGGTACTTTTTGTACCGGGTAAAACGGATATTTCGCTGAGACGCCAGACAGTCTGGCTGTCGCCTTCCCTGTATACAAAATTTACAGGTCAAGCTGCTCCTCCTGCGAAACAGTAATAGTCAAAATTCATTGCAGGATTCAGACTGTGTGCAAATTCCCGAAAGAATTTGCACCGGCATTTTAAAAAGGCTACACATGATCCGGGCTGTGGTCAGAGCGCACCAGTATTGTCTGGGTGGCGTTATTCATTGCGGCTGCAATTCTCCTCAAATGCTTTATTCGGAGGAATAGAGAATGAAATCGCGATTCCTTTGTATTGCCATACTCGCTTTGATGTGGCTGGTGGGCTGTAACCTGGATGAAGTCGATGACAGCTGGCA
>JAFRYG010000023.1 GCA_017441205.1 Pseudomonadota bacterium
ACGGCCAGATCGATTGCAATGACCCTCAATGCAGCCAGCATTCATCCTGTGTCGCATCATCCGTGGAAATCTGCGACAACAACATCGATGATGACAATAACGGCCAGATCGATTGCAATGATTCGCAATGCAGCCAGGCATCAGCCTGTGTCGCATCATCCGTGGAAATCTGCGATAACAACATCGATGATGACAATAATGGCCAGATCGATTGCAATGATTCGCAATGCAGCCAGGCATCAGCCTGTGTCGCATCATCCGTGGAAATCTGCGACAACAACATCGATGATGACAATAACGGTCTGATCGATTGCGGAGATCCACAATGCAGGCAGATGTCAGCCTGTTTCACATCAAGCGTTGAAATCTGTGACAATAACATCGATGATGACAATAACGGTCTGATCGATTGCGGAGATCCACAATGCAGGCAGATGTCAGTTTGCCTCGTCCCGGGAACAGAAATCTGCGGCAACAACATCGATGATGATAATAACGGCCTGATCGATTGCGGAGATCCTGCCTGTTTGGGTAAGTATGAATGCAATCCGGGCGGAAGTTCGAACCCCACCCCGACGCCGAACCCCAATCCGACGCCGAATCCCAATCCGACGCCGAATCCCAACCCGACGCCGAATCCCAATCCGACGCCGAATCCCAACCCGACGCCCAATACGCCGTCTGCACCAGATAATACACTGCAGTACGATTGCAGTGATCCTTACTGGCAGTCATTTGATTTTTGCAAAGATAACGTTAACAGCAGTTCTGGATGTTCCATTTCATCCACGCCGGATACATTCTCCTGGCCGGCAATGATTCTCGCATTGTTTGGCGCTTTGGGGATCATCACAAAACGGCGTCGGAGCATTTCGTAAACGCTCTATTGACATCGTTGGTAATACCAATAGACAGTAGTGGACCCCGGAATTCGGCAAAAGTCTGTTATCGGGGACGCTCATCTTTCACTGTTGGCTCTAAGCTGACTTATTCATAAAGCATAATGATGAAACGTCATATCGTTCTTAGTCTGGTTTTTCTTGCGCTTTGTACCTCTGCATGCAGCAATGATCAAAGTACCCTTTCACCCGAGGAATTCACAGAGATAGCTCTTCCTGTTATCAATGGTACGAAAGTTCCCGAAAATGAACGGCTGCCCGTCGTTTCACTCTTCATTCAGGAGTGGGGCTATACGCATTCTTTCTGCACCGGAACCCTGATTACTCCAAATTACGTTCTTACTGCAGCTCATTGCGTCGAAGACTGCAATGGCGAAGATGAGATGTCATACTACCGCAAGAACATGAAAGTCGGATTCGGGAATTCCAAAAACAAGTATGTTAAGGTGTTTGAGGTCGATTCCAAGAATATCCACTGGAATCCCAATTTTACCTGCTCGACGGGCTACGACGGCGATATTACGAATGATATCGCAGTCATTAAACTTAAAAAAAGCGTTCCTGAGGATTTTGTAAGGCCGGCATTGATTTTGCCGCCGTCGCTTACGCCGAGTGCCAAGGAATTCGATAGCGGTAAAGTCATGGCTACATCTGTCGGATTTGGTCTGACCGATCCCAATAATGATAATTCCTCGGGCGTCAAATACCAGACGACCTGGCCGGTCGACGCCTATTGCTCGCAGAATGGTGGTGTCAGCACGTACTACTGCAATGAGCTCGTCAATCGTTACGAGATGTCCAGGGGCTTCATGTATTTCTTCAATGAAAAGACGAACATCTGCAGCGGCGATTCCGGCGGCCCGACCTTTATTACGCGCAACGGCACTGAATACGTCACCGGCGTTCACAGCTTCGGCGATGAGTACTGTTCTCAGTATGCAGGAATGACGATCATCAATGATCATCGCGATTTTCTCAAAAAATACGTCGAAGATCTCCCTCCCGAAGAACCCGAAATCTGCGACAATGGCAAGGACGACAACGGAGACGGAAACATCGACTGCAAGGATGTCTATTGCAGGCATCTTTTGGTTTGTCAGACGGAAATCTGCTACAACGGCGTCGATGACAATGCCAATGGCATAATAGACTGCGACGACCCGGACTGCGAAGGCAATATCCGATGCGAACCAGAAATCTGCGACAACGGCAAGGACGACAATGACAATGGCGCAACCGACTGCAACGACGACGAATGCAAAGATGCAATCGTATGTCAGCCGGAAATCTGCGACAATGGCAAGGACGATAATGGCAACGAACTCGCCGACTGCGACGATCCGAACTGCTCAAAAGAACTCAGATGCCAGCCCGAGAATTGCTCGAATGATAAGGATGATAATGGCGATAATCTGATCGACTGCGATGATCCGCAATGCAGTGATACCGTCTATTGTCAGCCGGAAATCTGCGACAACGGCATTGATGACAATGAGAATGGACTCATCGACTGCAACGATGCGGAATGCTTCTATCAACCGGCATGCAACCCGGAAAATTGCTCGAATCATGTCGATGACAATGGAGATACACTCGTCGATTGCGACGATCCGCAGTGCAGTGAGTTCTCTGCCTGTCAGCCTCAGAGTGATGAAATCTGCGGAAATAACATCGACGATGATCACAACGGCTTGATCGACTGCGCGGATCCCGTCTGCGTCACAACACCGGAATGCACTGCCGCCCCCGGGCAGAACGATCCCACTCAGAACCCGGAAGATACGACGCCGACACCGGGTTCAACGCCGACACCGGGTTCAACGCCGACGGTACCAGCGCAAAATCCGCCCCAAACGCCCACCCAAATCCCCGGGCAGCCGTCCGCTACTCCCCAAACGCCATCCAATTCCGGTGATACGCTGAATTACGACTGCAGCGATCCCTATTGGCAGTCATTCGATTTTTGCCAGAAAAAGGGAAGTTCCGAGAGTTGTTCTGCAGCCCCGAATTCATCGCCCTCCGGATCGGCTGCAGCCATTCTGGCCATGTTTGGAATTCTGGGATGTACAGCAATGCGGCGCCGCGCGTATCGCAGATAGCGCGGGCACACCGGGCGTATGCCTTTTGGGCATAGCCCGGAAATGGCTGGCGCAGTCCCGGACAAGCCAGCCCAAAATCAAATCGGAACGACGATCCAGCCGATGTCCTTGTTCTCTTTTTTTTCATCATCGGGCTGCTGTTCCTGAATCAAAATCAGACCTTCATAAATGATATGAACACGGTTGCCCGTCGGGATCGGTTCCGCAACATCCTTGTTTTTCGATTTCCAGGTCTTTGCATCCGAAATGCAGCGGCTGTCCGGTTCCGTTTTGTCGGGGTAGAATTCGATCGAAACGACACGATTGTCCCGGAAATTCAATGCCAGTGCGCCATCGGCACGTTCGTACCGGGATACGCCGAGAACGGGATCTTCCGTTTTGGTATAATCCCTGATCGTATCGGATAATTCGTCAAACGTCATGCCGATCCGGTAATCGAGTATCCCATCTCCGGCTCTCAGACATTCGTATTCGTACGGAGCTGCGGCAGCTTCGGCTTTGCGCATTTCCTGCACATAAAACCAAGCAAAGATGGCTCCGCAGAAAATGATAACGCCGAGAATGGTTTTCCACTCTGCCTTTAAAAATGAATGCATGACTACAGATTCCTGAGATACTTGATGGCATGGGAGGCCGCACGGGCACCGTCATAAACCGCTTTCGCCACCTGAAGCATGCCGCCGACGCAGTCCCCGCAGGCATATAGCCCGTCGATCGTCGTTGCACAATCCTCATTGACCACGATTCGGGCTCCCTCCACTTCCGCACCGACTTTCCTCGCAAAATCCGAACTTCCGGCAACGCCTATGGCCACAAAAAGTCCCGATACGGGGAAGATGCTGCCGTCCTCAAGCTCGAGGGATTCGAGTGAATTCTCTCCGTTCAGACGGTTGATCTTTCGTTTGTCGATGCTGAGATTCGGAACGTCGGGAACTGAAAATTCCGGCTCCCTGCCCTGGGTAAATATCGTAACACTTTTGGAGGTTCCCACCAGTTCCATCGCTTCGTGCAGGGCATATTCGCCATTGCCGATAACGGCAACATCCTTCTGGCGATAAAAGAAGGCATCACAGACCGCACAATAGCTCACGCCATATCCTTCGAGGCGTTTGAGTCCTTCGATTTTGGGCGCAATTCGCGCGGCTCCCGTCGCCAGAATGATGACATCCCCGGGATACTGGCCGGATTTGGTCAATATCGTCAGCTTGTCCCCCCAGCTCAGGCCAACGACTTCATCCTGAATGCATTCGACACCAAGGCGGCGCGCCTGCATCAGACCGCGCTCAAATAATGCATCGCCTTTGATGGGTTCCTCAAATCCATAATAATTCTCAATTGCTTCCGCTTTGCCCAATGCTCCCGCATCCCGATAAATCACCTGAACCGGAAAACCTGCACGGACAAGATAAATCGCTGCAGAAATCCCCGCAGGTCCGGCACCGACGATAACAGCCTGTTTTGACATTGTTTACCTCAATCATAGATGTTCAGTCACATACGGAACAGCTCCGCTGAAAAATGACTCCGCATATCATACAAAAATTTGGTCATCTCTCAAAGCGTGCTAAAAAGAATACCGCGAATGGATTCGCAATGAGGTTAGCAGGGATGCCTAAGAAAACGACAAAATCATCTGATAAAACAAAGCGACGCCAGCAACAGCCGACAACAAAACGCAAACAGGAAACTTCGGCCATTCATGCCAGGACTTCGCGTGAATCGAAGACGACAGCTAAAAATGTACGTCGGGATAACCCGCGCATTTCTCTGCCAAACCCAAGACGTATTCAGAAACATTCCAAAGTATATGCGTTTTTCATCGGGGCGCTCTTTATTATTCTCGGCGCGATTCTGTTCCTGATGCTGTTCACATTTACAGCAGCGGACCTCGCCCCCGATGCCGAAACGGCTCTGAATCTGTTCGGGATCATCGGCGCGTATATCGCCAATATCATGCTGACGCTGTTCGGACTTGCCGCATTCCTGTTCTCGGCAGTTTGTCTGCTGATGGGCATTCGCACGCTTTCGGGAAAACAATTCGAAGTCACCCCCTCGGAACTCATCGGTATGTTGCTCCTCATTCTGGGCGCATCTCCGCTGCTCCAGTTCCTGATGAACGGCAGCGAAGTCCTCGAACATGCCCCCGGCGGAGTCCTCGGACAGTGGCTCGCCAATTTCGGTACGGCTCATATCCCGACGGCCGCATTCGTCGCCATTTGCATCGTACTCGGGCTGTTCGGCGGACTCCTCGTTACCGATACAAAATTCAAAACCTTTTTCCTGGGAATCTGGAAAATTATCCGCTGGACCGCAAAAACACTCGCCAATGCGTTCGCTGAACCCTTCCGAAAGCCTTTGCCGGAAACCGTCAGCAGCGTCACCGAGTCCCCTGAAATTCCCGCCGCCGATAATGATGTCTCCCTGAATGAAAGCATTTATTACGAAGATTCCCCCTCGGAACTCCTCGATGACAAAGCTTCCGACCTCGAGGAACGTCAGGCAATGTCCCGCCAGGAAAACAGCATGCCCGCTGAACCTGAAATCTCGCAGGACAGCAGTGAATCCGACAGCGGCATCCAACCGGATCTTCCCTCCGAAGACGTTGCTCCTGTCGTACAGGATGATGACTCGCTGGAAAGTGTCTCGGAAGAACTCGATGATCCGGACGGGTTGCATGAACTCGGCAATGCAGACGATATTCAGCCCGAACCTGTCGAAGTACAGGAACTTCCGAAAGCTGAGAAAACAGAAGCCATCGCCGACATCATGTCGCGAATCAAGAAAACCAACGTTCCCAAAACTCGCGCAATCAAGCGCAATCATTCTGTCCCGGCTCTGGAACCCGAGTTCGAATTCGATTCCATCCTCGAACCGGAACAGCTCTGCAAATCCGATCAGACTCAGGCAAAAACGAATACCAAATCTCCGGTTCTCGCCAATTGGAAACCGCGATCCATTGCCAAAAAGAATATCTCTCCACTCGATCTTTCTGACAGTACGCCGGCCCCCAAGAACATCTCCGAACCCCAGAGTGCTCCGACGGTCGCTCTCGCGGATGCCGCAGAACTCAATGCAAAAAAGGCAATCAATATCCCGGCTCCCGTATTGCCTTCACACATGACCAAGGATCTGCTCGCACAATTGGCTACGGAAGAAATCGAAGTGGATGACGGCAAACCGCGCCCGATGACGGCTGTCACCCGCGTCGCGCCGGATCAAAAAAAAATGCAGGCCCTCGCTGATGCACTCGCGGATACAGATGAACTGAGTACGCCTAAAAAAGTACCTCAGAATTCTAATGATGTTCAGGTGACCAAAGCTGTTCAGATTCCGCAAAAAGTCAGTGTACCGCTTTCTCCAAACGAAACTCCGACAGTGGCTCCCGTGAAGCATGAACCCCAGCCGGTAAAAAATATCAAACCCGCAGAAGATAAAACCGCTGTCCCCGTCTCGGCTGAACTCAAGGCACTCATGGCCGAAGCCGGATTCAAATCACCGCAGCCTCAGACCCCCGCATCGCATGGGGCATTCGTCGTCGCTGCAGAAAAAAAACGCGCAAGTGAGGACGAACTTCAGGAAGCTGATCGCGTCCGAAATGAAAAACTCAGACCGGAACCCGAATATCAGTATCCGCCGCTCTCTTTGCTCCATTACAATCCGGCGACCCAAAAGGGCTTCGATAATGAAGCACTCCGCAAATATGCCGACAAAATCGAAGAAAAACTCGCCGAATACCACATTCAGGGACAGGTCGTTCAGATCTGCCCGGGGCCCATCATCACACGATTCGAATTCCAGCCCGCCCCAGGAACAAAAGTTTCCAAAATCGCAAACCTTTCCGATGACCTCATGATGGCCCTCGAAATCGCTTCCATACGAATTCTGGCCCCCATCCCCGGAAAGGGCGTCGTCGGCATCGAAATTCCGAACGAAAAGCGCGATACCATCTTCCTCAAAGAGATCATCGGTTCAAAACAGTTCAGCGAATCCAAGAGCATCCTGACCATCGCACTCGGAAAAGATGCAGAAGGTGAGCCAGTCGTCAGCGATTTGGCCAAAATGCCGCACCTCCTCGTCGCCGGTTCCACCGGCAGCGGTAAATCCGTCGGCATCAATACGATGATCTGCAGCCTCCTGTACAATGCCTCTCCCGACGAAGTAAAATTCATCTTGGTCGATCCCAAATGCCTCGAACTCAGTGTCTACGAAGGCATCCCCCATCTGCTCGTGCCCCCCATCACCACGCCGCAGGAAACTGCTGCAGCACTCGATTGGGCATGCGAAGAAATGGATGAACGATATCGAATGCTCTCCGCTTTCGGCGTCCGGAACATCAAAGGCTACAACGAACAGCTCAAAAATCCCACGCTGCCAAAGGCCATTGAACTCGTCGCCGAAAAGAACGAAGACGGCTCTCCCAAATACAAACACATGCCCTATATCGTCATCGTTGTCGATGAATTCGCCGATCTCATGATGACATCCGGCAAGGAAATCGAACGTTCCATCGCTCGTCTGGCCCAAAAAGCCCGCGCCGCAGGCATCCACATCATACTCGCCACGCAGCGCCCCTCCACCAACGTCATTACTGGCGTCATCAAAGCCAACTTCCCGACGCGACTCGCTTTCCGCGTCTTCAGTTACGTCGATTCGCGCACGATTCTCGATACCAAGGGCGCAGAATCCCTCCTCGGAATGGGCGACAGCCTCTTTTTGCCCCCCAATACAGGCATTCTGCAGCGCGTCCACGGTGCCTACGTCTCCGACGAAGAGGTGCAGTCCATCGTCTCATTCCTCGCCGCTCAGCGCGCTCCCGAGTACAATCTCGATATCACGACGCCCAAAGATGTCGATAACTCACAGGACGACTTCTCTGGTGCTTCCAATACCGATTTGGATCCGCTCTACGATCAGGCCGTTCAAATCGTCGCCGAAACGCGCCAGGCTTCTGCTTCTTTCCTGCAGCGTCGCCTGAGCATCGGGTTCAACCGCGCAGCCCGCATCATCGAACAAATGGAACGCGAAGGCGTGGTCGGACCTCAGAAAGGACAAAAACCGCGCGAAGTCCTGGTCCAGCCGATATAATCTTTTTTATGGTGTGGCTTCGGCTAGTGCTGCCGGTGCCAGCACTACGCCTTCGCGCCATGCCTATTGCCCTGTGGGCAATACAGCATGGCCTTGATAAATGCTTTTCATTAAGGCTCTGTTATACGAGCTTGGATATTATGTTCGCCAGTCATTGTAATACCGGCTTGGAACTTAGAGCTTGGTAGGAGCATATAGCTTTTGGCTTTTAGAAGTTGTCAGCAATTAACCGATGATTTATCAAAGACCTTGGTGATTGCTTAACTCCCAACTCCCAACATCC
>JAFRYG010000024.1 GCA_017441205.1 Pseudomonadota bacterium
CTGCGAGGATCGGAGAGTTGTTCTCTGACGGTCTCAATAAGGCGCTGTAACTGCATATTTCATCCTTGATGCGCAAAGGGACTCACCGTGAGTCAAAGCCTTTTACCAAAGTCAAGGACATTTTTAAATGCGGTAGCCCTGATCGGTAATTGAATTTTTATACATGCGTGCTATATTCCCAACAATTGCCCAATGAGGGCATGATAACGCATAGACGATGTAAGGAAAATAGCCATGAAAAAGATCATTTTGGGGATTGCCATCGCGTCTCTTTTTTGTATCGGATGCGGCTCCGATGACAATAAAGACGTCAAAGCAGATCAGCAGCCTTCAGCCCAGAGCAATCAGAATGAGGACGGGGGTGCACCATCCGAGAGCGACGATGCGGGAACTAAACCCACGACGCCCTCAAATCCCGGCACTTTGGATAACCCCGATGTCGATAACCCGACACCCGGAAATGAGACGAAACAATGCAATCCTGCATGTCCCGATGGCCAGGCATGCATCGATGGCGCATGCAAAGCCACATCAAACGATTGCCCAAATGCCTGTGACGCAAACCATGTCTGTATCGATGGTGCCTGCGTTGCCCAAACGATGCCCGAACCCGAGCCCCCAAAAACTTGTGATGATCATACTCCATGCAATGCAGGATACTCTTGTATAGAAGGCGAATGCGTATTCCTTTCACAGGAAGATCCGTGTATGCCTGCATGCAAAGCGGGATTCACCTGTATACAAGGCAAATGTATCGAAAATACCGCCTCCGACAAACCGGACAAAAATAACTGTAATACCGGAGATCCCTGCGATCCTTCGGCAGTATGCGTATCCAATTACTATTGTGTCGAGCTCTGCGGTGGAGGCAAAGATATATACAATCAAATTGATATTATTGATGAGTTAGGCGTATCACAAGGCATTGAAGCCGCCAAGCCGGGTTTTGAATTATTAAAGGACAAAAAAGCACTCGATACATTTATCTCAAATCATTATCTTCCTCCCATCGACGGTATTGATTTCACCAAGGATGCCGTCTTGGCCATTACCGGCGGCGAGTCTGGCATGGGAATTCAATTCAAACTTCTCAACGCCTGCGACATTTCGGGAACTTCTACTTTTACTGCATATAAATATTACTGTTCTACAGCCAACATGGTCGATGCCCTTGAATGGCAATGGATTCTGCTCAGAGTGCCCAAAGATGGCAAATATGATGTCAAATTCGAAACGAATGATCATTATTGTGTAGATTAATATATATTTTTGGCACGGCTATCGGCTGCGCCGATACGCCTGTGCCCGAGACGTTTCACGAAACGTCTCTGCTCGCTTTGAGACGTTCCACGAAACGTCTCTACAGCTCGCTGACGCCTGCTATTTGCCTGCGCAGACGTGTTTCAACGCGTCTGCACCGGCAAATACGCAGGCGTTTTCTTTCTATTCACACCTATTGAATTCCTGTCATACTCACCTGGCATCTTGCCTCCTTACTATCCAGCAGCTCAACAAATTGCACTCGCCATTCTCCTTACTTTATGCAATAACTATTTTAAGACAAAGCCCTGTTTCAGCTCAGTATGGAACAAGGTGTGAGGAGGGTGATCATGCAGGAACGGTATTTTCCAATCGGGATTCAGTCATTTGAACAACTTCGCAAATACAACGCGATTTATGTAGACAAGACAGCTTTGATTTATCGCCTTGCCAGCACAGGGAAGTATTACTTTTTGTCACGGCCGCGCCGGTTTGGAAAGTCATTGCTGATTTCGACATTGGCTGCCTATTTTGAGGGACGCAAAGACCTGTTTGAGGGGCTCAAAATTGCTGAGCTTGAAAAAGACTGGGTGAAATATCCGGTGCTGCACATCAGTTTGAGCCTGACTCGCGTGAGTGCAATTGAAGATTTGGACTGTTTGCTGGACAATGTTCTTGCACGTTTGGAGCGCGTATATGGACGCGGTGAGTCGGAGCGATCTCAATACGGTCTGCGTTTGGGCGATTTGATCGAGCGTGCCAATGAACAGACAAAACAGAATGTCGTTGTTTTAATCGATGAATATGATGCACCACTTCTGGATACCATGCACGATAAAAAGCTGTTTACAGAAGTGCGACAGCAACTGCGCAAATTTTTTAGTCCGATCAAGGATATGGATGGTAAGCTGCGATTTGTATTTATCACAGGTATCAGCAAATTCAGTCAATTGAGTATATTCAGCGAACTGAATAATTTGAAAACAATTACCATGAACGACGAGTATGCGGCGATTTGTGGAATTACAAAGGAAGAACTCGTCGAGCAGCTGGAGCCCGAAATAGAGGTAATGGCTGAAAAACTCGGGATTTCGCCCAAGACAGTCGTTCAGCGATTGAGAAAGAAATACGATGGTTATCATTTTACAGATAATTCCCCGGATATATTTAATCCATTTAGCCTTTTGAACAGTTTGAGTGATAAGAATTTTAAAAACTATTGGTATTCGACCGGAACACCGACACATGTAACCGAGATGCTGGCAAATTATACAATTCGTCCGGAAGAACTCGAAGGTTTCCCAGCAGGTGAGATGGATTTCTTTGTACCCTTTGAATTTGCCGAGACCCCGATTCCCATTTTATATCAAAGTGGTTATCTGACGATCAAATCCAGCAAACGCAATATCTATACGCTAGGATTCCCAAACGAAGAAGTCCGGGTGAGCTTTATTAAAGGCTTGATGCCTTATTATACAAAGACGTCCGCATCCCAGAATAATTCATTTATCGTCCGTTTAATTGATGCATTGGATAATGGCGATGTAGATAAAGCAATGATGTTGATGCGTTCGTTCTTTAGTTCGATACCATACGATGCAGAAAAGCAGGATGAGAATCATTATAAGACTGTTTTTTATCTGGTCTTTACGCTTGCGACCGAATACTGTGTTCGTACTGAGGAACGCAGTGCAGCAGGCCGATGTGATGCATTGATAGAAACTGAGGATACGATCTATTTGTTTGAGTTTAAACTCGATGGCACAGCAGAGGAAGCCTTAAAACAAATTGATGATAAAGGCTATGCGATTCAATATGAAGCCGGGGATAAAAAGATTGTAAAAATCGGCGTAAATTTTGAGAAGGATAAACGGACGATTGAGCGTTGGGTTATTAGATAGGAATTTAAAGTAAAGCGAGGAGAATATCGTCATGAAGCGAAGTCTTATCTTTGGATGGATTATTATTGCGATAGCTTTTTGCTATGGTTGCTCAAAGAAACAAACAATTTCAGAAAGCAAACCAACAGAATCTGAAGCAAATGAACAAACAAATGATTTTACAAAACGACAACCGTTTAAGTTTACGATTGATACGTATTCAAAGAATGATAGGAATGAAGATATTAAAATCAGCATTTCGATTAATAAGTTAGACGGACAATACCCTGTATTATATGATTTTGATTGTGAAAGTGATGGCGAGTATGAATTTTCTGGTGTATCGGGTGATCATGAATGTCTATACAAGCCAAATACAGGCAAGCATCAAATCTCTGTACGTGGTAATATATCTGCAATTAAATTATGTGATGATGACTCAGACTCGGGGGAAGCGGTTATTTCAGTCGATAACTGGGGAGATTTTCGCTGGAAAAATATGAGTTATTTTGCCCATAAATGTAAAAATCTCATTAAACTGCCACAGGATGCGCCCAATCTAAGTGAGGTGACGGACATGTCAAACATGTTTAAGGACTCCTACTCATTCAATCAGCCGCTGGAAAAGTGGAATGTTTCGAATGTGACCAATATGCATAGTATGTTTTTGCATGCCGAATCCTTTAATCAGCCGTTGGAAAAGTGGAATGTATCCAATGTCGCAGATATGAGCTGGATGTTTGAGGGTGCCTTATCTTTCAATCAGCCGCTGGAAAAGTGGAATGTGTCAAATGTGACCAATATGAACATGATGTTTGGTGGTGCCTTATCTTTCAATCAGCCGTTGGAAAAGTGGAATGTTTCGAACGTGACCAATATGAGCGGGATGTTTTATTATGCCGAATCCTTCAATCAACCGTTGGAGAGGTGGGATGTCTCAAATGTGAAGTATATGAAATATATGTTTTATGATGCCGAATCCTTCAATCAGCCGTTGTGTGACGAATATGAGTTCGATGTTTAGATCTGCCGACTCATTCAATCAGCCCTTGGAAGCGTGGAATGTCTCAAATGTAACGGATATGAGCTGGTTGTTTAATTTTGCCGAATCCCTCAATCAGCCGTTGGAAAAGTGGGATGTCTCAAATGTGACGGAAATGAGTGGGATGTTTAGAAATGCAACCAAATTCAATCATCCATTGGAAAAGTGGGATGTGTCGAATGTATGTTATATGGATAATATGTTTAAAGGTGCAACTAAATTTAATCAATATCCCAAATCCTGGGTTGTACCGGAAGAACAATCAGATGGAATGTTTGTAGGAACAAAAGTAGAAAATATATCAATGAAGAAACCGCTAAAGACAGCATTTAATGAACAATGTAATATTGATGATGAATATTATTGATGATGGTTATGGTGATGATGAAGAATAATTCGCGAGCCGTATGCGCGCAGACCGTGTAGAGACGTTTCATGAAACGTCTCCTCGCGGGCGAGCACATAGGCGAGCGTCGAAGGCCGTATGCGCGGGGCGCATAGGCCGAAGCACAAAAATAATAAAACAAAAGAGAAATATTAGAAATTTCTTTAAAAGTGGTATAATTTGCTGATTATGCTCTGCACTAAGTTCCGTCTGACGGGCTGAGGAGCGATTGTTCCCGAAATATTCCGAAATATTGGAGTTATACCAGATGCGTATTTTTTCTTTAGGTTTAATCATGTTTATGTCGGTCGCCCTGTCTCTGAGCGCTTGTTCAAAAAAAGAGGCTCCCAAGACCGATGATACCGCAGTCCAAGCCCCCAAAACCGAGGAGGCTGCCAAAACAACCACCCCCGAGGATGCAGCCAAAGCCCCCCAAAACGCGAATGCGGACAATCCGGATCAGGCACCAAAAGCTGACGATCCCGCTCCCAAAGGCCCCGAAGAAAAACCCGAGGCAAAGCCTATCGATCCTGAAAAAGCCAAAAGCATGGATTTAGCCGTCGATCCCAAGACATGTGTCGTCACGCATTGCAAAGCTTTCCCCGGGTTTGAAGAAAACGGACTGGACTGCAATACCGATGAAATCGTCAAAGCCGGTTATCATTTGGATGATAAAGTCCTCTATGCCATTTTGATTAAACGTGGGGGGCCTGCATGCGAAGTCAAAGACAAAGTCGTCGAATGTTTTTTGACTGAATATGATTTTACGCATAAATCGACGCTTCGAAAAGAGAATCAGAATATCGAGCTCGTGTGCGATCCCAATTGTGTCCTGACGGATATTTCTCAGTGTGAAGCTAAAGATACAGACAAGGATCTTGCCGTTGATCCCCTAACCTGTGTCGTCACGCATTGCAAATCATACCCTGGCTTTGAGGATGATGGATTGGAATGCAATACTGAAGCCATCGTCAAAGCAGGCCATGCCTTTGGTGATCAACTGTCACGCATGACCTATAGAACATTTTCGGGAGAAGACTGCAATACGTGTGAAACCTCGGTTAAATGTTTTATGAAAGAAAAAGACTTTGTTAAGGAATGCAAAGCAAAAGGTAATGATTTTTGCGATAATTATACATTCTTTATCGATGAATCGAAATGTCCGAAGGAAGCAGATTGATGATTTGCAAATTATTAAGCTATAGATGACACACATGATCGTAGCTTTGAGCTTAGAGCTTAGAGCTTTGAGTATATAAAAACTGACTCCGAGTTCTAAGCACTTTGATCAGAGCTTTTCAGCAGTCTCGTCGCAGAGAGTTACTAGTTAAATAGAGTTTAAAACAAGCTGCAAACTAAGAGAATTAACCACCTTTCTCACACATAAGGAAGAAATGTGAATACACTCAAACACTACCAGATAGACTCCTCATTCAACAGATTTGAACTGCGCCTCGAAGATGATTTTCTCCAGCGCACAGACATCGGCGTAGACCCGTCCATGTTTAAACATTTATGTATTACCCTTTCGAACCAAATTGTTCATTACGAAGAAGCGCACGGTATAATCGATATTGCAGGAACACCTTCGGCAAAGACCCCATTGAGCCCATCCTACGATCGAAAGGACCTCATCTCCTACCAATTTGATTTTACAAGTGGTGAGTTTATATTTACTCTGAAGATTAAATCTTTTATGTCATCCGAAGACTATGTTTTAAAAATCGATCCAGCCATAGCAAAATGGTTTGTAGTCGAGTGTGTCAACGCAATCGTTCAGTACGAAGAGTCCTATGGCACCATAGCACTTTAATATGTATTAATGATTTAATCAGACCGCACAAATAAATACATGCAAAACCAATTTTCACGCACGCAATTATTAGTTGGCAAACCGGCCATCGAAACGCTGATGGGATCGCGCGTTGCCGTATTTGGCATCGGCGGCGTAGGCGGCTACGTCGTCGAAGTCCTCGCTCGAAGCGGCATTGGTGCACTCGATATCATCGATGATGATAAAATCTGCATGACCAATATCAATCGCCAGATCTATGCGCTCCTCTCTACCGTTGGTCAATACAAAGTCGATGTTGCCGAAAAGCGCATTCTCGATATCAATCCGAAGTGCATCGTTCGAAAATATCAGACTTTTTATCTCCCAGAGACTGCATCGCAATTTGATTTTGCTCAATACGACTACGTCGTCGACTGCATCGATACCGTCACGGCCAAACTCGATATTATTAAAAGATGCCATGAGCTCAATATTCCCATTATGAGCAGCATGGGCGCAGCCAATAAGCTCGATCCGACGGCCTTCAAAGTCGCTGACATTTATAAAACGCGCATGGATCCGCTGGCTCGCGTCATGCGCCGTGAACTCAAGAAACTGGGCATTCCCAAACTGAAATGCGTCTATAGCGAGGAAGAAGCTATCCAGCCTATCGAAGATGATACTCTTGCCGAACCTCTCCCAGAAGGGAGCAAACGACGTGTTATTCCGGCGAGTAATGCGTTTGTGCCGCCCGCAGCCGGACTGATTATCGGCGGCGAGGTGATTAAAGACCTCATTCATAAACATCAAACCATGCGCATTGAACCTAAGGATGCAGCAACGAATGCGAATGCTGTCCATGCGCATGAACGTGCGCAGCGCATGCTCGATCTGTATAAGGCGCAGGCAAAAAATATAAAGGATAGTCAGCCAGAAACCATATTGCTCAAAGATATGATTCGCAAGCCAGATTAAAATGGTTGTAATTATGGGACGCGGCTGTCTGCGATACGCCGCGTCAGCGACGTGTCAGGTCACGTCGCAGCTCGCCTATAGCCGTGTTATAAACGCGGCTATACTCCTGCCATGTAAAACAAGTTATGCATTTATTCAATTTAATCATTATGTTACAATTTTTGTCAATCAAACCGCATTTTTCTGACGATTCTGGCATGAAAATATTTCATCAATCAAATCAGAGTTCTGTGTTTTTTAGCCAAAGTGCGGGTTGACTTAATTATTTGCATTCGGTAACCAATGATTTGGTTGTGCTAAAATATTGCTTTTTTTATTTTCTTTTTTAAGTGGAGGTATGAAGATGAGAGTGCATTCGTTATTTTGGAAAATGAGTTTTATCTGTCTGATATTGGGGACAATCCAGGGATGCGATTCTGAGGAACTTAATTTGAACCAACAGACTTAGAAACCACATCGGAAGCAATCATTAACCAAGCATTGGACCAGGCTGGGAATATGGCATTTGCAGAATATTATTATTAATCATAGGCTATTTTATGAATCAACATACGCGAACAATCCTATTATTCATTCTATGCATCATATTTCTGAGTGGCTGCTCAGATAATAAAACCGACGCCAATGGCCTGAATCAACAAGCCATGGTACATGTAGATCTCAATCCGCTGCCAGTTCCAAATGTTACCTCAGCTGAGGTACAGCCTGACCTCGGTTCACAGTTTAACGCACTCGCTTTCGAACTCGGTAAGCGAATGGAAACAGAACGCAACTTTGTCTACTCCCCATTTTCATTGCACAACCTGTTGACTGCATTGTCACTGGGGGCCAATGCAGACACCCAAAAACAACTGATGTCGACGCTTAAACTCCCTGAAACAGATACGCAATATCGCGCCTACAGTACCTGGCTGACTCATATTCTGGCAGATGGTTCCGGCGAGGATACTCAATTCCATCATGCATCGGCGATTTGGACTGATGCAAAGTTCAACTTAAATGAATCATTTGTTACAGCTCTCAAAGAGCAATTTCATACACAAAATCAGGTCGTCGACTTTGTTCATTATGCAGCGGATGTCGTCGATATCATTAACGAATGGTCAAACCTGAATACAAATGAAATGATCAATAACATTGTTTCACAGAATGATATATCCCAAAACACATCCATGTTGCTTACCTGTGCAGACTCTTTTAATGGCAGATGGGCCACTCATTTCTATCCAGTCCAAATGACATTTTATAAACCAGGCAGTATAATACAATCGCTTGATGCGATTCACTATGTTCCCAGGACTGGCTATTATTACTCAAATGATTTACATTACAGCGTAGCACAACTTTCTTTTCTTAACAACAAGTTTTCAATGCTATTCATTTTACCTCATGAAGTTGGCGGTCTGAACACACTCATATCAAAATTCACCACACAGGAATTTGAAAAATTGATTGAAGGACTTGAGTTACAAAATATTAACATTACTATCCCTAAATTTAAAATTGATTACAAAGTCGCACATATTAAAAATCTATTTAATCAAATTGGATTATCCAACACCTTCAGTACCAGCTCCGATTATTCTTCCTTATCGGATAATTCGGTAATCATTGACCCTATTCTCACCAAAGCATCCATTGAAATTGGTCGGGAAGGAACCTTCTCCTCAGTTCCCATCGACATATGGCAAATTGAAGAAGGGGAACCCAGCAATCAAGTATCTTTTCTAGCAGATCATCCCTTTGCCTTTGCCATTATTCATAATCCAACCAAATCCATCCTGTTTTATGGACATTATTATGGTGAGTAGAGGGAAGCTGCGATAATAGTCTTTGCCGCCGAATCCGGCGGCAAAACAATCCATTCCAGCTATCACCGAATGAACTGACCATGCTGGATATAAATATATACATCGTTCGCGACATCGGAATACGCTGTGTACTCCTTGCGGTAGGAATAGCCCTTGAATTTGGTGGATAAAATATAATTGATATATCGCTCTTCGGCAGCTTCCTTGCTGATATTGTTAATCAGATTGAGCAATGTCTCGCCGACCACGAATGCATAAACATGAAGCGTCTCGCCCTTGAGCGCTTTCATCTCGCGCTTCATCAGCTGATTGAAATCCTCCATGCTGCGGACGACATTCGATCGCGTTACCGGCAAAATTACCCCCATCGCATCCAAAAATATATCGAGTCCAATCACCTCCATCGACGAATCCGTCGCATTGCATTCCGGCAGGCGCACGACATCCGTGCTGTAGCTGCTGGTGCGCCGGTAATTCATGGCTTCGAATTCAGCATCCGTGCGATTGAAGTATTTATAAATGGGAATCTGGATGGTTTTGTTCGACGCATTCCTGACGTCAAGCTTGTCGTTGGTCACATCGACATTATAATATTGACCGCGAATATTGATGATATTCCACGCATGCTCAGTCACCAGCTTTCCGGTCACGACCATCGTCGGAATACCAAGCCGGTTCATTAAAAACTGAAATGCTTTTGCATACCCCGTGCAAACGGCTTCGTGATTGACGATCGCACTGAATGCAGACTGCCGGGAATCGGCTTTCAGATTGTAATTCACTTTTGAAGCAATCTGGTTGTGTACATAGAGTTCTTTTTCTTCGACGGAATTCAGGGTTCTGGCAACCGAAAGAATCTTTTCGGCTTCGGCCTCGAACTGTGCGATCTTTTCATCCAGATTCCAGGCCAGTGACGTATAATCGAAAGTCATCACAGCCTTATATGTACCATTGCCGTAGTCGGTAATGGTGCATTCGAATCCATCCGTAATCCAGAACAACTCAGGATGATCGTAATAAACCCCATTAAAAATGCGCCGATAGACATTATCCTGGTAATTGCCTGTCAATTCGACCGATTTTTTTACCGCCAGGATGGCTTCATAAATGATTTTGTACAGCTTCTTCTCTTCGGCATTGAGGCGATGATAGTAAGCCCAGAACTGTTCGTTCTGGCTGCTCGCTGACTGCATGTTCCGCGACTGATAATTCTGCATGACCGATTTGCTCGGTGCGTGAGCACAGCCCGATGCGGCGATCATCCATCCGAATGACAGGCATAGAATAAGATAGGGTATTATTTTTTTCATATTATTTCGAGTCTCTCTCTTCGCCACCATTCAACCTCACCTATCTCTCCATGGCCGTTGCCATCAATTATTATGTTTCGTCCATCCTTTTTTGCCCCATCCCCCTAAATTCTCCTTCCCCCGTTGGGGCTGAGGAAAGAACATTTTGGAATACTTGAAACAATAAAGCCCGTAGGGCTTTTCGTTCAATAGCCCCTGGTTAAGGGCATCGTCCTTACCAGGGGATCCGGATGATTACATAATGACATAACCCCGTAGGGGTTGTCGATAATACAACAAACGGATATGAATCATGGGTAACCCCTATGGGGTTGACAATGGAAATGCATCATTATTCCCCGGTAGCCGCTACGCGCCAACCGGGGGCTACTAAACGGTAAGTCCTACGGACTTCTTCGCATTACCTCATTTAATAGTTTTTTTCCCTTCCTCACCCATTGGAAAGTGGGAATTTGATTGGTGAGATACCGTTTTCCTGGAGTTTTACCCCAGACTGTACTCTTTTCGCCCTTACAGGGCTCATTCATAACATTATTCGACAGGTACATACTCAAAGTCACGGATGACGGCCATGTGCTGCATCTTATGTGCCTCGGAATCATCCGCTTTCATCGGGGCAATATCGGCAAGTTCTCCGTGTTTTTTATAAACGCGTGAATCGACGACATGCCCTTTGGGATAAGATCTCTTCCCGACGACAGTCGGGGTTTCGAGGGCACAGAAATCCGGATTGCAAAGCAGATAATCGATCTGTTTATGCCGCGTTGCATTCGTCTTGACCATGCCGTCCTGATCGGCCGGCCAGTCCGCATATTTCTGTCCGACTTCGAACATTTGTCCGAAATGTCTGCGGATGGGTTCCCAGTCGGGCTGATTGAAATCGCCGCCGAGAATGACGTAATAATCTTTTTTATCCGCAGCGATTTTCTTTTCGATTTGTTTTTGCAGCGGCTCCATTTCGGCTTCGCTGTCCTGTGTGTACAGATGTACGCTCACGGCGAGCAGGTCGCGTTTGCCGGGAATATCGATGACGGCCCAGTTCCACTGGCGATCGGAGACTTTGTTGGACTTCCAGGAACCATGTTCGAGAATGGGATATTTCGATATTATGCCGTTGGGAATACCGCCAGTACCGCGTACAAAAGTATATTCTTTCCCGAAGGTACTCGTTACAAAACTTTTGATACTATTCTTAAAGTAGTTGAATTCCTGAATCAGGACGATATCGGGTTTCATGGCTTTGAAGATGCGGATGCCTTCGCCATTGTCGTAGGATTGATCTTCGCCGGTCGTCGTATTTGCCGTCATGATGCGCAGTTTGACTTTTTTGGAAGCCGGCGTGCCGTTGGCAGCCATATTGGCGACGAGTTCATTGATCGACGCGGGTTTGGTATCGGGAGCTTCGTCATCCAGGCATTCGAACGTCAATTTTTGTGACGGAACGGATTTATATTTGGCATCTTTTGTATATTTGACGGCGATTTCGACCTGAAAGCTGCGATCGCCGTCGGGGACGTTGTCATCGACACCGGTCACCGTCACGACTTGAGGAACGTTCCAGTTTTCGCGCAAAAACGTGATTTCCTGGATATCGATCTTTCCTTCGGTCACATCGTTGGACGTCAGACTGAGAATGACTTTGGATTCGGGAGGCGCAGCCAGCGACACCGAGAATTTCTGGGCATCACCGAGCTCGGTCACCATGTATTCGGCAGGCGGCGTAAATACGATTGCCGGCGAAGTTTTGGGAGGTTCGGCCTGAGCCTGATTGAAGCTCATGCCGGAAAGGAGAATGCCGAAGCCAAAGGCGAGTATTTTTATGGTGCGTTTCATCATGAGTGGTGGGGGGGTAGAGGTTAGAGTCAGAGACGTTCCATGGAACGTCTGTATATAATCAGATCGCCCGCAGTGCGAATCATCAGCGCCCTGCAGGGGCGCCGGCACACAGTGTAATCCGGGGGAAAGCCAACATATATGGGCACGTATGCCGCAGGCATAGTGCCCATGTGCGGCCGTATGGAATAGGCCGCACGGTTTGTGCGCAGCGACGCTGCGGCGGCGCAAGCCAAACCACAAATTACCCTAAAAAAAGGCGAAAAAAAAGAGCTCCGAAGAGCTCTTCTTTATAATGAATGCCTCAGGCAACCTGATCGATGGGTTTCTTTTTGGAAAAGAATCCGGAACGACCGAGGAAGGTTCCGAGCCCGACATATAAATAACCTGAGCAGAACAGGCACATGAAAGGCACGGAGGCGTATGCGCCCATCATATAAGCATGGATGATGCCGACGACGAAATAAATGCCGATCAGCGTTTCGACCCAGGGCTGCCAGTTGAGTTTGAAGCCGTATTTGACGTTTTTCCAATTGTCGCTGGCCCGAACAACGCCGTATTTGGGCGTGCGGACGAATCCGGTTTTGTAATTGAAGAGGGCCTCGAGGACGGCGCGGCAGTTGTTGACACTCAGACCGATGCCGAGGCTCATGACGACGGGCAGATACAGCAAGCGGCATCCCAGGGACTGTTTTCGGGCTTCTTTTTGGGCGAGCAAATAGAACATCATGACGGAGAAAGACGCGCAGATGAACATGAGCAAATCGACCCAAAGGCTAGTCATCCAGGAGTTGCGAACGCGGAACTCGACTGTCAGCGGCATCATGAGTGAGAGGATGACCATGAGAATATAGGAAACATTGCTCGTGAGGTGCATCCAGGCTTCGAGTTTAATTTTGAACGGCAGGCGGCTTTTGAGGAGTCCGGGGAGGACTTTTTTGGCGACCTGTATGGAACCTTTTGCCCAACGGTGCTGCTGGGATTTGAAGGCGATCATTTCGACCGGAACTTCGGCAGGGGCAGTGGCTTCGTTCAGATAGATGAACTGCCATCCTTTGGACTGAGCGCGATAGGAGAGGTCGAGATCTTCTGTAATGGTATCGTGCTGCCATCCGCCGGCGTCAGCTATCGTCGATTTTCGCCAGATTCCTGCGGTTCCGTTAAAGTTGAAGAAACGTCCGGAGCGGTTGCGTGCCGTATGTTCGATGACGAAATGGCCGTCGAGCAGAATGGACTGTGCCCGGGTCAGCGTGCTGAATTCGCGGTTGATATGTTCCCAGCGCACCTGAACCATACCGATTTTTTCGTTGGTGAAGAAATGAATCGTTCGTTCGAGGAAGTCTGGCTGCGGAATGAAGTCAGCGTCGAAGACGGCGACGAACTCGCCTGTAGCGGTTTTGAGTCCCTGTTCGAGAGCGCCGGCCTTGTAGCCGCTGCGATCATCGCGATGCAGATAGACGATATTGTAGCCTTCGGCGGCCTTGCGTTCGACGGCTTCGCGGGCTATTTGCTGCGATTCGTCCGTGGAATCATCGAGCACCTGGATCTGAAGTTTTTCGCGGGGGTAACGAATGCCTGTTACCGCATCGATCAGGCGCTCAATGACATATTTTTCGTTGAACATCGGCAGCTGAATCGTCACATTCGGGAGTGATTCGAACTGCCGTTCGGGATGTGGAATGTCCTTTTTGTGAATTCTGTAAAGAGTAGCCATGACGAACCGATGGACGCCATAGATACTCAGAATACAGAGCAAGATGAAGTACAGAAGGACAAAAAAGAAATCAAACGAAAGCATGATCAAGCCAAACTCTTACTTGCGGATTGTGCTTGTATCAAAGACATTCGCTGCCGAACCGATGCCGTATTTATCGGTGGGTTTAGCAGGCCCGCCAGACGGACGCCGAGTGCCGCTTGGTTTTTTGACAGGAGCTTTCTGTTTGACCTCATTGAAAGCCACTTCAACTGTGGAAGACGTCGGGATATCGGTTCTCATCGTCAGAGATTTCGTAGGATATTCGGTCATCAACACGTACTGCATGGCATGTTTGTGGACGGAGTGAGCCGTATAGGCGAGGACTGCGATAACGACAGCCGCGGCTGCAGCCAGAATAATCATTGCATTTCTGGTCAGTTTGATTTTCTGCTTTTTGCTTGCTTCGGCCTGTTCTTCGGCAGCTTTATTAGCCTTCATAATGCGGATCTGCTCGGCCAATTCTTCGTTTGAGGACTGGAGCATCGCTGCTTCGGCTTCTTCGCGGGCTTTTTCGGCAGCTTTGCGTGCAGCTTCAGCTTCAGCTTCGGCGCGTTTTCTGGCTTCTTCTTCCTCGTCGATTTCGCCGGCTTCTTCTCTTCGTTTTTTCTCGATTGCTGCGAGCATCATCGTTCGGCGCTCGCCTTTTTCTTCGAGTTTTCGCTTTTCTTCCTCAAGTTTTTTCCGGGCTTCCTCAAGTTTTCTGGCCTCTTCAGCTTCCTGTTCTGCACGGAGCCGTTCTTCAGCTTCGCGGGCTCTGCGTTCTTTTTCGGCCTTTTCGGCTTCGATTTCAGCATTGGATTCGTCGAGCAGTCCGGACAACAGATTTCCGACGCAATCCCCCGTCTGGCGCGCATGTTCTGTTACACCAGCGCGAGCTTTGCGGACGCGGGCTACTTCCTCGATTTCTTCACCGCCATCAATTTCGGAAACTTCAGATAATTTGCTTAATGCCTGATTCAGAAGGAGATCGTCACTCATGAGTTTTTCTCCATTGTATTGTTTTGTTTAAAAAAATGTGCCGCAGTCATTTTACCATCACCACGACATTCTTGTCCGACTACTACAGCAAATCAGGAGATGTGGCAAGCCAAAGGGTTTGACATGTGCTCAATGTCGGTTAAAGTATGAATATCCAATAGTCTTAAGCTATTGGTTTAACTGTTACCATATTTGGTGAGTATTTATGCTTAAATTCACGCAATTTTCTTCACATATCAAAGTATCGGAACGGCGCGTCTTATCTATCTGGAGCGGACATGCTGATCATCTGAATCTGAATTCTGCCCCGGATTTTTCCGGAACAGTTCTCGTCGCGGCCATTTTTTCTCTCACCGCCAGAATGCAGTACTACGTTCTTTTTTATTCCGGGGATCAGAATGTCATTGAAAACTGGAGAGTCGAACCCAGTGACATTCCGATTTCGATGATCGAGACTTACGAAACGGAACTCATCAATCTGCTCAAATCCATGAATATCCAAATGAACCGCATTACGCCGGAAAACCCGAATCATAGCCGGCTGCTGCGCCGCCTGCCGCTTGAATTCAGTTCAAGTGAGGATTCAGCTCAGGCTGACTTCGACATATTTAATGATAATGTGACACATTCTTCATTGGATGAAGCCGATCTGAACACGCTCAAAAAGTTCTGCATCCATTTTTAACCAGAATATTTTTTAGCCAATAATATCGATATTCAAGCTTTTGCGGACATCCACAGACCCAAATGGCAAACAACATGTCTCATACGATTGCAAAATTACTCATTGTTATGCTCTCCATCTGTCTTCTGACCTCGTGTGCTGAATCCAAAAAGAAAACGGAAACAGCCAAACAGGTCGACACCGATTACCAGATGGCTCTGGGTTACTATGAGAACGGCAAAACGCCGGAGGCCATACGTTCTCTGGCGCTCGTTCTGGCCAATGATCCCAATCATGCCGAAGCCAATCACCTGATGGGCTTCATCCGTCTGGGACGCGGGCAATACGACGAAGCCATCCGGCATTTCAAAAAAGCCCTCGAAACCAAACCCGACATGCTGACATGCAAGAACAACCTCGGTGCTGCCTATCTCCACCAGGAAGAATACGAACAGGCCGCCGTCATCTTTAAGGAACTGTCCCAATCTCCGCTCTATACCTCACCCTGGCTGGCATTCGGCAATCTCGGCTGGGCATACTACAATATGGGGATGACACAGGAAGCCATCGATGAAACCGAAATGGCAGTTTCCCTGAATCCGGACTTCTGCCTTGGATTCAACAATCTTGGAATCTATTATCATGCGGTTGCCAGAGATGAAGAAGCCCTCAGCAATCTCAATGAAGCCGCAAAACTCTGCACCAATTACGCGGAACCCCATCTCCATCTGGGAGTTATATACGATGCACAGGGTTCCACCGACCAGGCCTATACGCACTTTAAACGCTGTGCCGAAATCACGCCCAAAAGTGACCTGGGCAAACGATGCGCCCAGAATGCCCGGATCATCCGGAATTAATGCCGCCAGACAGCTCCTTTGTGATTGACGAACGAGAACTCACCTTCGACAGACCCAATGGGAGCTGATTTTTCAAATGTTTCCGTCGTGCTCTGAACGGTTTCGACATGTTCGATCGTTCCCTGAATGGTTCCCGATATGCGCTTTCCGCGCTTGAGTGAATACTCCGTCAGTTTCAGTGTTCCCTTCAGCCGTGCCGTAATCTCACTGCTGCACGCGTTGATCTGAACCGCTGCACGGACACAGCCGTTTGCACTCACTTCAATTTCCTGCCCGACGAGGGTGTCCGGCTCCGGACACGTTTCGAGCGTTTCCGCATTCGTCTGTTCGAAGCTGATAAACAGATAATTCTCCCACAAACTCTCCGATACCATTCGATACATGCGAATTCTGGAGTATCCGTCAAAGGGCGAATCTGCATCAAAATCATAAAATTTTAGCGGAAACTGTTTAACCACACATTCGAGTTTATCCGAAAGCGAGGCCTCCGATGCGGTAAGATCCAAAGTACCGCTGCTTTCTCCATTTCCGACATCATCGATCCACGCACATGCCGTCGACGACACGGCCAGACATCCCAGACTGAGCAATAAAAAACGTTTCATAACAGCAAGAATCCACTCATTGACGAATGCCAGCGCACGCCTGCATCCGATTCTGCAATATATTAATGATATGCTCCCTTCAGGGAAAGTCCGAAACAGCATTATTTCAAATATATCGGGATTGTTTTGGAGGGGGCAGCGCCCCCTGCGGTGCTATTGGCTGCGCCAATACGCACCTACCCCCTGTGCGGGAGTGCCCGCAACGCCCCGCAAACCTGAATCCCAACAATTTGCCTCAGTTCGCAAAAAGTCTGTTCACTTCACCTCCCAAATCTGATATTCATAAAAAGTATTCTCCGTCAAAACAAATACATGAACTCGCCATTACGCAATTATTTTGTTATGTTGCATAATGTATGGAAGTGAAGAAACGCAGTCTCTGCGCTTCATCGGACATAAACAGTCCATTTTTGGCGTTTGGTATTGTATCTGCGCCATGTTTGACGCATCACCTCAAGTACATCCGTATTCCCATGTTACGAAAGCTATCCCTGTCCATTGCCCTGTTCCTCGCAATTTGTTCCCCAGCCCAGGCCGAAACGCCTGCATCGGGGCAAGCTCAAAAACTCGCCGCGCTCATGCAGCAAACGGCGATTGCGGATTCCCTGGGTGCAGAAGATGCCAATCTGAGTGAAATCGTTAAAATTCAGTCAGATGATCCCATACTTTCGCGCTATCTGGAATGGTCGAGACAATACTATTCACAAAAGTATCAGGTTAGTCCCAAGGATTCGCCGCTGCCCGGAGCGGTAACCCAATTTTTCGTCTCATTTCCTTTTGCCAGCACCTCGATGTTTGATTTCGCACGTCCCTTTTCGCCCGAATCGGGATATGACACATCGAAATCACAGGAAGGTGCCATGTATCCGGCACTAAACTGGATGAAATACGAATCCACCGGAAACTACAGTGCTGTCCTTGCCCAGGAATGCATTGACAATTCCGGCTTTGTTACGATGTTCCTTGCGACTCGCATACGCATCGATGAGGCCAAGGGAATCGATGCATATCTCGAAATTCCATCATCCACGCCGGTCGTTGCCTGGATGAACGGCAAAAGAGTACTCGAAAACATCGAAAAAGGCCCGACACCTGCCCCAAAATACGGAGAACGATGGCCAATACACCTCAATGACGGAGAAAACATCCTCACCATTAAGGTTGCAGCCCTCGAAACACAGCCGGCATTCTACGTTTTTCTGACGGATCGCAAGACGGGCAATCCGATTCCCTTCAAAATCGATTTGGAGCAACCCATCGTTTCAGGGCCGCTGGATGACTCGCGCCCGGAAACATCCGAACCGTCCGTTCTATTATCCCTGTATAAGGATCAAAGCAATTCACCTGCCCTGCGATCCTATATCGCACGCGAAATCTTTTCCGAAGAAGAAGCCGATCGCCTCGTCAACGATCTGCTGTTTACCGATGTTGAAGCGACATCCAATCTGCCGCCCGACGATTTGGAACTGGCAATTCTGGCACTCAACAACCATCCCAAAAGTCTGCAGTTTATGGTCCGGGCAATGAAAAAACATGCCAATGATCCGCGCATGCAGCTTCTCTATGCCCGCCAGATGATTCTGGCATCCGAAGATCAGGGGGATACCGGCGTCCGCTTTGTCGATGAATGGCCGCAAATCCACCAAAACCTCGTTTCGATGACCGCACCCGTCGTCAATGGCATCTCCTACGAACCTCTCAGACGCAAACTCATTGCTCTGTCGGAACTCAATGCCCAGCAGACGCTGACTGCCATCCGCGAAATTTCAAAAGATCCGCAAAAATGCCCCGAATGCGAACGATATCTGATTCCAAATATGATGGGATCATTGACGGATCGTTACCTGGTTGCAGAACATCTCGACTATCTCGAAAAACAGCTCGAGCATGACAGGAATTCATCGGCGCTGCTCGTCGATATCATGGACGGAAAACTCCGTCGTGCCGTGCTGCGCAATGATGAGTCGGAATTGGCCAAAACACTCGCCGAAATCCAGCAGTCGAGCGAATCATTTTTCAAAATTCATCCTTACGACGACTATTTCTGGTCATTCTGGCTCAACGTGGTTTCTGAATATGGACTGGATTCCGAGCGCGTTAAAGCCTCACCGGAACTTGCGCAAAAGCTCTCTGATGCCGGTTTTTCGGCAGATGCAGACACATGGTTCATGCTTTACCTGTCCCAGAGAGTCAATGATCCCAAACGATGGCAAAGATATGCAGAGCATTGCCTGAAAACGGGACAAACCGCCGAAGTCATATCTGCCTACGAGATGGCCTCACGCCTTCAGCCCCAGGATACATCACTTTCGGAACGTTCCGAAATGATGAAAAAGATCGCAAACCATCCGGAAACAGAAAAAGCTGCAGCCAGTTCGGAACCGTCGTTCGAAACGCCGTATATCATCCGCGAAATTCCTGATAACCGGGATGCCAATGCAACAGGCCTGGTTTCACTGCTCGACAATCGGGTCGTCAAAATCCACGAAAATGGCCTTTCTTCCACGTACAACCAAATCGCATTTCAAATTCTCGACGAACAGGGGCTCAAGGCTGTCCGTATGATGCCGATCAACTACTCGCCGACGGACGAAAAGCTGGAAATCATCTCGGTCACAACGATGAAAAAAGACGGTTCTGTACGTCGTCTGTACGAAACGACCGAGTACAATACTGCCGACGAATCCGTAAAAATGTACTACGATCAGCGGCAAGTCGTCATTGAAGTTCCTGGACTCGCCGTTGGCGATCGCATCGAATACCAATTCAGGCGAACGCAGATTCAGCGAGCAGCGAGCAGTGTTTCATTTTTCAGCGACATCTATCAGCTTCAATCCTGGTTCAATCGCCAATGGTCCAGATACACGATCATTGCTCCGGAATCGACGAATGTCACTCTGCTTCGCCACACGCCGGCGGGGAATCCGACTCAGGTCGGCACGAGCAAAAAGGAAGGCGGCAATATTGTCATTACCTACGAAGAAAAGGATACCCCAAGACTTCTTGCCGAACCCCAGATGCCTGGTGCCACAGAAGTCATGCCATTCCTGCTCGTATCGACATTCAGGACCTGGCAGGAACTGACTGACTGGTTTATCGATCTGGCCTCCCCGCAATGGAAAGCGGATGACGCGATTCGCGCCAAAGTTCAGGAGCTGACCAAAGGCATCGATGATCCCTTCGAAAAGCTCAAACGAATTCATAGTTTTGTCGTCAAGTCGACGCGATACGTTGCGCTCGAATTCGGCATTCATGGGCATAAACCCTATCCGGCAGCTCAGATTTTTGAACGCCGGTTCGGCGACTGCAAGGACAAAGCCAGTCTTCTCAAGGTCATGCTCAGGGAAGCCGGCATTGAGTCAGAATTTGTTTTGGCCAGAACGCGCCAGAATGGCGATGTTACCCTCGATCTTCCCAATCCCTATCTGTTTGATCATGCCATACTGTACGTACCGCAGTTTGATCTGTTCCTGGATGGAACGGCGGAATTCAGCGGTACAAGGGAACTTCCTGCGATGGATCAGGATGCACAGGTACTCGTTCTGAGTGACGCATCCACCTACAAACTGCAAAAGATACCGGTTTCCAAACCATCCGACAATCACGTCCAGCAAACCTGGGAATTTGATCTGACCCAGGGACAGGATGTCTCATTTGCCTACCATGCAGACTATAGCGGTTACATGGCCCCGAGTTATCGTGAGCGCTACCAGATTGATTCGCTGCAGCGCGAGCGTCTCGAATCAGAAATTGCCTATAATATCCACGGTTCACAGCTTAAATCCTTCGAATTTTCAGATCTTTCCGATCTCGAAAAAGACGTTTCACTCAACTATACGGCAACGACGACGCTGAGTGACATCGTCAAGTCGGACGGCAGTCTGTGGCTGGTTACCCCCATGGTCATGCCGAGCCAGATGGCCAAGAGCTTTGCCTCATCCGCCAAGCGCCGAACACCCATTGTTCAGGCCGTCCCGTTTGTCATCGATAAAACGATTACGCTCATCCTGCCGCCCGGAGCCAAAGTGACATTGCCGGAAGCAGTCAGTGAATCCGGAAAGTTTGGTTCCTACACGATCACCTCGTCCCTTGCGGATAACCGTCTGACGACCCAGATTCAGCTTACGCTGACCCAGGTCAAGATTCAGCCCGACGACTATCCTGGGTACCTGGACTTTTTACAAAGCTATGATCGCCGTCTGAACACTCAGTTCCAAATCAATCTGTCCAAATAAATTCTGTTCCCAACTCCAACATAAGCTGAAGATATGCGCAAAATAGCCTTTGTATTGGCCCTTTCCCTTACTGTTCTGTCATACGGCTGTGCGACGACATCCCAGTCACGCCAGGGCACATGGTCTGCATGGCCCTCGCAAGCCTCGATGTCCGATACGCTGAAATCCTCGATTGCCGACATGAAATCGGGCGATCTGCAGGCTGCCGATGCCAGATTGACGCCTGACGTCAGATCCGCCGATCCTGCAGCCAGTTACCTGCATGCAGAGATTACTGCCCTGCGCGGACAGACGGCTGCTGCCGCAGATTTGATGACGGATTTTATCGCACAAAACCCACAGAATCCGCTCGTTTCTGCAGCGCTCGTCAGGCTTCTCTCCCTGAGCAATACCTCCAGTTCTCCGCTCAACTGGGAAAAGGTATCCCAGCTGAAAGTCAACGATCCCTATGCCGCTGCGCGCCTCGTCATTCTTCAAAACCGGGCACTCAGGGAAACCCATCATCCCGACCTGAAGCATCCGACAGCCCTGCCCCTGGTAAAATGGCAATGGGTTGGACCATTTACCCCTTATATTTACACGGGATTCGAATCTGAACAGCCATTTGACGGCGATCCCATCCTCGGCGAAAGCTACGAATTGGACGGCAAACGACTCGAACGCTTTCAATACCCTGCGGACAGTTCAACGCCCATGGCATCCTCCATGTCGGGCGTTTATGCCGCAGAAACCCGCATTCAGGTCGATCGTGAAATGCCGGTTCAAATCATCGTTCAGGGCGCGCAGCTCTATACGATATTTGTCGACGGCAATCCCGTACTCTCGCGCGATTTCTCGCAATTCGGCAAGGAATCCGTACTTGCTTCGCGCTTCGTTCTTCCCCAGGGAGAACATATCATTCGACTGCGTCTTGGATTGAATGCAGCCACCGCTTCCAATCACCACGTTGCCCTTTGGATTGCGCCGTCGGATTTCACCAGCAAAACAGACGATCTCAGTGCCCTCAGGGAACTTGACGATTTGTCCGGCAAATTGCCGGATAAAACAGAAATCAAAAAACTCGAACGCATCGACCTGACGCATATTCTCGGCAGCACGACAGAACCAGCTGCTGATGAAACCATGCGTTCGTGGATCGGTGCATCCATGGCAGTTCTGACCGGAAGACCCCAAATCGCCGAAACCCTGATTCAGGGAGCTCTTCAGAAAGATCCCGACGATATCATTGCCCAGTATTGGAAAGCCATGCGATATCGGGCAGACGCCGATCTTGATCCTTCGCTCAGATCAGAAAATACCATCCATATTCTCAAGGATATTGCAAAAAAAGCGCCGCAGCTCGCAGCGGTTCAGCAGCTGCTCATTTCGGAATTTCTCAAACAGCAGCAGCCCAAACAGGCACTCGAAATCTGGGAAAAACATAAGAATACCCTGCCCGATACTGCAGAAATGAATTCCCTGCTGAGCGAGCTGTCCAAAACACTCGAATGGTATGACATTTCGAAGGAATATGCCCTCAAAGCCATGCAGAAGGCACCGAATTCCTGTTCGCTCGCAGTCAATGCATTTAACATCCAGACGCAGCGCAATGCCTATACATCGTTCGAGCAGCTGTCTCCGCGAATCCAGTCCTGTCCATCCATCGTTCGCGCCTATTCAAAGCTGGAAGGCAATGATGCCGCTGAAAAATCGCGCTGGTTCAATGCGCTCGATCAGCTCGCCAAAGACAATCCCAACGACAGCTCAATCCGCCTGGAAGCCATTCTGGCCAAATCTCCGACGGCCCCAGAAAGTGCTGCGCGCGAATTTCTCGAACTCCTCGATGCCGTGTCAAAAGGCTATTATCCCAATATTTCGACAGAATCGGCGCTGGTATTGATAGATAATCTGCGCGCCGCCGGACACGAAAAGGAAGCCGAAAACGTTTTGGCAAAGATTCTCGAGCTCTATCCTGTCGCAGAAGTTTTCAGAAATATGGAATGGCAGCACCACCAGGATCGTCCTTTGAGTGAACTGCGCATTGACGGCATGAATACCATCAAAGAATATCTCGCACAGAACCGAGACGATGCCGGCAGCTCCGTCATGCTCCTGGATTATGCAGCCACCCGGATTTTCCCCACGGGTGCAAAACTGGGACTGACGCATCAGATTTCGCGCGTTCTGAGCAAAGAAGGCAAAAATGAGGTCGGCGAAATCTATCTTCCCTCCCACGCATCAGTTCTCAGAATCCGTACGATAAAAGATGGAACATTCGAAATCGTCGAACCGGAAACCATCGATTTTAAAGATTCTGTCACTGCCCCCAACCTCGAAGTCGGCGACTATGTTGAAGTCGAATATCTGACATTCGAACCAGCGGCTTCGCGCTACATTCCCCGAGTTGCAACCGATACATTTTTCTATGGTTCCAACCAGAGCCCGCTCGTCCGCTCGGAGTATGTGTTTGAATACCCCAAAGACTGGCATGTCGAGATCGTGGAATCCGGCCCCCGGAATCAGATTCAGCAATCCTGTGCACCGGTTGGCGAATTCATGCGTTGCTCGGCAAAACGAGAAAACATCCCGGTATTCATTCCTGAACCGCGTGCGGCCTCTCCTATCGATCTGATACCCAATATCCAGGTTTATTATCATTACGACTGGGATTACATCCGCCAGGGACTCCATGAATCCATTACACGCCAAACGCGCGTAACCCCATACGTTCAGAGATTTTACGATAAACTTGCCGTTCCCGAAGGCGATTCGGTCTGGGAACATGCGAGAGCCATCTACGATCAAGTCGTTGAAAGCATCGACGAAAGTGAAACGATGCGCACCAATGATGACGAAACCGCGACGAATTCCATCACGCGTGGAACCGGTTCGCGATTCATTACCCTGAAATCGCTCTACGATATTGCCGACATTCCGAATTATTTTGCGCTCGTACACTCCATCCTGGCACCGGAAAACAGCGAACAGCTGCCTTCCATGTACGAAAATGCCTATGTCACCCTGCTCGTCGTCGAAACCGAAAAGGGACCGGCATATCTTCAGCCGACAGAAGATTATATCCCCTTTGACTACTTATCGGCAGATCTTCAGGGACAGACGGTCATTCCCGTCGATCCCGCCTACGAAAGATTCATTTCGCGCCAGGAGAATCCGGAACTGCAGAGAGCAACGATCGCTATTCAATACGAAATTTCTGAAGACGGCACAGCCAAAGCAAAATCGACTGAAGTCATGAGAGGCTCCCGGGCTCTCGTCATGCGCAACTTTCTCAATACGGTCAAAAACGATAATGACAAAGCCCAGCAGGTCGTTCAGAACAGCCTTGCCAATAACTATGGCCGCATCGAACTGACGCGCCTGGAGCACGAACAGCTCGACGACAAGAATAAGCCCCTGACACTGCACTACGATTTCGATATCGCGAGTTTTGCCGCAGCATCAGATGGTAAGCTGGATATTATTTCGCGCATATTCGCATATAATCTCGTCAATCAGTTTGCCCAGCTTCCGCCTTCCCAAAGGAAATATCCTGTACTCATCGATTCCGACATGCTTTCGGAACGAACGCTCACGTTCCATGCTCCTGCCGGTTATACCTGGGATACGACGACACTGCAGGACATCAGTCTGGAGACAAAATTCGGCAAATTCAGCCGTCATACCCAACTCAACGCCGAGACCCTCGAAGTCAAAGAATCCATACAAATCCGTCCTCAGCGCATCCAGCTTGATCAGTATGCGGAATTCAGGGAATTCTGCCTCGCGGTGGATGAAGCCCAGAGAACTGTGATTTCGGCCAAAAAGTAGTTTTGCTTTTTTCCGGGAACACCTCACCAATAAAAAAGAGGCGCCGCGTATGGGGAAGGCTTGAAAAGCCATTTCCCATAGCGGCGCCCAGGGCGAGCCGTATGGGCGTCTGCCATTTGCAGCGCCCATAGGCGAGTGCCAGATTAAATTTTATTGACGCGCCCCATGAAGAGAGCGGTATTGGTATCGGTTTCCATCAGGAAGAACAAGAAGGGGTGATCGACGACAATTTCGATCGGATTCGAGGGAGGCGGAAGCATTGCCTTTGTCCGCATAACCACTGCGGTTGCGGCAGCAGCTTCGGCACCTTTTTCGTTCACATCGATGTAAGCTTTTTGAAGCACCTCGGAAATCATGAGTTCGTCGGAATCAGACATGCGCGAGAAATCTGCATCGTGTGTAAAAGCCGTCGTCATGCCGAGAGAATTCAGCATCTGCCTGAGGGAAAGGCTCGTTTCGATGCGGAATTTCGGCATTTTCAGCTTCACCATGCGACTCGACATTGCTTCGCGCATTTTGCGAATCTCTTCTGCGGTCAAAGTCGCGGTAACCTTATTCAGGGCTTCGTCGACATCGACGCCATCGGCAACTTTCGGCAGGATGACAAACAGCGAATAACCGCCGATGAATGACAAATCCACTGCGATAAAAGCTTCATTATCCAGATAGACGCGATGCTTTTTGTTATGCTGCATCATATCGACCTGGATGACGCCGTCGTGCGTTTTAAAATCGGCCTTTTGCGTTGCCGATTCACTGAACGAATCAAACCATGGGGCCTTAAAATAGATGGCATTGGTCAAAACGACGCGCGTCAGTGAGCTGAGAATACCCGGAGGCAGAATATCCTGGATTTTGCCCTGAGTGGATTCTGCAACGTCAGCATTGATGGTTTTGCGGGCATTTTCCGTATCGCCGATGAAATCGAGCTGACGCGGCTTAACGTCGTAGGCTGCAGATACACGCTCCATATAATCAGGCAAAAGATTGCTCGTTTTTTCAACCCAGATGCGATTGTCTATCGTGACCGTAACATTTTCGTCAGAGGCAGACTCAGCCATTGCCTTCTCGACATCTTTACCCATTTCGCTCAAATTCTTTGCATCCGGCAGCCCAAGAGCCTTTCTCATCTCGGAAATTGTGGTTCCGCATGCACCTTCGTAGACCATTCCCAAAGCTCTCTGTGCCGAGAAAGGAGAAACGACAGCCGAACCTTCCTGCATATTTCTGAGCATATTCAGACCGAAATTGTTATTGGCATCGCTCCATGCAGCCATTTCGATTGCCGCATCAGAACTCACGACACACTCTTTTGGGGCAGCTTTGGGAGCCGGAACGTTGGCATTATCGGAATTTTCCGCAGTCTGGTTCTCGGAAACAGCGGTTTCGACGTTTTCGGGAGTTTGCTTTTTGGAGCATCCCACGAGACACATTGCGGCAATGATACCTGTAATTATCAGAGATTTTTTCATAACAATCCTGGAGCAACAATCAAACATCAAAACGAATGCCCGTTTCGAAATCATCCGTCCTGTAAATGGAAATCGTGGAACTGACAAAACCGGAAAACCGGGATTCATCCGAATATCCGGAATTTCCGATCACTGTATGGTAATACTAACGATAAATGCGATGTTTTAGAAAGAAAAAATTGAGCAAACATCTTCCGGAATACGGTCTTTATACTTTACCCTAAAACGTGGATATAATATGATATAATCAGTTCGATATGCCAAAGACTGTCCTCCGCAAGGAAGGCGTGTCTTGAGTCTGCTCATTGCAGATCAGCAAAATACGGGAAAGCAATATGCGTCTAAGAGAACTCAAAAACGGTGTTCAAATCTGTCCGGAAATCACACTTGATTCGCTGCTTTATACCCATAACAGCATTGCACTCTACCTGGCATCCGACACTGACAGTGGGCATACACTGGTTCATCTTTTGCCGGATATTGAGGATGCCTCCCTCGAAGTTCTGCAAAAAGTCGTTGAGTTCTATAAAGATAACCTCAAGCTCGAAACGCGCTGCGGTCGTTTTGAAGAGTTTTTATATTTTTCAGAGCCATTTCCATTGGGTGAATACATGTTTGAGTGGCTTGAACGCCGGGAACGCGTAGCCCTTCCCGAAGCCCTCAAACGCATCATCTCTTTGCTCAAGATACTGCAGCAGGCGCACGAAAAGGACATTTACAATGGCCGCATTACGCCTCAGTCCGTTCTTCTTGAGCGTTCGGGAGTTGCCTTTGGTCTGAGAATGATGGGACTCGGCGTAGCCCAGGCTTTGCCCCCCTCGCTCAGATACGATATCGACTGGTTCGACTATACGTTCGACCTGGAAGGCATGAGCCCTGCTGCCGTTGATATCTATGGTATTGCCATCATTCTGATGGGATTGGTCAGCGGTGAATCCGGAATCGACAGCTTCGAAGCCACCGGTCTGCTGCCGCAATCCCTGCGCGGCGGCATTCTTCAACAGGCCATGGAACGCGCACTCGCACTCAGAATCGACGCATACCCAACCATCCTTGCGTTCAGCCTCGATCTCGAAGCTGCGCTGCTCGAAATTGACGACCGTCAGGGCGAAGTCTACGTCGGCGACCTCGTCGGTTTTGAATCTGCCATAAAAAGCATCTCAAGTATTCATGAGGAAAAGCCCGAAAACTCAGGCGTCTGGAGTTCGATGTTCGAGACGCTCGAACAGAATGAACGCTCGAGCCTTTTGTGCTCCCTGACATCCCTGACCGCAATCCCTGCCCTCGGCCCCGAAGATGACGATGATATTACCAAAGTAACCACATTGCCTCAGGCCCTCGTCGGCATGCAGCGTATCAAATCCGCACATCAGCACGAGGACGAATGCAAAACCGATATCCTCGCAGCTCCAATGGCTCTGCAGGACGAGGTAGACAATTCATCCGCCGAGGCCGCAGAGGTAGACAATTCATCCGCCGAGGCCGCACCCGAGGAACAGGCACCTGCGCAGCCGGATAAACCCGAAGACAAATTCGCCAGTATCAAAAATCTCGAAGCCGAACTGCAGAGCGATGACGAGGAAGATGATGCTCCAACGCGCGTCATGATGCGTCCGAATTATGCCACCATCAGTTTTGGGCAAACCGGACAGGGCGTCAACTCTTCCATCGAAGAAGTCATTAAGAATTCTTCATCCGAACGGGCAACCGTCACGACCATGCTGGATCGCATCCAGCAGGCAACCGTTATCGAATTCGAGTGCGAACTCAAACACGACATCCAGTATGATCCCAATGATCCTGTTGCATTTCCACCGGAAGACGAATCCCAGGACAGCCAGTCTGACGATTCACCGAATTCTTCTCTCGTCAGGAATGCAGCAGAAGCCAAGTCAAAAACCAAAACCGGCAAATCACCAAATATCAATGCCCCGCAAAAAGCTGATGTCGTCGCCCACACATCCACGCACTTCAAGGCACCCAGCAAATTCAGCAAGGGCCAGAAGTTCCTCCTGATATTCCTCATCATCGTTGTCATTGCTCTGGGAATCGCGATGGCCATGCATTATTACCATTTAATATAATGAATGGTTCGTGAACCTTTGCACATCATCCGCAATGCATTCATCCTCATTCCACTCGCCATAACGGGAATCCTCTTTTGGAATCCCAATGTGGCCCAGGGAACCGAGTGGCCGGATTGTCAGTTGTCCAATTCGGCATACTGCAGCAACTCCTGGCAGGGTGGATATGCATTCGCACATTGGATAAATCAACAATCACCACAAACGCTTTACCAGGATGAAGGCAGCATTGAACAAATCCATGCCAATCCTGCGCACCTCCTGATATGGCCGAATCCCCCAGCCGTCTCACTTCAGACAGTCCTCGATATTCTGGCTTCGGGATCCAGTATCCTCGTATTTGATGAGTCTGATACGACGCTCGAATGGTATCGGAATCTGTTCGATAAACGTGCCATAACCATCGATTCCCCGGCAATTCAGCAGGCATCACATATCAATGGAAGCCAGGCGCTCCCCGTCATTCCTCCAACCAGGGATTTCATCCGGGATCTTGAGTTTGCCGGCGATACCTCGCAATGGCAGATCGCATTCAATCATCCCTCCCCCATCGTCGTACATGAACAGGGACATACGAGTTTTCACCTTGTCTTTGCTTTCCGAAATCCTCATACTGAAAATTCCGGAACCGCCGTCATCATCCGAGACGAAAGTACATGGACAGAACTCATGATGAATACGCTCGACAATTCAAAATTCCTCCATGCCATTCTGGACTCCATGTGTCCGGCAAAACAAGCATGCACGATTCACTTGTATGAACCGGCATTCCAGTGGTCCGCCCCCGTCATTTCCGATGAACCCGAATCCCCTGAATGGCAGGAAACCATTCAAAAAAGCATTGAACAGTCGCGCCAAAAATGGACGGACTGGATGGATTCCAACGAACCCCTGTTCAAACAAATTCCCTGGAAAGAAATTCTCATTTCCATCCTTTTGCTTTGGACAATCATCGCTGTCATCGCCATATTTCCTCTGACAAGGACAAAATCAGGTTGAGGATGTCATGTTCATTTTGCTCATTCTCCCCCTGCTTGCCCCCATTTCGATAATGCAATTTGTCCAGCAGCTGGAAGCGACCAGTCTGCCCGCGCTCATTCGCTGGCATCCGGGAGTCTGTTTCCGCCCGACAGAACAAACAGCAGCGCTCTCCAAAGATCAGGAAATTACCTGCGTTCTGGCACACGCCGGACAGTACCCGCCATCACGTTCCCAATTCAATCATATTCAGAATCAGTGTTGCTTCTTCGAGCCTGCGGAGAATGGTATTTTCTGGGCCATCGGAGAATCCGTGATGTCACAGGTCATCCCGGTTTCCAAAGAAAATCTGGAAGCGACCAATGTTTTCGGCTGCTCGCACGAAGAATTTGAACTCCACGCCGCAGAACTCCAGGATATACTCGCACTGGATACGACCAACGATGAACCCATTCCGGATGTCCGAATCACCCTTTCGGATGATTCCGTCCACCTGATTTCCTACACAAAAGTCACGGATGATGACGGCTACGCCGTATTTCCCGTCATCCCCGGTGAAAACTACGTCATCACCATGCGCGCAGATGGATATCTTCCGGCTGCGCCGCAAAAAATTACTGGCACAGCTGATACCCGGCAGGAATACGTCGTCGAACTCGATCCCGGCCTGTCCCTGTCCGGCACGGTTTTGTCCCCGCAATCTGCTCCCATCAATAATGCACACCTCCACGTCGAAATCGAACGCCCCGATGGCAGTCTCTGGAGCTCCGACATCGATCAGCCCCGCAACATATCCGGCATAGCAAGGCATTCCCAGGACGAGTGGTCTTCCTCGCGAAGTTCCTGGTCGACCTCCGAAAACGGCAGATTTCGCGTTACCCCCCTTCCTCCCGGCAAGATCCGCATATTCGCAGAACACAGCAGCTATGCTCCTTCTGCATGGCTGTCCCTGGATGCCGTCAATACCAGAGATCTCCCGGAAGTCACCCTCACGACGAAGCCCCCGAAACACGCCTGGATCCGGGTAGAATCTCAGGAACACGTTGCCATTTCCGCAGATCTGACCATTCTGGATGCAGAAACCGGTTATGAAGTTTCGTCCATCAAAACACCCAAAACCGGATCCCTCGAACTTAAAACGCTCCCGGAAAAAGTCGTTTTCTTTGCATTTTCAGACAGTTACGCCCCACTCCGCGTCGAACGCTCCATACAGGATCACGACGAAATCATCCTCACGCTCGATCAGGCCGTTTCGGATTCCATCACCATCTCACTCTTCAACCGGGATAATGTCCCACTCCAGAATGCCACACTGAGCCTGGCCTCTTCCGAACAGCAAAAGTCCCACCCACTTTGTCTTGCCAAAACAGATTCCCAGGGAAAGGCAACCCTCGAATTCTGCCCCAAATCTTTCTGGATCGATGTTTTTCATCCCGATTATACCCATCACCGCCAGTTTATCACGCTCGACAAGCCTGCTGCCGAAATCTATCTGTCCACTGGTCAGGACATTCAAATTGCGATGATCGACGAACAAACCGGTGAACCCGTTTCCGACGTCACATGCACGCTGAATTCGACTTTCACTGAATCCGGTTCATCCTCCGTCCTCAGCGAAACGATTCAGGTCACCGATGGACACCTCGTCGCACGACATCAGGCCGACGTCCCCCACAAAATCCAGTGTACGGCATCGCCCCAGCGAACGATTACACAGGAATTTCAGCTTTCGGAAGTGCCCGAATCCCTGAAATTCCCCCATGTTATTACACGTTCATGCGTCGTTCTGGACGCATTCGGTGCAGCCATTCCCTACGCCCGCATCGACATGGGCAATCAACAGTTAGAAACGGACGAAACCGGCCGCATTCATCTGACTGCCATTCCCAATACGACACTCCATGTCTACCACTGGCAGCACGGACACACGCAAATGCACTTTTCGGAAGGCACGTCCGAACTCGAACTTCGCCTCCCCGATACCCCCATGCCCGGACTCGCCGACTGCCTCACAGCCCATCAAATGCCGCATATTCAGGACAGTGCTGCCATCCAGCTCGATTCTTCGAACAAAAAATATGGTACGCAGCGCGGCGATTATGCAGAATCCTGCACCGACTCACAACTCGTCATCGTTCGCGATGGCAATCGCATTCGTATTCGCTGGTAATTCTTTGGCGGGGCAGCCTTTCGCGCAGATGCGCGATACGGCCTGCCCGTCTGCGCTATGCCTGCGGCATACGCGCAGACACTTTATGCTTTGCCGCCACGTCGTTTCAAAGCACTCTCGAGCGTCTGTTCCATCAGACTGATCACGGTCATGGGCCCAACGCCGCCGGGAACCGGCGTAATATAGCTCGCCACTTCAGACGCCGGGCCAAAATCCACATCGCCGTGAATTACGCCGTCCGGCGTTTTCGTAAACCCGCAGTCCACAACGATCGCGCCCGGCTTAATCCAGTCTCCTTTGACGAGTTCCGGAGAACCTGCCGCAACGACGATCAAATCCGCGCGACGCACATGGGATGCAAGATCCTTCGTACGGGTATGACACATCGTCACCGTCGCATTGCGCCGCTGAAGCATCAGACTCATGGGTTTTCCAACGATATTGCTCCGGCCGATAACCACGGCATCCAATCCTGTCAAATCCAGATGATACGCATCCAGAAGACGAATGATCCCGCGCGGCGTACACGGCTCAAACGCATTCGATTCCCCGAGCAGCAGTGCCCCCATCGCCGCCCGCGTCAGTCCATCGGCATCCTTATCGGCCCGAACGCGGTTCGGCAATGCAACCGCATCCAGATGCTTCGGCAGCGGAAGCTGAACAAATACAGCATCACATTCCGGATCCGCATTGCAGGCATCTATCCGCTCCTCCACTTCAGCGGAGCTCACATCTTCATCAAAATGAAATACTTCGTGACGAAATCCAAGCTTCTCCGCCATTTTGCACTTCGTGCGAACATAACTCGCACTTGCCGGATTCTCACCCACCAGAATGACACACAGTCTGGGCGCCGTTTCCGGCGAAAAATGAGATAAAACTTTTTCACGAATATCGTTCTGAATTGAAAGCGAAACCGCTTTTCCATCGAGAATTGTCGCCGTCATTTGGATCATGCCTCCCGAAGTATCTTCAATATTTCAGTAATATCCAGCCCATCCCGATTCCACGGGCGCTTGAGCGAAAGCAGCCGCCCACCGCGGGATTCCCAGCGCGGACCATAACCCGCGCGATCATCGATCAGCCATGTTCCGGGTTGAGCACAGATTTCCTTGGGTTGACCAATTAATACATTTTTCGTGTGCAGGTTCTCATAAACCCATTGCCACTTGCCATACGAACTCTCAGGAAAAGGAGCCGGTGTCGTCAGAACCACGCAGGTCGCACCGGTTTTCTGTGCCGTTTCCCACAGCTCATCCGTCCACGGAAGCTTGGGCAGATTCAGCCACCACTGAATTCCCTGTGAACGCACTTTTCCCCAAAAATCTCCCTTGGGTATCGACAATCCCCACTCTCCGACTTCCGCCCACTGGGCTTCCGTATAACTTGCAGGATCGTCCCCAAACAACTTCACCAGGCCATAGTGCATATCGACCAGTACACCATCCAAATCAATACAGATGACCTTTGGTTTTTCCATACTATCCTCCTCCCGTTCAGTTGCACGACAACCCCAATCCCCCCGGAAACACGCAGTCCCTCATCAAAGCACTGCACGGTTTCCTGCCAGATATCAGCCCATCCTGCCCAGACCATCCAGAACGACGCGCATCGAAGCCGGTCTGTCATAGGGATTCGGCGAAAGGCAGGATTCGACCAGCTGGGCTATCGAAACCGGAACCATGGGATTAATCTGACGAATCGGTTCAAAAATGCCCGACATCTGAGCCGTATAAATTGCAACTGCATTCGAACCATTATAAGGCAGACGCTGAGTAAAACACTCATAACATACGACGCCGAACGAAAACACATCCGCCTGAACCGTAATCGGCTCACCACGGGACTGTTCCGGAGCCATATAAAATGGCGTCCCAATCCCCTGGCCAGGAATATTTGCACACGGCATATCCATCGTACTCGCGATGCCGAAGTCCATCAGATACGGATGAAACGAATCCGCTTCTATCATGATATTCGCGGGTTTTAAATCGCGATGGATGACGCCCCTGTCATGTGCAGCCACAAGTGCTTCTGCAACCTGTATCAACAGCCTCAGGCTCATCATCAGCGGCAGCGGTGATTCCTTCAGATGCTGACTCAGATTCTTGCCGTTGATGTAGCGCATCGTAAAGAAATACAATCCTTCGAGCTGCTCCAGATGATAAGCAGGAAGAATATAGGCATGCTCCAGATCCCGCGTAATTTTCAATTCGCGTTTAAAACGCTGAAGCCAGGCCGCATCCGAAACAAGCTCCGGACGAAGCACCTTGAGCGCAAGAATCTCCGTCAGAATCGTATCCAGAACCTTATAGACCGTCCCGGTTCCGCCAGACCCCAGCTCATCCAGAATCTGATAGCGCGAACGCGCCAGAACCTCTGCCGGAGAAATCGTCACAGCAGTCCTCAGACCCGAATTGATCGTCCAGAAACTGTTGGAACTGCGATGGACAACGCGCGTTTCAAAGCCTTCAATGGCCGGAGATGTCAGCGTGTCTTCAAAAACGATATCCCCGCCCGACGACCGCTCAACCGGCGTTTCTGATGATTCCGGCCCTCTGGCATGCAGCGATCTGTTGCGGTCACTCGATGGCACTTCCACTGAAATACAGGCTTCATCTCCCGTAATGAGATTGATGACGTCACTCCGAAATTCCACACTCTCCGTTGTCAGCACCGGCGGAAAATCATCAAAATGCCCCCGCATGATATCCATGCGGACTTCCGGCGGCTGATAAGTCCCAAACGCCAGGATAATCTCCTCAAGTGCCTGCGCAAGCTGACGATAGGATCCAAAACGCTGCTGCGGACGCTCCGCAAGTGTATGGTGGAAAAACTCTATCGCAATCTTCAGTGACTCACCGGGAATATTCGACCGGTTCAGCACATCCATCATCCCCATCCAGCGAGGTTCCCATTCATCCGGCTGAAATTCACTTGTAATGCATTGATAAAGCAGAGCACCAACCGAATAGACATCGCTTTCAACGCTCACTGCTTCGTGGCGTCTCCATTCGGGCGTGTCGAACTTTTCATTCATTTCCGAGTCAAAGCGGAATCGACGACGCATCTCAGCCTCGACGAATCCCTTCACATAGACTTCACCCGTCTGCGACATCAAAATATACGGCGGTATCAGCGAAAAATGAGTCAGCTGCCTCTGATAGGCTTCGTCCAGAACATTGACGGCATCTCTGAGCACCGACGCAAAAAATGCCGGACTCAGTGTATTGCCGCCCTTGCCGGCCAGCTGCGACATCTCACCAATCGACAGATGCGCCCACTCATAGGGATAAACCGCATACGCCCCCTGCGAACGGCTCAGCCCAAGTTCGCAGAGCGGAATAAGCCCCGGCATCTGAATATGCGAATAACGGCGACAGGCATCCTGGAAACAAAGCCGAAGCTCCGCAGTCCCGCACAATTCCTTGCTCAACGCAATGATATTGTACCAACGACTGCTATCCTCCTCGGCTGTCGCAAGATAGTACTCATAGTAACGCGGCGAATCCAGCGTCTCTCGCACAACGTAACCAGGAAATTGTCCAACCCGTTGAAACATTCAGAAATAAACCCACAAGACCAGAACACCACACACAAAACTCAGCCATCTTTACACCAACACTGCCGAAATTACCAGCCATCAATCACACATCTAATTTGCTATTTTTCAATCTATTATTGTCTTTTGGGCGCACACTATCGCCGCCTCCGCGCGGCGATACGTCGTGCGCGGCGGCACTATGCTCATTGGCATACGTGCCGCCTTTTTATTTCACACTGACACACAAAAGGATTAAAACCACCACATATTGCTGGCATCCCCCGGCAGTCATTCATACATCACAACAGCGCAGATAAAGACATACAATAACTCTGACGCTGCCCAGCCTATAGTTGCAATCCATGGAATCTTTTGAACTGCTCGACAAATGGTTTGTTCGCTCCACCCGAAGACTCATCAGTATGACAGAATCCCTCATTTGTCAGGCAGGAGCTCGCCCTTCCATTGCTGAAGCCGAAGGCTTTTCCATCCTCAATCAGAGATCTGCCGCTCTCCTCAGTCAGGACATTCCGGATCTTTCGCTGCCGGCAACGTCATCCACGCTGGTCTGCCACCGCGAACGACATCTCTTGGATGCTCTCGAACTCAAAATGCCGTTCGAACTCCAGGCCGCATCCGCCCAGGAAGCCGTCTATCACTGCCTCATCGCCCATGATATCGCAGCAAAACTCAATATCCCGGGGCTCTGCTCTGTCGATGACACACTCGCTCAGCGCCTCGAAGGCGCCAGAATGCCAACGCGCGAAATGATCGATATGATCACCCCAATCGGTCAGACATCCTTCCCGAATTTCATCGACGAAAATGCCATTATCTCGATTATACGGAACAGTTTCGAACGGTTTAATCCACTCTTTTCCATCGACCTCAATATCTTCGAAGCTGAATCCATACAGGATGACGGCATTTGCTTCGTCACAACCGGACGGTATCGGGAACATGCAGATATTTTGTGCAAAAAACTCAACGAAATCGGGTTTTCTGCCGGATACCTCATTCTAAAACTCATCAAGCCATTCCCGGAACACGAGATTACCGGACTCCTGCACAATCAAAAGCATATCATTGTCCTCGGCGAGGACGATATCTCCGAACAATCCTTCATTCTGTCCGGTTTGCATGAAATACAGACGTCGTTCAGCGTCAGCTGGCAGCTTCTGTACATCCCCATGCAAAAAGAATCGCGTTTCGAAAAACTCGCTTCAATCCTGAATATCGCCCCCGGAGACCTCGAATCTGCCTTCGATAATGATTCCGTTTCTTCCGGTTTTGTGATCGGGGCTGCCCCCGGTGGCCAGATGAGCCGCGGACTGCTGTTCGATCTGGCAGCTGAACTCTCCAAAATGAACGGATATTCAGCGTTTCCCACCAAAAGTACTCACCCCCTCATCAACTCGATCGGCATCGAAAAAACGCGATCAAAACACCAGGGAACAGAAAAAAGACTCATTGATCTCCTTTTCCTGTCCCATCCCGGACTTATCGACATTCAGGATATACTCAATGATGTCGCCCCACATGGCATCATTCTCGTCCTCGGCAGAAGCGTCGAAGAAGCATCCATCTGGCCGCTCTTCAGTTTCGACATGAAAAATACGATAGAGAAAAAAGATATCTCCGTCTATTTTCTCCCGGGATCGCTACTTAACGAATACCAGATGATCGACAAATACGGTTCGTACGTCGTTCACGGAGCTCTGCTCGGGCTTTTTGCCAAGCGCGCACAGGAGAATCTCGATTTTCAGGCACTTCCGAAGAACCGCATCCTTTCCGGCGAAGCATTCAACCGCCTCATGATCGGTTCAACTTCGTTTTCTGAAGTCGATCGTTCCGTTAAACAAAGCGACCGATTCGATCCCTATTTTGCGCCGCAAATCAATCTGCCGAGGATGCTGCCAAGTGTCCGGAATCGTACAAATTCCGCTGACTGGCGTTCAAGCGTCCGAAATTTCTTCGTCCGCGGGCAGTCTACAGACGCCCATCATCACCCGCTTCCCGGCCTTTCCATCCGTCCGGCAGCCCTTAACCCGTACCTCGAATCCCTCGAAAGAGAACACTTCTATCCGCTGATCGTTACGCGAATAACCGGAAATCCCAAACTTCAGACGCAGCGGCTGGATGAAACCCTGCGGTCAAAATTCGGCGATCTTTCTGATCGCCCGCAGGCTGCGCAATCGCTGACACAATACATCGCCTGTGCCGAAAAAATTGCCGATGCCTCATTGCATATCACTCCGGCCAAAACACTGCTCAACGAAGCTCTCGAATCCGTGCACAGGCTTTATCCGGACTTCGATACCTTCATTTTCTCGGGAATACGGGAATTCATCGCCGGCCTGGATTCGGAATGTCACCTCGTCGGTCTGAATCCTCATACGCTGCTCGATTTGTACGTTCTTTCGGTTCGTGCTGCGCGCCGCAGCCGCATGCATGACGTCGGTGCAGAAATCCGAACACTGGTCACTCAGCTGCGCGAAAAGCTCCGCGTCGATGATGCTTACGGGCCCTTCGGTATGTCTGAATCGGTGCTCAAAGATGCATTTGGTCCAGACGCCACAGAATTGCTCGACACAAACGAAATAGCGCATGATCTGCAGCACCGTCACTGCGGCCACAAACAGCACGATCCCGAGCGGCTCACGCGGATGTTCGATACCCTTAAAACCCTCGAATCCTTCCTCAAATCCATCGAATCATCCGACGATCTCATCTTCACCTATCCCCCCGAAATTCAGGTCAAAACGACTTACGACCGGGTTCGCACGGTCTGTCACAATGAACCCATCGCTGTCGCAAACGGGCTGTTCGATGCCATCAGCCAAAAACATATCGAGGCATTCAAAGCCATGAGAATTGCCCGCCTCGATATCGACAACGCGTTTGATCCCAACTATCACGGCGATATTCTTGAACATTTTACCTGGCAGGATCTCTCCGAAGATGAGCTGCGGCTGCTGCCTGTCATTTGTATCGCCGAAACCACCGCCCATCTCTACGCACAGCTATCCCCGTTGTCACGTCTGATTCGTGCCGGAAAGCCGCTCGATGTCCTCGTCTTTGAATCGACTTCCAAAGCGATGAGCACGGATCCCGTTACCAGCCAGCCCAGTTACGACCCGGGATTCAGTTATCTTGCCACCGCATTCCGCGAAGCATTCGTCGCTCAGTCCACGCTTGCAAGACCCGATCATCTCGTGGCCAATCTCGCCCGCATGAACCAGTACCTCAGGCCCGCAATCACAGTCGTTGCCTGCCCCACATGGTCTTGGCGTCTGCCTGCCAGAGTACAGCTCGAAGCAGCCCATTACGGACGCACTGCGCCCATGTTCCAGTACACCCCCAACATCGATAAATACCATTCCGAACGCTTCAACATTAACGGCAACCCACAGCCCGATCTCATCTGGCCCACATGTTCCTTCTCGTACATCGACGAAGATGGAAACATCCGGCAAATGGAAGGCACATTCACTTTTGCCCACGCGCTTGCACTGGAACCCGGTTACCACAAATACTTCCGCATTCTTCCCAATGAAGCATGGAATGATGAATTGATCGAAATCGGTGAATTCCTCAAAAATCCGTCTTTCGACAAACCGCAAATTCCATACATCTGGGGCGTCGTCGATTCTCAGCTTCGCAAATGCATCATGACGAGAGATGTCGCCAACGCCTGCATCGACAGGATGCAGCGCTGGAAAGCCCTCAAGGAACTCTCGCGCGTCACCCCCGTTCAAAACGACGCATTGTCACAGCATGCCTTCGATGATGTTTCCGAAAAACTCGAAGCATCCCGGCAAGCCTTCAGCGATGTTTCTGAAAAGCTCGAAACATCGCAGAATGTTCTGCGCAATACGGCCAATGTACTTACGCAATGTCTGCGCGAAATACACATCCAGATCGAGAATTCCCCCGAGGAATCCTACGATCTCAACGAAGCCATGCGCGAAGAATCTGCATACATCGAAGGACTCGCTGAAGATTACAAGGACACACCTCAGGAAACATCAAAAGAAGAAATGACTGCAGCCCCGCAGGATACCCCCCCGGTCGCAGAGCAGCCGCAGCAGCCGGCACTTCCCTATATCGAAACGAACAGATGCCTGAGCTGCGGTGCATGTGTCAGCATCAATGACAAAATCTTTGGCTTCAATGAAAACGAACAGGCCATTCTCATCAAACAGGATGCTACATGCGATGAATGCCGCGAAGCCGCCGAAACATGCCCGGCTGAATGCATCCATGTTTCATAGAATCCCATTTCCCTATTCCGTATCCATGACATCCCTTTTTGATCGCCCGACCAGAAAAGAAACGACTGAACACCTCAACGAACCGCTGGCAGCACGCATGCGGCCGCGGACACTCGATGAATTCTGGGGACAGGAACATATCCTTGCAAAAGGAAGATTGCTGCGCAGAGCTATCGAAGCAGATCAGCTCTCGAGCGTCATCTTTTACGGTCCGCCAGGTACAGGAAAAACGACACTCGCCAGAATCATCGCCAACACGACTAAATCCAAATTTCTGTCCATCAATGCCGTGCTCGCCGGCGTCAAAGACATTCGGGATGCCATAGATTCTGCCAAACAGAACTTTGGACTTATCGGCCGAAAAAGCATCCTCTTTGTCGACGAAGTTCATCGCTTTAACAAGAGCCAGCAGGATGCATTGCTGCCGTGGGTCGAAAACGGAACCATCACGCTTATCGGCGCAACCACCGAGAATCCGTATTTCGAAGTCAACAAGGCTCTCGTCAGTCGTTCGCGCATTTTTCAGCTTCTTTCGCTGACCGAAACCGACTTGCGCGGCATTGTCATGCAGGCTCTGCGGGATCCTGACCGCGGATACGGCCTGCTCAATGTTACGATGCGGGAAGAAGCACTCGCACATCTCGTCAACGTGGCCAATGGCGATGCCCGGGCACTGCTGAATGCCCTCGAACTTGCAGTCACGACGACTCCGATGGACGAAAACGGTCAAATTGAGATCACCCTTGCCGTCGCTGAAGAATCCATCCAACAGCGAGCCATTTTGTACGACAAGGAAGGCGACGCTCACTTCGATACGATCAGTGCTTTTATCAAGAGCATTCGGGGAAGCGATCCTGATGCAGCCCTGTACTGGCTCGCACGCATGGTCCAGGCCGGCGAATCTCCGAATTTTATCTTTCGCAGACTCCTGATCAGCGCCTGCGAAGATATCGGTCTGGCTGACCCGCAAGCCGTCAGTGTCGTCGAATCCTGTGCCCAGGCATTCGATCGCATCGGATTGCCAGAGGGCAGATATCATCTGGCGCATGCCACGCTCTATCTGGCTACTGCCCCCAAATCCAATTCCTCCATGGCTTTCTTCGACGCCCTGTCAGTCGTTCAGAAAGAATCTTCCTACGAAGTTCCCAATCCCCTCAAGGACGCATCCCGCGATAAGGATGGATTGGGGCACGGACAAGGATATCTGTATCCCCATGCCTACCGCGATCACTGGGTTGCACAGCAGTATTTGCCCGATGGCCTGCAGGGAAGGATCTTCTATCATCCGACAAACATGGGGTACGAAGCCACCATCGCAGAAAAAGTCATACAAAACCGTGAAGCCCAGCTCGCTCTCACCGAGGAACGTCGCGACGATGACACATCGACCTCGGAAGAGAGATGGATCGGAAGAACTTTTGACGGAGGAGCCGCAAGGGCGCAGGCCATTCGGGAAGAAATCTTCCAGGCCGCCCGGCTTTCCCCAAACGCCCGAGTCCTCGATATCAACGCCGCATCCGGCCTTCTGACCTTCGAAGCGCTCAGACAATGCCCGGATGGCGGTGTATTCAGTCTCGTCACCCCATCACAAACTGCCGAGAACTTCCGAAAACTCATGGAACAAAAACCGGAAATCGAACGTGCGGTCATCCGGTCTGTCGACGATTTTTCGCCGCAGTCCATCCTAGCATTCGAAGATATCGCATTCGATGCCATCATCGGAAGAAATTTCCTGCATCTGACGGACGATTTGCCGGATCTGCTCTGCGCAGTTCAAAAAATGCTCAGCCCCGACGGACACGCCGCCTTCACCAATATTCTGCCCGGTTCCATGCCCAGAATTTCTGCACTCATCGACAGTTCAAAGCACCTCGATTCCAATCTGACACAGGCATGGAAAAATGCCGAAGAACAGCTTCTGCGCTCAGAACAGGGAAGTCAGTTTACGTTCACATCACTCGAAAATGCAGCCAAAATCGCGCATCTCAATGCCCGTCTCCGACGCCTGGAATTCGACGGAACCATGACGATTACGCCCTCGGTTTTCAGTCACTGGTTTTCGCATAACGCTTCAAAACCGAGTTATATCGACAAGCTCGAATTGCATTTATCAAAAGAATCATGTGATTCCATCACACAATGGGCACACTTGTTCCTGCGCAATCAAACCGTCGCATGGCCTTCTGTGATTGCCATGATTGCATGGTAAATAAAAAAAGCGGAATGATTCCATTCCGCTTTCCGGTGATCAATCCTCACTCGCAGCTGGTGCCGGTTCCGGCTTATCCGAGGATTTATCGGATTTATCCTTGTCGCTGCTGTTGAGCGGTTCTATCGTCGCCGTAATCATCTTGCCTTCGATCCTGGCCGGCTGAGCAGCCTGCGCACAATCACTGAAGAGCGCCATGATCTCTTCCATTTTGGTCAGCCACAGCTCTGCGTGCGACTGTTCACGACCGCGCAGACGCATGACCAGACGAACGCGATCTCCATGCGCAATAAAGCCTTTCGCTTTGCGCACCATCGTTTCCATATCATGATCATCTGTTTTCGGACGAAGACGAAGTTCTTTCAGATCCACTTTTGCCGCTTTTGAACTCGCTGCTTTCTTGGCCTGTTCGTAACGGAACTTGCCAAAATCCATGATCCTGCAGACGGGCGGTTTGGCATTGGGAGCCACTTCCACCAAATCAAGTCCATGATCCGAAGCAATTGCACGTGCCTCATCAGGACTCATAATACCAAGCTTATCTCCTTCCGGACCAATAACCAGAATTTGAGCTATGCGGATTTGGTGATTGATTCTGTACTGATTCTCATCTCCCGGAGCTCCGGGCCCTGTCTGACGCCGCTTCATGAACCTAAAAACTTCCTTTATGCAAAAACAAAAAAAAAATCCGGACTATTCCGGTAACAAACCAATTTTTTTCAATATCAAATTATACATTTGTGCGCAATATTATTGTTTTTGGGCAATACAAGCTCCACGGTGAATCATTTTGCCAACCAATACTCATTATTCCCTATTTCCCGGGGTTACACTGCGCTCACCCCAATTTGCTGAATCCAAACATCACATACCGTGGGTTTCACTCAGGCGCCCCTACAGGGCGCTTCTGATGTGATGCCCCTACGGGGCGTGCCTGATTTTATTATGTACAGACATTCCATGGAACGTCTCTTCTAACAACCAACCATTACGCATTGCGCATTACAAACTAACCGCCAACCACTAAAAAAAACTCTTTCCCCTTCGCGCCATTCGTTACATAACAGTGCATGGGGCTCAAAATACAGCCAGGAGTACGGATCATACAATGAAAGACAACATCATTTATGAAATTCAGCCACAAAAGGTGTACGCATTCCTGGCCAAACACAATGTCTGGGCCGTTTCCGATTCCGATGATTCGGGGCTGAACAAGGCAATGCTCGATATCCGGGCGGATACGCAGATCAAACCCGTTCCCGGAAAACCCAAAACTGTACACAAAATATGGCTCGTTCCCAACGACAGCTTCCAGAATATCAAGCCCCTGCTGGATACCCTCGGATATGCCATTTTCAGCGCGCCCCCTGCCCCTTCGGCATCCTTTCAGGTCCCGGCATCCGGCAAAACCGCGCAGCCATCTCCCGTTCCCTGTGTGGAACATACCTATTCCATTGCCGAACTGAGCAAAGAGATCAAGGGAACCATCAATGCCGCCTTTTGTCAGAAAATATGGGTCAGAGGCGAAATCTGCGGTCTCAAATCCCCCAATCCCCATCTGTATTTTGACCTCATAGACAGTACTTCCCATGCCAAATCCCCCGACAAGCTCAAAGCCATTATCTGGGCCGATACATGGAGGATGATTGCGCAGAAAATCCAGGAAAATCGGATTCCAAAACTCGCGGAAGGCATGGAAATCCGGGTCGCCGGAACGCTCAATTACTATGCCCCCGGAAGTCAGGTTTCCTTCTGCATCCAGGATATCGACGAGCAATTTGCCGAGGGAGAATTTTATCGCCGAAAAGCCGAAATTGAAGCCAAACTCAGGGAACTGGGCATTCACGACAAAAACGCCGCGATCCCGATGCCGGTTTTTCCAGGCCGTCTCGCGGTTTTTTCGAACCAGACGGCAGCAGGCTGGCGAGATTTTGTCACTGAATTACAGAAAGAGGGATTTCCGTTTCGGATTACGCTGTTTCAGGTCGGCCTGCAAGGCAACCACCTGGAACCCTCATTTCTCAATGCATTCAAAGCGTTAAGCCATATCGGATTCGATCAGTTCGATCTGGGCATCATCATACGGGGCGGCGGCGGCGTCACGGAACTCGGGGGCTTCAACAGTTTTCCGATTGCCGAATTCATTGCAAACTGTCCGCTCAAATTCGTCATCGGCGTCGGACACGAAGAGGACAGGACTGTTCTGGATGAAATTGCGCTTCGGCACAAGACTCCGACAGCCGTTGCCCAGGCGCTCAACGAGATCATGAACTCGCACGACCTTTTTCTGCACACCGCCAGCCAGTCACTCCATACCGAAACGGCCAGAATCCTCACCGAAACTCAGAACGCGCTCCAGCAGCACGCCATGAAATGCGCCAATGCGCTCAAAGACAAACATATACAGGCCAACAAAACGCTCTCCGCCCTTAAGAATGCGCTCAAATCCGCATCACTCCAACGATGTCATGAAGCCGATATCGACATCCGCAATTATCAGGCCGACATCAGACTCGCGGTACACCGCAAGACCGAAGAAAAACTCACTTATCTGCGCATGCTGCAAAACCAGATTGCACAAAATGCGCAAGCGGTCTGTGCCAATGAACGCCAGCATCTGGATTCACTCAAATCCGGCATCAAAACAGCTTCTGATTTGCGCATTCATACAGAAAATGCCGGGCTGAGGCAAAATGCAGCCATTCTGCGGGAACGCACAAACAATGCGCAAAACAATATTAAAATGCATCTGGATATACTAAAAGACAAACTTGCCCTGCTCGATCCGCGAAAACAGTTCGAGCGAGGATTTGTTGTGCTCACGGGAAAAAGCGGAAAAAGCATTTCGAAAATTCAGGATGTTTCTCTTCATGATAAGCTGACCGTCCGACTCATCGATGGCCACGTCGATGTCACCGTCGATTCGATCCGGGATTAGTTTTTATACAGGAATAAGACCATGGCCGCGCAAGAAAACAAAACGCCCCCAGCATCCACCTACGCGCAGGATATACAGCGCATTCAGACGATCGTCGATCTGCTCAGCCAGAAGGACTGCGATATCGACGATATGCTCAAATACGTCAACGAAGCGACAGAGCTCATCGAGCGATGCCAGGACAAACTCGCACGAACCGGAATCCAAATCAACGAAGCGCTCGAACGGCTCGATGCGGCCAAAGACACATAAGAAGCGCAGGCGTATTGGCACAGCCAATAGCCGGCGCCCGTGCGGTGCGTATTGGCACAGCCAATAGCACCGTTCCAATCCCAATCCAGTCATAAGGATAATTCACGATGAAACTATCAACACTCATGCTCAGCTTCGCAGCGGCAATCTGTCTGGCGATGGGTTCACCTGCTGCCGCCGAGGAGGTCAATATGGCTCAGCAAACACAGGAAAATGTCAAAATTCCGTTCGAACAGTTCACGCTAGATAACGGTCTGCGCGTATTTTTGCTGCGCGACAACTCCCTTCCCATCATCACCGTCAATCTGTGGTTCGACGTCGGCTCGAAGGACGAGCAGCCGGGCAGAACCGGATTTGCGCATCTGTTCGAGCATCTGATGTTCATGGGAACAGAAAAAGTCCCCAACATCGATATTCTGCTCGAGAGCGGCGGCGGTTCGAACAATGCATCCACGCGCGAGGATGTGACGAATTATTACACGGTAGCCCCCGAAAATATGCTCGAAACCGTGTTGTTCATTGAGGCCGACCGCTTTGCGCATCTGGCGGATGCGATGACCCAGGAAAAACTCGATAAACAGCGGGATGTCGTGCTGAACGAACGCAGACAATCCTACGAAAATCAGCCCTATGGCAAACTGTGGCTCGATTTGCCCACCGTCCTCTATCCCGAGGGCCATCCCTATGCCCATCCGGTCATCGGTTCCGTTCAGGATATCAAAAACGCAACGATCCAGGATGTCACTGACTTTTTCAATACTTACTACGTCCCGGCCAATGCCTCGCTCGTCGTCGGAGGCGATTTCGATTCCGAACGAGCCAAGTCGCTCATCACCAAATATTTCGGTGCCATTCCCAAACGTCCAAAACCTGTCACCGCTGCAATTCCTCAGGTCACAGCACCGGTCAAAACCAGACATACCATTCAGGACGACGTCCAGGTGCCCAAACTTACCCTTATCTGGCACTCCCCGGCGTTCATGGCCAAAGGCGATGCCGAACTCGATATTCTCTCCAATATTCTTTGCAAAGGCCAGACTTCGCGCCTCATCAACCGCCTCGTCTACGAAAAGCAGCTGGCATCCAACGTTTCGTGCGGCCAGATCTCGGGACTTGCATCCGTGTTCATGATCGATGCCATGCCGCTGCCCGGCGTTTCGGTCGAAACGCTCGAAGCCGAAATTCTGGATGAACTCTCAAAGATTACCAGGGACGGCGTTTCCGAAGAGGAATTTGCCCGCACCAAAAACGGCATCGAAACCGCATTTGTCAAGCAGCTCCAGTCCATCGGTTCGAGGGCCGACAGCTTCAACAGCTACGCATTCTACACCCACGATACGGACTTTCCCGCAGGTGATCTCAGACGTTACCGCCAGGCAACGACCGCGACGCTCATGGAAGTCATCAAACTCATCTTCAGCGATGATTCCCGCAGAAGCGCCCTCATTGTTACCCCCCGCACACCATCCGGAGAACAGCAATGAAACCAGCCCATTGTCTCACTCTGATAATTGCAGCCGCATCGCTGTCGCTGAATGCATGTCAGTCCACTTCTTCCGGCGAACAAACGCCCGTTTCCGCAGTGCAAAACACCATGAATACCGATTTCAGTCTTCCAGAAATTCCCCCCGCAAAACTCTTCCAGCATGCAACACCGGAAATCTTCAAACTCGATAACGGCATGGATGTCTGGTACGTACACAACCCGCTCATTCCGCTCATGAGCCTGAAAGTCGTATTCACCCAGGGCGCATCCATCGATCCTGCCGACAAATCCGGTCGTTCCTCCATGACCGCCATCCTGCTCAAGGAAGGTGCGAACGGAAAATCCGCGCAGCAGATATCCAACGAAATTGAGTTCATCGGTGCCACGCTTTCCCCGGCCATCACTCAGGATGCCGCATCCATCACGCTCCAGTCCATGACCCAGTTCTTCGAACAGGGACTCGATATTCTCGCCGATATCTGGCTCAAACCATCTTTTGAACAGAGCGCATTCGACCGCATCCAAAAAATCGTACTCAATGGCCTCAAACAACGCGAAGATGCGCCGACCGCCATCGCAAAGCTCGCCTCTAATCGGGACTATTTCGGCGAGGACCATCCCTACGCCAGATCCGCCGACGGCTACATCGACACCATCTCCGGCATGTCCCTCAAAGACATTCAGGAAGCCTATCAGCAGATATTCACACCATCGCGCGCAGCATTTATCGCAGTCGGCAACATTCCGGCCGATGAACTCAAAAAAATGCTCAACAGCCGGTTCGGTTCCCTGAATATCACGCCGGTTGCCGACGAAATGCCCAAGCCAGAAGTCCCCGCGCCCGTCCGACGTCTCACCATCGTCGACAAACCCAACGCCCCGCAGACGGTCATCCGCATCTATCAGCCAGCCATCGTAGCCACCTCGCTCAAAACCCTCCCCTGGCAATTCATCAACATCCCGTTCGGCGGCAGCTTCACGAGCAGGCTCATGCAGAATATCCGCGAGGACAAAGGCTATTCCTACGGCGCAAATGCCGTCGTCGCGTCGCAGAAATTCGCAGGCGTCCTGCTCTCGACCTCGCAGGTCGCCACCGAAGTCACTGGCGCAGCGCTCAAGGAATTCCTCTATGAACTCGATCGCCTCCCCAAAGGAGACTTCACGCAGGAAGAATTCGAACGCGCCCGCGAAACCTGGAAATCCGAACTCGTTCAGTCGTTCGAAACACAATCCGGAGTACTCGCAACCATCTCCAGCCTGTATCTCAATCAAAAGCCCGTCGATGCCATCAATGCCTTCGCTCGAAGCCTCGACAGCTTTACGCTCGAACAGTTCAACGAAATCGCACGCGAATTCCCAACCATCGATCAGATCAGCATCACGCTGGTCGGCGACAAAAACACCATCCTTGAACAAATTAAGGATATGGCTCTTCCGCAACCGACCTTCAGGGATCTCGAAGGCAAAATCATTCCGTAGTTATGAGTTGGGAGTTATGAGTTGGGAGTTATGAGTTGGGAGTTATGAGTTAAGCAATCGCAAAGTTCCTCGCCAATGAATCAGGTAAGTAAAGTACCAAGACTTCCAACTAAACTCCCCACACCCAACACCCAACTCCCCACTCAATATGCCGCTATTTAACGATTCTTTGCCGCTGCACACCGAACACATTCTCGGGAAACGCTGCGAAATTCTCCAGAATTACGCACCCAATAACCAGTTCTTTCTCGAAACGCTCCAGATCGAAGCCCCCAAAAACAAATCAAGACGGCTCAAAAAACTGCATGCGGCCTGTACGACAGACTTTATTTCCCAGATTTTCAGCCCGCTTCAGTCCGGCAATGAAATCAATTCTGAGCTGATTGCGTTCGATTTTGATGAACAAAATGCCCTCTGGCTGCACACCTTCTATCCGGCAGCACAGTCCACGCTATCCATGCGGCTGAGCGCGCTTCCCATCTACTCCACCGCGCTCATTCTCAGACTCGAACGCATATTTACCATCGGAATCCACACGAAATCTCCCGTCGATCTGTGTTTTGATTTCCTCGAAACAGCCGTTCACCTCCTCGAAAATTCTCCGAACGCACCGTCCGATCTGGCTTTCGATGCGACCACGGCATCGATCTCTTTCAGCCCCATACAGGGTCTCATCGATATTCTCAACCTCGACTGTGAATACGATCCCGGACATACAAAAGTCTGGATCGACAAGCATCTGCTCCATATCCAGTACGAAGAGGACACGCTGATCCTCCCTCCATCCAAACCTCAGCTGCCGCAAACCATCGAAGTTACTCGCTTTTTTGATACCAATCCAACCGAATCCCTCGACGAAAATCTGTCCGATATTCAGGCATTTGATTTCGAAGATCCCAGTCTCGAAGTCCAGGATATCTCCAAAAGCGAAGAACTCTCGATGTTCAAGCTGATTCGGGAATTCGGAAAATCCCCCAACGACAAGCGCCAGAATTGGCTGATGTCCGAAGATTCCGATGTCATTCCCACTGCTGCGCTCACCACAAACACGCCACCGCCCTTCAATGTAAAAAATATTGATTTGGACTGTCCGACATTAATGGCCATCCATATGGCCATTCATTCCGGCGAGGGAATATCTCCGGAAGCAGCGAAACTCGTTCTCGAAGAAGCCCAGCAACATCTCCCCCCTGTGCTCAGGCCGGCACTTCTCTACATGCTCCACTTCTGGGCACCTTCCCTGGATGAAGAGATCAAGCTCGAAGCCCTCAATGACTCCGCTGCGCCATCGCCATCCCCTCTGATCATCAGTATTCTCAAGGATATTTATCGCACCCAGAACAGCGACACGATGCTGATCGCCCTTCTGCAGCGACAGATCAATGCCTGTACGTTCAACATCCATCAGACCATTGCGCTCGAACTCGAAAGCATCGGAATTCTGGCTTCAAAGCTCGAGATGCATACCGTTGCCCTCAAACGGCTCGAAGCGCTCAAATCCACAGTTCTGCAGCATGGCAATCCACAGGAACGCATTCGGTTTGCACTCTGTTACCACCACTCCCAGTATACCGGAATGGCCATACAATATCTCAGACTATGGATGAACCAGGCCGAAGATCCCCAGACGACTGCACTCTATGGCTATCAGCTCGCCAATGTAATGTTCGAACACAATGAACCCATGCAGTCGATCATCACAGTCTGCAACCAAATCCTCGATGCCATTCCGCAGCACATCGAAACGCTGGAACTGCTCGCCAGGTGTCTGGAATCCACGAATCGATTCAGAGATGCATCCGATGCATGGATGCAGTGTTTTGAACGATTTGTCCGTCTTTGGGAAACCGCTCAGCTGCAGTACCAGATGATGCCCTCCAGCGACAATGAACTCTGGCTCCATACCTGCCAATCGAGAGCCATCCATGCCGCAGAAATGATCGAAAAATCGATGGATGATCCCCAGGATGCGTCCATCCGGATTCTCGTTCTCAATGATCATCTGCGTCTGGAACCAGGATCTGTTCGCGTCGTTGCGCGTTTGCTCAAAGATCTCGAAGCAACGCACGCTTTTCACGAAATGGCACACACCTGCCTCAGTTTTTTAAAGCACAACAAAGGCACCATTTCACCCAAGGATGAAATTGCCATCCGGCTTACCCTGCACAATATCTACGATCGGGAACTGGATCGCCCCTACGATGCCATCGAACAGCTCAACAAAGCCCGGGCGCTGTCTGCATTCGATCCCAGAGTCATCTATACAGAAATTGAACGATGCAGAAAATCCGGACAAAAAAAGGAACAAATCAGTCTGCGCCTCGCCCTCATCGATGCGCTGCCCCCGGCCGAAGCCGTCGAACAAACCCTCGAGCTCGTCAACATCTACGAATCCCTCGACACACCGCCGGAGCAGATTGTCGACATTCTGCGAAAAACGAATGCCAGATCCCCAAACAACCCGCAGATCCTGCTCGAACTCCGTCTGTACCTCAGAAAAATCGGTCAGAACTTCGAACTGGCAACCGTACTGGAAAAGCTGGCAAGAGTTACGCAGGATCTCCAAATGCGTAAGAATATTCTGCTCGAAGCCAGCGAAGTAAACGAAAAGCTCGGCAATATTCAGATCGCACAGTCGCAGTACCACGAAGCACAGCTGTGCAGTCCCATTGACCCCGACAATAACGACGGCTTTATGCCGCAGAGTATTCACGGGGATTTCATGGCAGACGGCCCTCAGTATCAGGCATCATCGCCGCTTTCCTCCATGATGCTGACCTCCCGATCCCTGTCCATCGTCGAAGATATTTCGGGACTTCTCTCAGATCCATCCATATCCAACGTCGATCAAATCCTCGACGATACCACGACTCCACCGGGAACCCCTTCCTCCCAGAACACGCCCATATCGAATATCCTGCAGAACACGCCCCCGAATGCCCAGAGCGAACCTTCGCCGAACGAAGTATCTCACTCAGGATTTGACAACATGCTCGCGGATGATGCCCCGCTCGAAGACCAAATCGTCGAAGCCCGTATCCGGGGCAATACCCAGGCGCTTCTCGAACGGCTGCTGCTCTCCATCCAATCCATTCCCGAAGCCGAACAACCGCCCAGAGTTCTGCAGGAAATCGCATGCATTTATCTGTATGATCGCCATGATCCACAAACGGCGCGCCAGTTCCTCGAAAGAGCGTCTGCTTTGAATCACGATATCGCGTTCGGCGAGCAGACGCTCAATGCCCTCGAGATAATCTATCAATCCATGAAGATGTATAAGGAACTCGCCGAAGTCTATGAGAAGAAATGCGAGATCCTGACCATCGCAGATGAACGAAGAAAGTACGAAATGCGACTCGCACAGATTCGCTATGAGCATCTGGGACAGACAGATCTCGCCATCGAAACACTCAATAATCTGCTCCAGCGCATGCCGAAGAACGAAACCGCCCTCCAACTGCTGGCACAAATTTACATCGATACGCAGAATCCCACCAAAGCCATCGAAACACTCAAAATCATCACGCCGCTGCTGAAACCGGATTCCAAACCGATGGCGCAGCATCTTCTGCGCCTGATTTCGCTGCATATTCAAAACGACAATATCAATGAAGCCAAAAAACTCATGCATGCGCTGCTCGACCACAATAACTACGTCGATAAACTGGCTGTCATTGAACTCTATAAACGAACCTGCCGCGAACACGACGAATGGAACGAACTGCTCGATATTCTCCTGGACGAACTCGCGTTTTATCTTCGCATTCCCAGACAGGAGCTCAATCTGTTTGAACTCATCCGGACCAACCAGATGAATACGCTCTCTGCCGGCGTCCATACACTTCGTGAATATGCCGATGTCCTCTATCTGAAACTTCACAGAATTGACGAAGCCACCGAAATTTACCAATTCCTGACCAAGCTGCTTCCGGATGATGACTATCCCAAAAATATTCTGTTCGAAATTGCCGAACAGCATCCCGAAAATGAGTCCGTCATTTCCAGAATAGTGGAGCTCAGTGCACCCCATAAGATGGCATCCATGGCGAGCACATCGGGAACCGCGCTTTTGAGCGATAACAAGGATACAAGCGCCATTTATGAGGAAATTGAAGCTGCATTCAAGTATATCCAGACCGGTTCCTCCGATTCAGCCAGCCAAAAGCTGACCCAAATCGAAAGTCAGACCGACGCCATGAAGAGAAAAAAGTACTATGCACCAATTATTTTTGCACTAAGACAGCATTTATATGCTAAGATAGAATCGGGTGCATCTAATCAGACGATGGATGAAGGGGAAACGATCCCGCCCGCAGATAATGATTCCTAAGTATTGTGTGCCTTTTGATAACATTTTAGCCCAGAGTAAGACGATGAAAGTAAACAAATTAATTTTGGCGATATCGACTTTAAGTACGTGTACTTTCTTTGCCTGCGCTGACAGTGTGGATAATCCGCAGTCAGTTGCATGTGATCCCAATTCGACCCTCTGCGCAGATAATGATTATCAATTGTCATGCGACGCAGCCGGTTCGGATTACAGCGTTCAGGTATGCGAGCACGGATGCAATTCAGAAACGAACACATGCAATCCGGCTCCCGCCGACACGAATACGCATACGCCGCAAAATGCCCCCGGCATCGAAGTAAAGCCGGAATGCCAGGAAGACGATGCTTACTGCTCCAGCGAGGAAGTGTTAAAAAAATGCCTGGATGGCCGCTATTATGACTTCGAATGCACGGAAGACATGGTTTGTGATCCGGAGAGCCAGGCATGCGTGTTGGTGTCAGAACTCCCCGACAGCGCATGTGATTCCGATACATTTGAGCCTTCCTGCGATGGAAACATGCTCACAATTTGCCTGGACGATGTCATTGTGCGTCAGGCATGTGATTCCGCTGATTTGTGTGATGCCGAGCATTCCAGATGCCTGCTTCCCGAACCTCCTTCGTGCGGCGACTGCGCCGACGATGAATTCTGTGACGAAAAATCACAGACCTGCATGCCGAAAGAATGTGATCTCGATGATGCGCCCAAATGCGTCAATGGACTCGCCTATAAGTCCTGCGATAACTGGCAGTATAAAATCCATTCCTGCGGCGACGGATTAAAATGCAAATACGGTCAATGCTACGATCCCAATGGCGCTGAACCTCAGCCACAGCCAGATCCAGACCCTCAGCCTCCGGTCACGCCTCAACCCGATCCCGATGAGACTGGCACCAATGCCGGATATAATTGTCCTGCCGGACAGATCACCGTCTCCGACAGTGAACTGAAAACATTCTGCGTTCTGGATCCCAATGAACCTCTGGGTGAAGTCAAAGGAAAATCACAGTATTACTGCACGCCCGGTGCCATCGAAGGCCGCTACTGCCGCACTGTTCCCGCCGAGAATCCAGACTCCAGAGTTTCTATGAAACCTGGACAGAAATGTACCGAAGAACAGCTCAATCCCGCAAGCAACACGCTCAGAGTCCATATCATCGACGTCGGACAGGGCGATTCCATCTGGATTCAGACCCCAACCGGACAGAATGTCCTCATCGACGGCGGCGATACCGGTGCCTTCGGAACCGCCGGCGGACCAATCGTCCACGATTATCTCACATTCCACGGCTTCCCCGCCGGCAGTGAATTCGACGCCGTATTCCTCACCCATCCGCACGCCGATCACTACGGCGGTCTGGCCAATATCTTCAATAAAGATAAGGATACGAAAAAAGTTAAATACGCCCACGGGATGAAAAATTACATCGATCCCATGGAACCTCAGACCACAGAAGCTGTCCCGACCGGATATATTAACTGGATTAAGAAAGTTCATAAATATCTGGACAGCAGCCACATCTATATGCCGGCTGAGGATATGTTCAGCACGACCACGCCGATGCCCGAAGAGTTCTTTGGTCCCGAGGCCAAGGCCTACTTCATCAGAAGCACCAAAAAGCTTACAAACGCCGCAGGAAAAGCTGCGAATAACAATCGCGCATCCATCATGTTCCAGCTCACGTATGCCGGACGTTCGTTCATGTTCACCGGTGATGCCGAAGTAGAACAGGAAGCAGAAGCTATCAGCAAATCCCCGGATCATATCGCATCGAACTTCCTCAAGGTCTGCCATCACGGGTCGCCTACATCTTCGAGCGTAAAATTCCTCGATGCCGTTTGGAATTCTATCCCCAAGGCTGACCGGTATGCTCTGATTTCCAGCGGTCGCGGAAAATTCAGCGGCACATATATTCCCGCCGTCCCAATCCTCGACAGACTCATGTCATACCTGGAACCGGATCACCTCTACAGCACTTCCGTCGGTGACGACGATAAAACCGAGTCCGAAGCCTATCGCGATGACAACATCCTCATCGTCGTCAAACCCGATGGCGATTATTACGCCTGCTACGCAGGAACCAATTAATATATAACAAAATAATATATAACAATACGCAGCCCCTGTGGATATGACTTGTTCATATCCACAGGGGCTAAAATTTTGTACAGACGTGCGAACCACACGTCTCTTCTAAAAATGAATATGCCACGCGCCTTCAGGGCGTGGCTGATTTTTTATATATTAACCCGGTAATAATCGCGAATCGCACGTTGCTTCTAAAATATACAGACGTGTCGCGACATGTTTCTTATAAAATCGAAAACCATCATTTGCGTTTTGGATTGCAGGGATACCACCCTCGCTCCACGCGTTTTTTCTGATGATAAAGCTCAACGATGCACCAGAAAAATGTGCATCCCAGAATGCCAAGAATCCCCGAAAGTACCGTCGACTGAGCAAATAGCGCAAATCCCAGTGTGATACATCCCAAAACAGCAAAGAGCGGCCAACATTTTGTACCCCAGTAATACTCAGCCTTGATCACAATCGGATGAAATACGCCAATAATAACAAATGATACAATTGCTATCACAATACCGCTAAAATTCAGCTCTTCGAACATAAAACTCCACTAAAACATTTTGTCTGCCGTATTCGCCCCGCGAATAGGCAGACACAGGCCGTGTGTGAAACAGCGGCCAACTGCAAAAAGCGCTGTCTGCCGTATTCGCCCCGCGAATAGGCAGACACAGGCCGCGTGTGAAACAGCGGCCTGCTCATAAAATATCTATTATCCCGGTCCGTAACTGCGTACGAAATTCGGGCGTTCCTCTGCCGGAGCATCTTTTTCCTTGCGAGGTTTGTAGGCTTTCATGCCGACCTGAGTCATGCCCTTTTCGGTAAAGATGAACAGCGTATTCTTTCTCGAAAGCAGGTCCGCAGTAAGTTTCGCCGTCGAATTTTTAATATGCCACGGGCTGTCTTCGGTCGGTTCCGATTTCGTAATCTGATCCCAGGGACACAAATAGAATATTTCCTCGAGGAAATTCCTGAAATCGTTGACAAAATTGACGCTCTGAACATCGATGAATTCAATATTGCCAATATGAGTCTGGCGCATTTCGTCGATCATATCGGTTGCTTCCGTGAGCGGCAAATCCGCCACATCGAAATTCAAATCGCGCTCCAAGTCGTAATAACGCTCAATCTTCGGGATATTGCGCAAAATGAATTGCGGCGTGCATTCGACGACCTGATCATCGACGTCGTTGGGACGTTCGATTTTTGAAGGTTCTGCCGACGATTCGAGCTCCATGCGATGAAGTTCAAAAACATGATTCGCAAAAACGCTGTAGTCCTGACATATTGGCTTTTCGATATGTACGGATTTCGGCAGCTGACGCACCGAAAGCGCCATATTTTCATCAGCAAAAGCCCATCTCCAGAATCCGCATTCCGGGCGATGATGGCGACTGGCGAGGTCTTCCGGTCCGAGATCTGCAAAAACTATCGTCATATCGACAGACGACGAATCGGGTGTTTTTACGGTATCTTCGGACATGATATGCCTTTTCGATTATTAACTGGCTCTGTCCCCCGAGCGCAGCCATATACTCTCATCTTTTTATTGCTCATGATTACGAATAACCATGATTGGCATTCATTGTAATCACTACGGCGCCATGGATGGCGGCGAGAGGCGAGGGAGGCATGTCCAGGGATGGACATTCGACCCGCAACTACGATTGCACTGAAAAGCGTGCGGGGGATGTAGGGGGTGTTCACAACCGAACACCCCCTGCCGCGTAAGCGTAAAAAATCAAGCACCCGCGCTGCAAAGCGCGAATGCAAAATATATAAAGTTATATATTATTTATCGCCGTCCGACCCGACGCTGACGCTCGTATGGACTTCTTCTTCCTGCTGATAATATTCACTTGTATAATTGCATGTGCGGACGATACCGAGAGCTTCCTCGATCTCCTTTGTCACTTCCATGCATTTTTTTCCCTTAAAACCAACGGGATGAATTTCGACAGAACCATCCGGATTGATGGAAAACTCAATTGACTGTTTTGTTGCCATCTTATGTTCCTCTCTTCGCGATTAATTCTATTCTAGCCCCAGCGCGTTGCCGTCAGTTTGATGACGTTCGTCACTTTGTCTTCTTCCATATCCAGGGTGTAGTGCTTCTTCTTCAGTTCCTTGACGACCTTGTGATAAGCATATCGCTGCTGGAGCTGATTGACGAACTGCTGCTCATTGACGCCGCGGGTTGCTTCGACGCCCCACCAGTCGGCGAGAAGTTCACATCCATTTTCATTGATGCGCAAACCGACATCATATTTGCCGCTCACTTTGATAGAAATATCGGCTTTTTCGAGCTGCTGATTGTAACCACGAACATTGACGCCTTCTTCCGAATGTACGCACTCGTAGCCGAGATCTTTAATTGCCTCGAGGATACATTCAAGATCTTTCATCTTGGATTCAACGGTTGAAAAATGACTCATACTATTCCCTCAACTTAAATCAGTAAAAGTCCCGGCATTTTGCCGGGACTGCTCAACTACATCTCAAGATGGCGAATTTGCTTGTCTTCGCTGCTGCTGCCCTCTTCGTCCAGGCTTGCGCGGCGTGCACGGCTCTTGGCCCAGTCGCGCATGTAATCGATGCGTTCTTTCATCTGATAGGAAAGCGGAATGATTTCGTTGCAGCTGCGAACGACGCTGTCGGTATCGATATCCTTCTTGGCTTCATACGCATCGAACAGAGAAGAAACGATTGCCTGTTCAATTTCGGATCCCGAAAATCCCTGCGTTGCAGCGACGATGCGCGGAATATCAAAATCCGCGACCTTTCGGTTCTTCTTGATGATGTGGATCTCAATGATCGTCTTGCGTTCTGCGGGGCTCGGAAGATCGACGAAGAAGATTTCGTCAAAACGGCCTTTACGAAGCAATTCCGGCGGAAGCATCGAAACATCGTTCGCCGTAGCGATGACGAATACCGGGCTCGTCTTTTCCTGAAGCCACGTAATAAAGGAACCGAAAACGCGTGCGCCCGTGCCGCCGTCCGTCGATCCGGACGACTTCGTTCCAGAAAATCCCTTCTCCAACTCATCCATCCACAGAATACACGGCGCGACGGCTTCTGCCGTTGCGATGGCTTTGCGCATGTTCTCTTCCGAAGAACCGACGAGGGATGAAAACACCTTGCCGACATCCAGACGAAGCAGCGGCATCTTCCACAATGCACCGACGGATTTTGCAGTCAGTGACTTTCCGCAGCCCGGCAATCCGAGCAGCAGAATGCCCTTCGGCAATGGAAGTCCGAACTCACGGGCCTTCGAACTGAAGGCAAGATTACGCGTCTTGAGCCAGCTCTTCAGAATCTCGAGACCACCGATATCGCGAAGCTTCAAATCGGATTGATAGAACTCGAGCAGACCATTCTTGCGGATGAGGTTTTTCTTTTCATCGACGATCGTCTCGATATCGAAATCGTGTTTGATGATCAGGCTCTTCGAGAACACGTTCGAGGCTTCGACTGCCGTCAGACCGAGAGCTGCTTCGACGACTTTTTCGCGGAAATACGGATCATTGCGTACCTGCTGGCAGAGATCATCCGGAACGCTCTTGAGTACCTGGAGAACCAGCTCATTGATAACGGTTCGGTTCGGGAGATCATAATCGATCACGCTGACTTCCTTTTCGAGTTCCGCAGGAAGTTTGAATGTCGGGCTCAGAAGCAGCACGTGCTTCTTGTAGCGACTCGTTTTGAACTCGCGGCTCAGATCACGAAGTCGGCGCGTAACCTGAGGATCCGACAAATACGGATGAAAATCCCTTAGCACGAACACGGCATCATTTTCGTAACGGAAAATATGCTCCATTGCGCGCTGTGGATCGCGGATATCGTTAAATGTATCGCCATCGCCCCCCTGGAACCCTTCCGTACACGACCAGGTCACAAAACGACGATTACGGCGTTCACAAATTTTGCGAAGATTATTTTCAACACGCTCTTCTTCCGTACTCGTGACATATAAAAGAGGATACCTTGCACGAATCAGATACTCAATTTCCTCTTCTGAAGAAACATTCGCTCGAATTCCTTCCATTGACGTCTGCTCCTGGCTGCTGGTGAATCAAACATGACCAAAAGTCATGCTAAAATCTGTTTTCGTTTATTAATCAGCCGAATCCGTGCGTTCACAGACCAGCTCAATTCCTACATCTGCAGTACGCTGCGCATATCCTTAAGCTTGTCCTTGATCTCCGCAAGCGAGTTCTGACCGGAATCCAGTGAACTGGCGATATCCTCAAAAATAATTTTGGGATCGTAATCCTTCAGAACGTTCTCGAGGCGCGTTTTTTCCTGGCCCACGAGCTTAGAAACATCGATCTTCACATAAGCCACGAACACGCGCTGAAGATCCGTAATGCTTGCATCGAGCATCTCCAAATCGCTGCGCCACTGGCTCACGACATCATTGATGTCGGAATACAGCCCCTTGACGCGTTCAAGCAGGCCACTGTCTGCGCCGCCCGCCGACTCGCGAAGCGAGGCAATTTGTGCTTCAGCATCGCGAAGCGATTTTTCAAGTGCGGCCACGCGTTCACTGCTGTCGCCGGACTGCATGGATTCCAGCTCGTGAATGCGATCCCTGAGCCGCTGCACATCCTCATCCGAAGCACTTTCTGCAGCGCTCAGCTGTTTCTGCAGCAACTCCGCCTCACTCGTCTTGCGGTTCAGACTTTCCCTCACCTGTGCAAGTTCCTGGAGCAATGCTGCACTGTCTCCGCCGCCTTTTGAACGCAGTGAATCCTGCAGCTGCCGAATCTCGCGGGCGCGATCATTCAGATTACCCTTGAGCTCGCTGAACATGACCTCATGCTGTTCGACGACCTTCTTCATATCGCGGTTCCGGCGCTGGCTCTCTTCGAGAGATGCATTCAGCGTATCGACATTTTCTTTCAGGCGCTCGACATTCTCGCGCTCTTCCTTGCACGAAAACTGAGCAATATCGAGTTCGCGCTGCAGCTCTTCCAGGAGGTGATTCTTCTTCGTCAGCTGAACCTTCAAATCCGCTATCGCTGTCTCCGCATTCGATGTCGCCATCCCCTTCGATTCCAGCGTTTCCTTCAGCGTCTGAAGCTCCATCTTCAGGGATTCCGCCTCATCCTGCGATGTAACGAGATCGCGGCGGCACTCCTGGTACTGCTCTTTCTGGTGATCGAGCTGTTCCTTGAGCTTGTCGATCATATCCTTCAGACCGGTCACGACCGTTTCATGATATTCATTCCGACGCTCATAATCCGTCAGAATCTGATCGCGCTCATCCAGCTTTTCCTGAAGTTCCTTGATCACATCGCCATTGCCGGCGCCGGCGCGAGCTTCCTCAAGATCGTGCTTCAGCTTGGCATTCTCTTCCTGAAGTCTGCTGACTTCATCCGATGCCGCACCGGAATTATAGGGTGCCCGGGATCGCTGCTGCCCCGATACCGGTTGCTGCGATGACATCGGCTGCTGCATACCCATCGGCTGCTGCATACCCATTGGCTGCTGCTGGGGTGACATCGGCTGCTGCATACCCATTGGCTGCTGCTGGGGCGACATCGGCTGCTGCATACCCATCGGCTGCTGCATGCCCATCGGCTGCTGAGCAGCCATCGCCTGCTGGGATGCCATCGGCTGCTGCATACCCATCGGCTGCTGCATACCCATCGGCTGCTGGGGTGACATCGGCTGCTGCATACCCATTGCGCCCTGCTGAACCGGCCTGCCCATCGGACTGCGATTGTCCTGCTGGTAATTGCCGCGGTTCGAAACCGGGGCCGCCGAATAGCCACCGCGATTGTACTGCTGCTGGTACATCGCCGGATTCTGCATCATTCCTGGTGCCATCGGAATCTGATCTGCCATCCGGGGAACATTATCCGCACCGCCGTCTCCAACGACGCGTATCGAAAAATTCCCGCACAACAGCTCACTGCCCACGAACAGCTCAAGCACCTCTCCCGGCTGAAGCCGCATTCCGTCTACTTTCGTGCCATTCGTCGGCCTGCTGTTCGGCGGATCCTGTACAAAAAGTTTCCCATCCCGCCAGGTCACCATCGCATGAACTCGGGATACCGACGCGTTCGTCGTCTGAACACCGCAATCCGGATTGCGGCCTATCATAACGACATTCTTGCGCTCATTGAGCTCTACAGCTTTCTCCCAACCATTTTGATCGTTGTATACTAACTTTACCAAGGACACTTCTCCTTCTTAAAGCGCAAAAGGAAACTACCTCTGTTTTAATGCATTCTCCCCTCTTTTGTCCACACTCCGTTCAAAAATCCAACGACCATTTGGTAAATCTCATTTTTTTGTCACGGGCGCGGCTATCCCGGCTCCGCCGGAATACGCCCGCGCTCGGGCCGGCTATGCGCCTCACGGCGCATACGCCCGCCCCTATTATTTCTTATTCAATCGCATAGCGAATCGTCAGCTCAAACGTCTCCGGCGTCGTCCCCAGATCTATCCCCAAATGAAAATTGCGCTCCGGATCCGCGTCCTGCCACGTAAGCCCGCGCTCACTCACATCCAGATGAAGCAACGATGATCCGCTCTCGAGATCCTTGCCTTTGACTTCCCCCAGAAGGGATTTGTCCGAAGCCACCAAAACCTCATCTTTTGTGACCTCAAGCTCCGCCCCGTAATCCACATCGTCATCCGCTATCTCCAGATCCGCATCGCTGTAGTCCGGTGCTTCCTCCGGATTGTCTGCAGCCTTCTTCACTGGCTGATTCCCGAATTCACGCTCAAGACGCTCGTCCGCACTCTCCGAAGAAATCACATCCGTCAGAATCGCCAAATCCGCGGCTCGTTCCCCGCGATACAAAGCCGCATATTTTCTGGGATCACCAATATTCCCTTCGTACAGCGCTGCTCCGATATAATGTCCTCCATGCGCGATGCGCCTCAGTTTCCCGATATCCGCATCATCCTGTGCAAAAATGTGATTCAGCGCCTCCAGTTCCGGACACTTAAACGGATCCTGCTTTACCGCATCGCGGTACGAATCCATCCCCGCAATGATCTGCTCTGCAGGTACAGACAGCCAGGCCTCCGCAAGCGGCTTATCCCCTGACGCCGAAAACTCCAGTTTCTGCGCCTGCCAGTTCAGTAACCCCCAAATCCACGGCGAAACCTTGGGAACGAAACTCACAACCGTATCAAATCCCAGTACACTCCCCCCCGAAACCGGCTTTACCTGAAACGTTATCTTCGGAATATTCGATGCAATCCGGCGAAGATCCTTTACACACGCCATTTCCAGTGCCGCACCCCCGTCACTGCTGAACTTCTTCGCCGTCTCCTGAATTGCAACGAGCTGATTCAGCGCACCGTTAATATCAAACATCCCCACGATACACGTCGAATCCGAAATGCCAAGTCCGCTCAGCTGCGCACGCGCCGTCTGCCCCTGCGCAGGAACTGCCAGAAGCTCCGGCAAAAGCTGACTCGCGTGCTCATCATCACTCACAACCGTGACGATGACATGATCCTTGCCCCAATAAAATGCAAGTTCCCCCTTCTTTCCCGGCGATATCTCCACGAGCGACCAGTGCGAGGTATTCTTGTCCATCTCGCGCATCTTCACTAGATTCTGCGTCCAGTACGACTCCACGATCTTCCGGAACTTGGGCACATCCTCGAGCGATACCTTCAGTACCGGCGTCTGACGCACAAAATACAAGACAAAATGCGACATCTGCCTGCCCATAATCCCAATTGACTTCAGCTTCGCCGGCGAAAATGAACGAAATACCCCCTTCAAAAAACCACGAACCGAGGTTTCAAAGGCCGATCCGGAATCCGGTACTGCCTTCAGATTTCCCATCACGAGGTTTGATGCATGCTTCATGAAATCTTCAACATCCGCTCGCTCAAGATCAAAATCTCCTGCAGATGCCACCAGCAAAAAACTTCCCCCGGGAACCGTATCCAGCAGCGGATTCATTGCAATTCCCGCCTTTTTCGCAAATACAGGACGATAATTGCTTACACCGTACACTCGCTTTTCCTGCACGCCGGAATCTGCTGCCCCCTGCGACTCCGCAGCAGCTTCATCCAGAATCTTCAGCGAATCCTCTGCCGGAACATCTCCCTGAACATCCGCGTCAGCCTGAATCGCCGCAGGATTCTCTTCCGATTTGGCGACCTCATCCCTGACGGCATCATCCGTTTTCTTGCTGCACGAAAAACTGAACAAACACAATAAAATGCAAAAAATGCCGCCTGCAATATGAATCGATCGCATTGACTTATCTCTTCTCATCCGCATGTTTTCCAAAAATGACACACCTTCACTACGGGCTCTCTATTACAGGCAACCGCACCGCAGATGTCCAGAAAAATCACTCGTTTTTCTTCGACAAAATCAAATGCTCTTATAACAAGAGAGTCGATAACCTCAAAGCCGCTTTGTTGTTCGTAGCTTTGAGTTTTGAGTTTTGAGAGGTGAATGAATGACCTGAGAATGAGAATTGGACTGAGAACAAGAAGACGACTGATGTTAGTGAATAGTGAATAGTGAGTAGTGAATAGTGATGAGAATTTATAGCTTATAGAGAGGGTCGATGTTATCTGTACTTTAGCAAAAGTCTCGGTGATTGCTTTACGCCCAACTCATAACTCCCAACTCCCAACTCATGATGAGCCATAAAAAAAAGAGCACCCTTCCGGGTGCTCTCTGCAATTTCAAAGAACTTATGGATTAAAATCCAATATCAAAGTCTCCGCCAAAATCCATCCAATCTGGAATTTTGGTACACGTATCCCAGTCAATATTATCAAGTCTATCTAATACAGTTAAGATATCAGCGCCAAGATCTTCAGCCCACTCCTCTACACATTCCTCTCCGAGATCATCATAGTCTTCCGCATTTCCACCTTCACTGACAAATATACCTATGAGTTTTGAGTCACCCGACTCTAAGTCAGCACAGGTCTTAAAGGTTTTCATTACATTCAGGAATTCCGCCTTGGTTTGCGGATAATTATCACATATATTGCCGGAAACTTGTTTCGGCACGCAGGCGCCAGACTGCGGATCGCACGCTTGGTTTTCATTGCATATCGAAGGATCCTGAACGCACGACGAGGAAACTTGTTTCGGCACGCAGGCGCCAGACTGCGGATCGCACGCTTCGTCGCTCTTGCAAATCGAAGGATCCTGAATGCAGGTAACATTTCCGACGCCCCCTTTCGGCACGCAGGCGCCAGACTGCTGATCGCACACTTCGTCGCTCTTGCAAATCGAAGGATCCTGAATGCAGGTAACATTTCCGACGCCCCCTTTCGGCACGCAGACGCCAAACACCTTGTTGCATTCCTCATCGGCACCGCATTGACTGCTATCCGAACATGCCTTGCCCTCGCCGATCACGACATCTTCAAATACGCCATCGAAGTACTCGCACTTAAACACGTTAAATGCATTCGGATCGCCTTCAATATTAATCGAAATCCCTTCTATCCACTTATCGCCGCAGGCATCCTGGATGGCATCCCAATTACTCTCATTGATACCCTCGCTCGCCGCAATAGGTAAAATGGCATCCAGCTTGTTATCGAGATCCTGGCATGATGATGCATTAAGAATCGCATTCACCAGTGCTTCCTTGGTCTTGGGATAAGCATTACAGTCAATACTTGCAGGCTGCTGACTTGCCTGACACTGGCCATTCACGCACTGACCGCCATTGCAAATCGAAGGATCCTCTGTGCAGGTTTTGGCCGGCTGTTCCGGATTATTGGGAATACAGAATCCCTTGCTGCATGTCGCATCGGCACCACAGTTCAGAACAGAACATGCGTCCACACACTCACCACTTGAGCAGAACTCGCCGACATTACATACCTTCTTCGCGCAGGGATCCAGATTCATTCCATAAATGCACTTTACTTTGATTTCTTCAAGCTTGAGTTCAAAAGCCGCACGATCTGCCTCAGGTACATTCTTGAACCGCCACTCTTCGACACATTCATCAAATGAACATGGTACGTCGCTTGCGTCAGGACATGTACTTTCCATCAAATCGAGATACTGACTCTCTATGGGATAGCGTGCATTGATCTCCCCCAGACTCTTCGATAATGATTCGCACTCCACCTCAGATGCCATGACGACTCTATACACTTCGTCATATAATTCCTGAATCTTCAAACCACTCGGAATGGAACATTCGGTGCCGACTTCTTTTACCGCTTCTTCTTTTCCTTCCTTGTACCAGTCAAAACTCGTAACCTCCTGATTGCTCTCGCATTTGGAAATATTCTGCTGCAGAATTGCAATCTGTGCCTTCAGATTGGGATCATTATAATTGTCGCCAGACAACAGCAAACCATTCGATTTTTTCAAAACCTCTGCAACAATATCACACCATGCTTTGCTGCCGGGTTCCGCTGTTGCGCCTGCTTTTGCAACAGCAACCGACACTTCCGACACCATTGCCGCAGCCTCCGATTCCGATGGAGCAGACGTGAGCTTCTTACCGACATCCTTGGGGCTGGCAGTTCCACCCGAACCACCACCACCTTCGTTCACTTCCGTCTCAGAGACATCACACGAAAACATGCAAAGTGACAACAAAATCGACAATATGGTTAACTTCTTCATTCTCTATCTCCAAATCTGCTCACGAAACCCCAAACGCCACCCATGACAATTTTGTTTCATGAAAAATAATAACAAAAACATTGCCGTTCAAAGCACGGCATGGGAGTAATCAGCATTATCCGTGCCATCGTCAAATTTTTTAAAATCGGCATTTTCACGCTCCCGGATATGCTTTCCTGATGCTCCGATCTATGGCTTAATGCCTGGACTTCATGAATATAACGACAACTTCCGGAACAAAAAAGTGTGCTCAAGCTCAAACTTTCTCACCGTATCACATAAGCGGCAAGCTGTAACTATTCAGCCTAACGTCTGACTGTTTTACGGATTTGCTCAGGCCTAATGGTCTCGCTGTTTTTTTAATCGTGAGCAACGTTAGTTGCGAACAAATCCGTTTGTTAAAAATGACAAACACACCATGGCTGAACAGTTACGGCAAGCCTTCTCAAAACTGAATAACGCCTTTGCATTTCAACACTTTTTGACTTACGATAGGCGTAGCAGATCTTGCAGTATGACGCTGTGTATTTTTCGCATTATGACAAAAGGATCATAATCATGATAAAAGACTTCCTGCTGACCATCGCAAAATCCATAAAAAAACCTGCCATGCTCATTGGCGTCACCGGCTTCAGTACGACTGTCGCCGCATGCTACGGACCTCCGCCGGCACCGCCTGAGTCCGAACTCAATGCCGCTTCCGAAAGAATGCTGATTCAATGCGTCGATGGTACAAAAACCGACAAAGACTGCCAGTACGGATGCAAAAATAGCACATGCCTCCAGAAATTCGGCAATGCCGGCGATCCCTGCGACGCAAACCTCTATGTCGAAACATGCGTCAATGATGCACAATCCGAACAAACCGCAAATACAAAACGCGCATGCGTCGACGGACATATCGCAGAAGTCCCGTGCCCGAATTGCACGAACAATCAGGATCAGATCTCCTGCCAGACTTCAGAATAAAAAAATCCCCCGGCCCAACGGACCGGGGGAAAATCACTGCAGAATTACAACCCCTTCAGCCGCCTCACCAAAGCCACAAACTCTGCACGATATTCATCGCTGTCGAGCGAAGATATCCCCTTGAGCTGCCCAAGAATGCTGTCGTATGTCGCCGTCCCCTTGAACGGTGAATTATTCAGTATCATGGCCGTCGCAGCAACCGCCGATGCAAAATTCATATTGTTGCTCATGGTACTGCGGACCGATGATGCATTCACAGGCCAACTCAGCTCCGTGCTCACATCGCCATCCGGCTTCTTATAACGAAGCTTCACTGTCGCATATTCGTCGCTCTTGACGGCCTCGACTTTCTGGTACTTCGAAGATGGTTCCGGCACTTCTACGGCTGAACCCGTTTCTACAATTTCATACAGAATTGTAACCTGATGCCCGGCACCGACCTCGCCGCCGTCTTTCTTATCGTCCGCAAAATCCTCGGCATTCAGCTTGCGCGTCTCATACCCAATCTGACGATACCCCTTGATCTTGCCGGGGTTAAAGTCGACCTGGAATTTCACGTCTTTGGCCGCAACAAATACCGTCGACATAAACTCATCCACGAGCACTCGGCGCCCTTCGCGCAATGTATCTATATAATGATAACTGCCATTGCCGTAGTCCGCCAGCGCTTCCAAACGGTTGTCCTTGTAATTCCCCATGCCGACGCCCAAAACCGACAGGAAAATCCCGCTTGCGCGCTTCTTTTCTATCAATGACTTCAGCTCATTCGTATTCGAAATACCGACGTTCAGGTCGCCGTCCGTTCCCATGATGATTCTGTTGTTGCCGCCTTTGATATAGTTCTTTTTGGCAACCGCATACGCCATCTTGATGCCGGCTTCGCCGTTCGTCACGCCGTCCGCATCAAACAGCGTCAGAGCCTTCATGATCGTCGCATGATGATCCCCGGGCACGCCATCGATAATGAATCGCTCGGCTCCGGAATAGGTCACAATCGAAATCCTGTCCTGCGCCGTCAGCTTCGGCAGCATCGATATGATCGACGCCTTGATCAGCGCCAGTCTGTCGTGACCGCGCATCGATCCCGATATGTCCAGCAAAAATACAATATTCGATGCCGGACGTTCCTCCATATTCAGTTCGCGGGTTTTCGCACCCACCAGCATCAGCTTTGTATCCTTGTTCCACGGACACCCCGCGATCTCTGTCGTGACCGAAAATGGCTCGCCGGCTTTCGGATTCGGATAATCGTACTTAAAGTAATTGATCATCTCCTCGACGCGCAGTCCCTGATTCCTCGGTGCCCTGCCTTCGTTGATCGCCCGACGGAAAACACCATAGGACGCCGTATCCACATCCGCCCCAAACGTCGACAACGGATTCGCCGCTGTATTGATAAACCGGTTCGGATCATACTGGCTGTACTCGTCCGTATTCATTGCAGTCGGCGGCAAATCTGCTTCTGCTATCCCGCCGGTAGCAAACACATTACCCCTGCCTATGTTATACTTTTCTGCGGCCTTAGGGGCTGCAGCCTTCATAGCAGGAGCTTCTGCGGATGCATCCATCATCATCATAGGCGCCGATTTTGCCTCAGTGCTGCGCCCACCTGACGGCTTGGATACTTTTTTGACCTTGACATTCCCCCTCCTGGCCCCAGACTGGTCATACATACGGTTGCTGGTATGACCTTCCAGAAAATCCAGGTCGCCGGCTTCGATATCGGCCAGTGCTTTGGCGAGCTTCTTCTCCACTTCCTTGGTACGTTCGGCCTTGGGATCGCCCGGCTTAAGCTCAACTTCAGGCAATTTGATATCCCATTTGTCGTCCGTAAGCGGCGCATACTCCGGCTGCTTCACATCCGATGCCTTCAGATCCGGTTCCACCGGTGCATTCGGGTCAGTCACGGGCGTCGGTTCGGGCTTCGCCTCCGGCTGCACATCCCGGGCTGCAATCAGCTCACCATCCTTGCCATTCTCCACGACTTCCGGCGCCGGCAACGCAACGTCGGAATCCTCACCTCCCGCCTGCTCCCCAGCCGTCCCAGGTTCCGATGAAGGTGCAGTCTCTGCTGCAGGCTCCTGCGGAACGGACGACGGGGAATTCACATCCTTCACACAACCTGTGGCAAACGCACATACAACAGATACCAATACAGCAATACCAGGTTTCGTATTCATAAATCCTCCTTCGTTTTGTCGGCAAAATGCCTGCCATACACACCATATATATATAAATTAATCATACAGGTGTCTACTATTTTTCATTTTTGTGCAGCGGCTATCGGCTCGCCGCCGATACGCCGCATGCAGCCGGCCTTTTCCCTGCGGGAATACGGCCGGCTATTTATCTTTATATATAATTTCAACATCGCCGCACAGTTAATGCGCCATATTGCATTCCGGCAACAGGCACACAGGCGATTTGAAGAGACGTTCGTCAAAACGTCTCACCACGGACACTTCATTAGAATCTCAACCGGAAATGAAGACCCGGTTTCAGAAAATGAACGACATTGTTCATCCTGATTTTCCTTATTTTTCCATTATCAATTTCTTCTTCGTACTTCATTTTGTTCAGACCGACGGTATAGTCCACGCCGATCCCCATGCCGAAAATGTCGGTAAAATATCCGGTCAGACTCGCCGATGCCTTGAATGACAATGCCGCCGAAGCCTTGCCATCATCATTGACGATAATCGGAGTGCGCATATCGGGAACCAAATCATCCCCGTTGGAATACATCACCCCTGCGCCAAACCCCAAATCCAGCTCAAACCTATCCGTTATCGGGGGGGATACCCGGGCAACCAGATACGTTCCGCCGAGAAAATACCACTTCTCATCATCAAATTGATATCCAATACACCAACAGTAATCGGCTGGCTTAATGGCATAAAGATCCTGATCAATATAAAGGCCGGCGTAGCGCCACTTATAGCCAATCGATACGCTGCCGCCAAAGCCGCGCATATCCTTATCCAAATCAGCCCCCATTGACATCGGATCGTACACGCTCTGCTCATAGTAAAAACGCGCATAATTCACCGAAATCCGAAGGTCCACGCCTTCGCTCGACGCCTGAGCAAATGCCATCGCCGGAATCAGCAGAAAAACAAGTGCAAGAATTGCAGAAAACCATTTCCCAGTTCCCATAAAACACCACCTTTAAATGATCTGAAGTCTCCGCGCCCCAAACGCGAAGACACAACAATGATGGGTAATTCTACATTGTCCGATCATTAAAAATCAACATATAATTCATCCACTTACGGATGATTCGTAGCAAATCAGCCCTGTTCAAAAGCTAGAGCTTTCATATTTGCAGCCCCCGGTTGCGTTATTGTTATGGACATGGTTAATGAGCATATCAAAAGAAGTCCGTTAGAGGCTTCTGGCGAGTAGCCCACGGTTGGAGCGCAGCGACCACCGTGGGACAAATGAGATACACCAAAATCAATCCCCGTAGGGGATGCCCCAGGAAAAGGAAAATCGTATATTGTTGTCATTATCTATGGCCAGTACAAAAGGGCCTATTGATCAGTTGCTCCTTAAGCTTCAAGCACGGAACTGCAAATATTCACGAACAAAATATCCACATTCGTATAACAGAGCTATATTATTTGTATGTGGATATAATATTCAAATCATACTATTCACCGCCGCACATTCCAAACAATCAGCAGGCGGCGGCGTATCCGGCTCTTGGCGGATAGCCGCCGCAGGCAGGCCGTATGCGCCATCGGCGCATAGGACGCCTCCCCCAAATATCATCACAAATATCGTTCCCGGTCTTCAGGACAGGAAGCATATTCCACGGTTAGAACCTGAACCGGAAGTGCAGACCCGGCCTCAAATAATGAATATAATTGCGAACATATACTTTATAGGTATCGGATGCTTCAATCTCGGCTCTGTTAAAGCCAATGGTATAATCAAAATCGAGTCCCATCCCGAAAACATCTGTAAAATACACTGTAAAGCTGGCTGATGCCTTGAGTGAAAATGCTATCGATGATTCGCCTTCGTCATCCATAATCATAGGAACGATTGCCAGGATATAATCATCCTGAGTAAAATCACCGTTAGTATACATTATCCCTGCACCAAATCCAAAATCCATCTCAAATATATCACTCACTACCGGCGATACTCTCGCAACAATATAGGTACCGCCAATAAAATGCCACTTCTCCTGCTCCAGTGACCAGCCATTGCGGAGATGGTCCAAACTGGAATATACTCCACCGAGATCCTGATCCAGATAAATGCCTGCATAATGCCACTTATAACCGATCGATACCGTCCCGCTGACGCCCTTGAGAGAAACAGAATTGTCTTCCCACCAATTCCGCATAACCGGAGTCACATTGCCCTTCATTTTCACATTCTGATCATAAAACACATGTGAATAATTCACAGCAACCCGGAGATCCACCCCTTCCTTCGACGCCTGTGCAGAAGCAATCGCCGGAACCATCAGTAAACCAAGTGCCAGAATCGCAGGAAATAAATTCTTTACTGTCATAGATATGACCTTTATGCAAAGCCGGAACAATGAGCCTTTTGTCCGGCAGTTTTCAAAGATAAACGACATGCATCAAAAAATATAGCTCGACTCATTCAAATACCCCCAACCGCCGACGACGGCACAGGAATATTGAATTTTGGACATTCTATGCCCTTTGCGTATGCCAGATATCAGAATGGATATAAATTGGCAAGCGCATATTCAGTCTGCAGCGCACATTTTGCCCCCGACACCATGGCATCACAGAGGGATGAACGAATATCCCACCATCCTATCGGGAACTCATACAAAGCCCCCTTCCGCGCGGGAAGGGGACGTATGAAGGCGCTAAAGGGAAGAACAACAAAAAAGAGAGTTTCTCCCTTCCTGGTGTTCTCAGGAAATCAACACATTTCCCGCAATAATTAGAATCTCAGCCGGAAATGAAGACCCGGTTTCAGATAATGGACGTAGTTGTCAATATCTACTTTGTATTTGAATGGAGTGAACTCGGGTTCAGATTTTGCTCTGTTGAACGCGATCGTATAATCGAAATCGAGGCCCATTCCGAAAATATCCGTAAAGTAAACGGTAAAGCCGAAGGACGCTTTCATTGAAAATGATATAAAAGCCTTGCCATCGCCATTGATGATGATCGGAACGATGCTGTCCGACGACGGATTCTGATTCTCCAATGTGGGCTGTCTCTTGGACAACGCATCACCATCGGAATACATCATACCGGCACCAAAGCCCAAATCCATCTCGAAAATATCACTCACAGGAGGCGACACTCTGACGACCAGATAGGTTCCGCCAAGAAAATGCCAGTTGGTATCCTTGTAACCCTGAAGTTCCTCATCACGCGGATATACACCGCCGAGATCCTGATCAAGATAAAGACCAACATAATGCCACTTGTAGCCAATCGAAACAGTCCCGCCAAAGCCCATGAGCTGCTCAGAATGGTCAAACACGCTGACCGGAGGATTCACACTCATGCCCGCCGTGCGCGTCTGCGTCGTGTTCTGCTCAAAAAATACGTGCGAATAATTCAAGGCAATGCGAAGATCCACACCTTCCTTCGAAGCCTGTGCAGATGCAATCGCCGGAACCATCAATAAACCGGCTGCCAGAATGGCAGGAAGCAATTTCTTTGCTCTCATAAACATATCCTTTGTTAAAGAAATGTACAAATTGTAAAACAGTGTTTCATATTAAACAGAAAACACTATTTTTTAGTGTAAGCTATTGTTCCTAAAAAATCAATATCCAGAATCAATTTTTTGATTTCAGAGCTTTTGCGTACCATTCCACTCGCTCTGTGCCTGAAATTTCATCCCCAATCTTCCTCCGCCCAATCCCTGACTCTCTTCGCTCGCCTCAAATCGCATTGAACTGACTCGCTTTCCGGAATCCGGAATTCGCCTCCTGCGCCATTTTCCTGCCTGACATTCCCCTCGGCATTCTTTGCACAATCATTGCCAGTCCGGCCTCCGGTCATTCGAATTCTGCTGCGAATCATCCTGCCATACAAATTCAGGTCCCATCATATAATATATATTATTATAACTCACTTTGCGGCTGATGCCGCTGCAGTTCGTTTGTGCGGCTATGGGCTTGCGCTCCATACGCCGCCCGATTCGGCCTATGCCGCCTCTGGCGGCATACGGCCTCATTAGTCATACCAGTACGCAACAAAACCATTGAATATTCCCCGACCTCAAACACCACCACAAAGAAAAGCGAAGCTTTTCAGGGGGGATGGGGGAGCTGGCTCCCCCATACAAAATAACATTACAATCAACACTCATGGGTGCAGAAACGCCATAAAAGTGCCGGCACGACCTAATCCAAAAGTCCAGGAACTCAGGAATGCCCCGGTGTGTCACATCATTAAATAACCCAAAATCAAACGTTTACCTTGTGTACATTCGTCATTAAGTATATGTTGCGCAAGGTATTTGTACCCAGAGTGTGTTTTTTCAAAAAAGATACCTTTTAACGTGCCATACTTTATCCCGGTGGAGTTATTATATGAAATTGCGCAGCATTGTTCCATTATTCTGCATTGCATCCGTTCTGTACGCATGCGATGACAACGACAAAAAAGACAACAATTCGACGTCAACCAGTCAGGGACTCACCATCGAATGCCAAAACGGAATTCAGATTGCACATCTGTCCGACAATTCAACGGTATCAATTTCGTGTGACAACTATGGCGGATGTGACGCAGATTCCAGCCAATGCCAGAATCTGCCCAAACCAGAGATCGGCCCGGAATGTTCAGGAAATGACAATTACTGCTCAGGCAGCATTCGCTATGCCTGCAATGGTGCCGCATGGATCGCAGTACAGTCATGCGACCTCGGATGCAGCGATAATGCAAAGGAATGCAGATTTCCAATCGCGACGGGATGCATCAACAATACGAAAAAATGCGAAAACAACAAGGCTTTCGTATGCACAGACGGAAGCTGGGGCGAGGGCACGGATTGCGGTGAACTCGGATGCAGCAATATCACGAAGGAATGCAGAACAAATGTCGCGCCAGGGTGCACCAACGGCGATAAAAAATGCGAATTCAACAAAGCATTCGTTTGCAATGATGGAATCTGGAGCGATGGTGAGGACTGCGGGGAATCCGGATGCAATGAAGCAACCAATGAGTGCAGGAGAGATGACGAACCGGAATGCGACGACGGCGACAAAAAATGCATAAACAATAAAGCATACGTATGTGCCGACGGAAGCTGGGGCAATGGTTTGGACTGCGGGGAACCTGGATGCAATGAAGCAACCAGTGAATGCAGGACGTTTGTCGTACTCGAATGCACCAGCGGCGACAAAAAATGCGAAGACAACAAGGCATACGTATGCGCCGATGGAAGCTGGGGCGAAGGCTCGGACTGCGGGACATTTGGATGCAATGCCGCCAAAACAGCATGCAATAAAGGTGTAGCTCCAGAATGCACCGACGGTGACAAAAAATGCGAAAATAACAAGGCATACGTATGCGCTGACGGAAGCTGGGGCGAAGGCTCGGACTGCGGGATACTCGGATGCAATGACTTCCAGACAGCATGCAAAATCGCCGTCGTTACACCGGATTGCACCGGAACTGAAAAGAAATGCGAAGAAAACAAGGCTTACGTTTGCGCAGACGGCTCATGGGGAACGGGGACGGACTGCGGAACGCTCGGATGCAATACTGAGACAAAGGAATGCAATACCGATACTCCTGAATGCACCGGAACTGAAAA
>JAFRYG010000025.1 GCA_017441205.1 Pseudomonadota bacterium
GGCAACTGAAGATCTGAGGACTGTTCCTCGAGCGCCTGCATGCGCATCAAGGCTTCTGCCATTGCAATGTCGCTGAATCCCCGGAAAGGATTACGCGGCGATATATTCTGATCTGACTCCTGAACCGGTTTCCAGCCATCTGCAGAAGTATCGAAAGAACTTCTGTCGATGGTCGTTTGTCTGGACTTCAAATCACTCGTTTTTTTAACTTTTGACACTTTGACTTCTGTTCTGGGTGTGCATCCCGTCATGGCGCTGCATGAAAATGCCAGTCCCAACGACAGTAATGCTATTTTTATGAGATGAGTTTTCATAATACTGCTCCTGTCGTCTGTTAATTCGCTGCGGTGCCCTGGGGATTTGCTTTATTGCTGCCGGTGTACAGATAGGTTTCTGCGACACACTGAACATTGACCAGCACGCCTTCGACAGCGCTTTTATTTGTTGATTCACGCTTAATTTCGACTTCGCGAATATTGATGAGCTGTTCCCTGTTATTCTGCTTGCCGGTTTCGCCCATACTTGCCAATTCCCAGAAGAACTGGATAGCGGCTTCATATTTTGCCAAAAACTCCATTCGGATTGGCACGGCTTCGTACTCACCTTTGGAGACATTTTCTTCCTGTTTGTAGAGGATCCACTTGGTTACGCGTGCAGAGCGTGAACGTTGGTTAATGCTCGCCAGGAAGTGGTTTAGTTCTTCCGTGGTGGATGGAAGTTTTGCGCGCAGATCGTCGAGGCGTCGTTCAAGATAATCTTTTTCTTTTCGCGATTCGTTGTATTCTGCCTCTTTTATCTGGAGGTCTTCGAGTTCATTCTGTTTTTGGATGACTCTGTTTTGGGCTTTTTCGTACTCTTCGACAGCAGGTTCGTAAATTCCAAGATAACCGATTGCAACCGCCGCTATGACGAGAAGGACTCCGATAATCCCGAACGCCTGAGGTGGAATGCTCTGGCGCTGTTTTTCATTTGTTTTTGCCATGGCTTCCCCTTATGGATTTGCAGGTTCAATAGGCTGAGTGTTTTCCAGAGCCTGGTTGTTATTCTGATCGGCCTCTGGTGATTCAGCAGATTCCTGCGTTAACAAATCGACGAGAGCTCGCCCATCTGCAGTTCGATAATTGAAATTTGCTTCCGCATTGAAAATGAATGACTGGACAATTTCATTGGTCAATGAATTTTTGCTGTCCTTGATTTCGATAAGTTTGATGTTTCGAAACAACGGGCTTGTTTTCAAGCGCGTCCAGAATTCTTCGACGTCGTCCATGCCTCGGGCTTCACCTCTGAGTTCGACGAGTCCGCTGCCGAGATCTTTGAAGGAGGTGAGCATGACGTTTTCAGGTTCCCATGCCAGGAGCCACCCCAGTTCGGTAGCTTCCTTACGGGCAATCACGTCGCGTGGGTTGGACAAGAGGCGAGATAGTTCATTGAGAACGTATTGGGGGCCCTGCCGGATGCTTGCCAGGCGTCCAAGGACTTCCTGGAGTTCCTTGAGACTTGCGATGGTATTGCTGATGGAGGCGCTGTCCTGGATCCGTGCATTGGTTTCATCGATTTCCTGCTGAATCTTGGTTGCCTGAGCCTTGGCGGATCTGGTTTTGGTGTCCACATCATTGGCAATGACAAATGCACCAATAATGACAGCAATCATGAGGATGATACAAACGATGAGCACTCCCTGGGCCGGATTGGATTTGGCTTTAGGTTTACGGGCAGGATGGAGATTAATTCGTATTATCATAAGAAGACTACTCCTGTTCCTTGCTATTCAACGCTGCGGCGAAGAGCCAGACCAAGTGCGACTGCGGATTCCAGCGACAGGCGATCGATCGCTTCGCGGGAATACAGCTTCGTATTGAATGGCATGTTTTCAAACGGGTGCGCGACAATAACACGCTCACTAAGTGTGCTTTCAAGAATGTTCAGTGTTGTGTCATTCTTGATGACACCGCCACACAAGATGAGCTTATCGACCCGATCCCTTCCGGAGGTTTCATAGAAAAAAGTCAGTGAGCGTTTGATTTCGTTAGCGATCATTTCGCTTACCTGACGGATGATTTCATTGACTTCGTGCGGAATAATGGCACTTCCTTCGGATTCATTTCCGGTTTTGAAGGCTTCGGCTTCTTCGCGCGTGACGCCAAGTTTTTTCTGAATTTCTTCGGTGATTTGATTGCCGCCTATCGTGATGTCACGCGTGAAGGAGGTAACACCATCGGTCATCATGGTCATTGAGGTTGCTGCTGCACCGATGTTAATCACTCCGACGCATCCGGCAGTTTCGGATTCGCCATAGACCGTTTCAACCATGTTCTGAAGAGCGAAGCTGGCGACGTCCACAACTTTGACATCCAGGCCTGCATCTTTGGCAACCGATATATAGTCATTGACGACTTCACGTTTGCTTGCGACCAGAAGAATATCCATTGAATTCTGAAGTGTGTTGCGATTCAGTACGACGGTATCGTAGACAACTTCGTTGTATTCATATGGAATGTGCTGTTCGACTTCCCAGCGAATACTTTGGGCCAGTTCATCATCAGACATGTTCGAAAGGCGAAGTCGCTTGACAATGACATTGTAACCAGAAATGGCAATGGCGCATTGTTTCTGTTTAATTTTATTGCGAGTAAGCAGAGTGCGTATGCCGCGTACAACGCCGGTTCTGTCGAGAATGGAACCATCCACGATGGCGTCAACCGGAAATATTTCACGATCAAGCGCTTCAATCTCGTACGATTTGCGAGTTTCTCGGAGCAGACAGATTTTTGCACTGCTTGAACCAATGTCTAGACCTAACAATAATTTGCCTTTGGCCATCGTTCTCTCCCTGAAAACATGAAAGACAATTACCCAACCAACCGCACTTTGACATACATTTGACATTTGTCGAATTTTAGATGTTTAGTTTGGGAATTATGTTTGAAATCAATAAAATAGAATGTTTAGAAAAATGATATGAATTATTAGGATGCTATTTCGTCTGCATTCGTGTAAAATCTTCGTGCTTTATGATGTGTTGGCAGATATCTGAAGTGAATTGTTTGGCACAAAACTTGCGTTACACAGGTTCAGTCACCGGTTATCGGGATTTTTCCGATGATCGAATTAACGGATGGAGCTTGATATGTTTAATCATAATATACAACACGTTTTATTTGCTGTTCTGGCGAGCGCATTTTTGCTGGTCCCCGCGGGTTCATTTGCTCAGGATGCAGGACAGGCTGCAGCTGCAGCCCCGAAAGCAGCAGCGGAACAAGCTGCTCCTGCAGCCCCGAAAGCAGCAGCGGAACAAGCCGCTCCTGCAGCCCCGAAAGCAGCAGCAGAAGTTGATTTTTCCAAGCTTCCCGAGCCAATGGCTTTTGCAAAAGCACAGTATGCGGAGGCCCTTAAGCTCAATGCCATGGCGGTTTCGAGTGAAAGGGACAACAAAATTCGTGCTTTCGTGGATGCTCTGGTCGATTACGATGATTATGCCAAACGCAGCATGGGCAATAGATGGGCGACCGTAGAAGCCGATAAACAGGCAGAATTCAAGGCTCTGTTTAAGGAATTGCTCGAACTGACGTACCTTAAGAAACTGTCCGACAAAGCATTTAAAGAGAATTATAAGATCGATTGGGATCGCGTTTCGAAAACAAAGAATTCTGCCACAGTTTCATGTTTTACGAAGCAGAAAGATGTCGAAACCGAACTTGAGATGGTTTTGCATGCGGTCAATGACAGCTGGGAAATTTATGATGTTCTCGTCGATGGGGCCAGCCTTGCCAAAACCTATCAGAAGAAATATTCGAAAAAGATCGATGAAAAGGGCGTGGATGGCATCATTGCCGATATGAAAGCCGAAATTGCCAAACTGAAGAAAAAATAATTCCGAAAGACTGAAAAATGCGGTTAATCATTCAGGACAGTCAGCAAAACATAACGGTAACAGTTGATTTATCCGATGATCGGCGTTCATTGGCTAACTTTTTATCCATATTGGATCCCCGATGCGTTGAAACGTGTGAAATCAGGGATTTGAAAGAAAGCCGGCTGCCCAGAAATATTCAGCGATTATCGCATCTCAGGCAGCTGACGCTTGTGCGCTGTCATGCGCTGGAATCCCTGCCGCCGGAACTTTGCAAATGTTCTGAACTCAGGGAACTTGGGTTTATGCGGTGCGCGGATTTTCACGATCTGCGCGGCATTGGAAAACTCGGTTCTCTGGAGGTTCTGCATGTTTCGGGGTGTGATTCGTTTGATACACTGCCGGAAGAACTTTCAGAAATGCATGCGCTGAAGGCACTCGATTTGTCGTACAGCGAGGGAATTAGCTGGATCGATTTGGCACAGCTGCCCAAATCCCTGAAGCTGCTGGATATGCATGGCTGCTGGCGCGCATCGTTTGATCCCGAACAAGTGGGGAGTCTTGGGCTCGTATCGCTGCAGATTCAGGAATTGTCAAAGTTATCTGACTCCGATGCAGTGATTTCGGATTTGGAGACCCAGCTTCGCCACATGATGACGATGCGCGACGGGTGTGGTCTGGATGCATAATAAAATGGAAGGTGCGCCGTATTGAACGCAAGTGAAATAGGCGCACAGCGAGTCGTATGGCCGTTTTCGGCCATAGACGAAGCTATTCCTGAACAGTCTCCGGTTCAGTGGGAATTTCGGGCGGATTATCGGATTTAAAGAGGATGATGACCTCATCGGGACGTGCCATTTCGAGTTCATCCCTGACTTTTCGCTCGATGGCGCGAGGATCTGAACGCAGGGCCTCGATGCGGACGCGAAGAAGATCATTTTTTTCGGAGATGGCGTTGTTACCGGCCTGTACCTCAGCCAGATCGTTCGTCAGCCGCACATAGGTATCGGAAGATGCCTGAACGAAGATTTGGTAGACCAGATAGCCAACAAAGACAATAAAACCAAAGCCAAGCAGAAGACGAAATATATTTTCCATGCTGATTCCCGGACGAAACAAATTCCTGGTGGGACAGTTTGACCGAAACCGGATGACATGACAAATTTTGAATGCTTGCGGGAATCGAACGAGGTCTGAACCTGCGCAGAGTGGGACAGGTTCAGGAGATGATGTTACAGATCGTCTTCTTCGTCATTGAGATCCTCGAAATCGTCTTCTTCGTCATCGAAGTCGAAGATTTCCTCGCCCAAATCCTTGAGCAAATCCTTTGTATTCTTTTTGAGTTCGGCGTTTTTGGCTTCCTTGTAGAATGCCTGAAGCGAGGCGATTGTCGCGTCATCTCTGGGTTCCCCGGGCTCGGTCAGATATTTGCGCAGCAGTTTGATGCTGAGCAGCCGTGCCTCGAAGCCGTGTTGTCCGAACGAGACGGGTTCTCTGAGGTGGGCCAGTAAATCCGGGCGAATTTTTTTATTATCGAAATTGAGGCTGACCTTGAGCAGGCACAGCATGGTTTCGACGATACATGCGACGGACTGGTTGCGGTTGAGTCCGGCGAGTATGGATTTGAGCGTTGCCTTGCTGGGATTCGTCATCAGGAATTTCATGATAAATCCGGAGCATTTTCGCGGTGTCTGGTAGTACGCGCGAATGAGCGCATCGATGGATGACTGGTGTTCGGCCAGGACATTGAAGAAGTGTTTTTTGACTTCGGCGGATTCGCCGTGTGCGAAAGCATCGATAATTTTTTCGACAGCGGCATCCAAATCGTTTTCGATCGTGAGGTATGCGTCCAGGGCAGCCGAAGCGAGTGCCGGTGAGGCGGATTTCATCCAGACGTTGATGATTGCCTTGAGGGCAGGCGTAGCTTCTTTTCGGTATCGAATGACGTGCAGAGCATTGATTTGCACGGTTTCTGATGCATCACAGAGTAGGCGCGACAGGACTTCTTCAGGACAATTTTTCGAGAGATCGGCGATTTCGGATTCATCGAGGAGTTTTTCGTAGACGTCGTTCTGCTGTGTTGCTTTTGGCAGGAATTTTTGGGTTGTATCGGGCGGAATCCATTCGATATTCGGATCGATGGGTGAGGGCAAAAGTGTTTTGAGCACTTTTTCGATTTCATCGCGCCGGTTTGGATCCATGTGCGTATGGAGGATTTCGATGGCGCGAGTGCGCACGTGTTCATGTGTGCGCGGACTGAGCGCGATTCGAATCAGTGCATCCGTATATCGCTGAGCAGATTGTGCAATGACGAGGCGAATGGCGTCATAAATGTCTTCCTGAGTGGATTCGAGAGACTGAATGACGGGCTCGACGGCATCATTGTTGTAGCATTTGAAAACATTGAGAATTTCGTCTCTGAGTTCAGCCGACGCGCCAGCGAGCAGCGGCAGAAGCTGTGGAACGACGAGTTCCGGGCATGTGGCGAAATGAGCCAGCATGCGCATAATGGCAATATTGACCTGTTCATCGCGGTCTTTGAGTAAGACGAGGCTGACCGACAAATCGTTGATATCGACGGATGGTCTGGTGGTCAGGTTTCGTATGACAGCGATTCGGATTGCCGGCGCGGGATCGTAGAGAAGCCGTCCGACGGTTGTTTTGGAAAGGTGGTTGCACAATTTTGTCAGTGCATTCTGGGCATCCGTATCTGCCTGTTCAATCATGGTAATGAAGGCGGCGCAGAGCTTGTCGGCAAAGGGGAGCAGCCATTCTTCCTTATTTTGATTTCGGAGGAGGTTTTCGAGATCACAGACGATATCGAGAGGGGAGAGCAGATTTCGTTTGAGGCACTGCAGAATATATCGGGATGTCAGCTCTCTGGCGCGTTCGTCTGCGTCGAGCAGACAGATGACGGACTCCGGAAACCAGACGTTGATGGTTCGGAGTATTTCGATGGTATTCTGTATGAGAATCGATTCACCGCTTTGAAGCAGGGATGCGACATTGAGCTGTTGTGCTTCGAAGGTCTGAGCTTCGCGATAGACTTCCGATGGCGAAAGAATGGCCGATCTCAGACGCGATAAAACCTGTGGATCACTGAAAACCAACTCATCGAGAGAGACTTCGCCCGTTGCGTGAAGAGAAGTATCTTCGTCTGGCGGTATAGTATTTTCGGGATTTGTCGGTGTGATGGTGTTTTCCGGATTTGTTTGCTTTAATTCTGTCTTGTCCTGCCGGTTCGGAGAGATATCATTCTCCGGTGTCTGATTGTCAGAGGATTCAGGTTTTTCAATGTTTTGCTGAGCCTGGTCCTGTTTGGCTGACTTCTTCTTGGCCATGCGTCTGATTCCTTCTTGGAAGACTTAACGAGTACCTGTATCATGGTATACAGGCAAAACAAGCCTGAGCTTACTTTAACAATGATAATACACAAGGGAGGTTTCATGCAAGCCGGACATGAGTCAACAGAAAGTGAAAAACGTGAACATTTCAGGTCGAGAGGGAAGTTTCCCGAACTGGAGAAAAAGAAGACCGGGGTACTGCTGCTCCATGGATTTACATCATCACTTCTGGCTGTGAGCGGCCTGGTTCCCGTTCTCGAAAAAGCCGGAGTGGAATATGAAATGCCGGTGTTGAGGGGGCACAATGCGACACCGGATGCACTCGTTGGGGTCAAGGCGGAAGATTGGTATGACGACGGACATCAGGCGCTCGAAAAGTTGTGTGAACGGGTCGATCAGGTCGTCGTCGTTGGTCTTTCAATGGGAGGGCTCGTCGCACTGAATCTGTGTGCCAGACCCCATCCGCTCAGAGATCGGATTTGCGGATGTGTGACATGGGCTGCTGCTCTGGGATTTTGCAATCCCCTGGCGTGGATGGCAAAGCCGTTGTCTCTGTTTTTCCACAACTGGAAAGGTCAGGAGAGTTTCAATGATCCGGAATGTCGCAAGAATAATCAGAATTATAAGACATTTCCGACCAAAGCATTCGTGGAACTCTATGATTTTGCCGCCAGGACGAACAAAATGCTCGATGATGTCGAAGTGCCCCTGTGCATCATTCATTCGAACAAAGATCAGGTCGTTCCCTACAAAAAGTCGGTGGAACTCTTTGATGAGGCGGGGAGCAGTTACTGCGAATTCCACACACTGACGAAGTCAGGACATGAACTCGGTCAGGACTGTGAATGCGAGACAGTGTTTGGCATTACGGCAGAATTCGTCGATCGCTTTAGGAATTAATTGCCGCAAAGCGGCACTGTGCTGCAGTGCCGCTGATAATGGTGTTCCATAAAAAGCTTTGACCTGTCCGTTATAGGGGCCAGAGCTGAACCAAAATAGACGTATAGGCTATCCACAATCCGACATTGACGAGAATTCTGGCTGCGCGGTTCCACTGGAACATAGGGGAGTTCCGGCGGGTGAGCAGAAAAATAGACAAAATGCTCGCCAGGATGAAAGCGATTAACGGGGCAGGATTATATGCATTTGTCTGTGTCTGGACGGATAGCTCCGTTTGGTCGGAGAAATATGCAAACATAAGGCAGACGTTAAGTGTAGTGAGGACGCCCGCGGTAATGTATGAAGGCGAACCTTGCCGTACGGGCGCGGTTGTTTTTTCCTCTGCGGGCGTACCATTTTTTGCCTGTTCGCAACGTTTTAACTCTTGCCGGTACTGTACATTATCGGGCTGGACATCGAGGATTCTCTTACAGACGGCAATGCGCGCCGGATAATCGTCATCGGGGGTTGCGTCGAGAATGGTTACGAGCTTTTCAATTTTTTTATTGTTTTCCATTCCCTGGGCGGTCATTTTGGCGAGTACGGCAAAGTTTTCGTCGATTTTGGCTGCGGCTCTGTACTTGTGGACGAAAGCCTGTGCTTCATCAAAGCGCTTTTCCTTGATTGCGTTTTTGATGGTCATCAGAATGACATCGCGATCTTCTTTGTATTCCTCGATAGACATATCGCGTTCGATGGCCTTTTCGAGCGCAGAATCCTGCGTTGAATGGGGTTTATCATAGTCATTGGTGTAGCTTTGATAATCGTTGGGGGAGATGTCTTTGGAAGATTGCTGTTTTTTATCGTCGTACATGGTACCTCGTTGGGCAGAAACAACTGTGCGATTATACCACATAAAACATCATAATTCATTGATCAATAGTGGTTAGTGGGAGCGTTAGGGAGAGAAAGAGGCGTGTTGCGACACGTCTGTACGTAATGCGTCGTAATGCGTAATGCGTGATGAATAGTTGTTTGAGATGTGTCGCAACACGTCTGTACGTAATGCGTCGTAATGCGTGCCGCACCGAAAAAATTATTTTTATGTCCGTTTTTGAAAAAAATTCCCAATATAACGGGTGTAAGAGACAGCGCTCATCGGTACCGATAGAATAAAGCGAGTGCAGTCATCTGAATGGATGGGAGTAAATTATATGCTGCAGCAAAAAGCATCTGCGGGTAAGACAGGGACATTCATGGCTCAAAAAATGAGCAAACAGCAGTTTATTATTCCCTGAATACGTTACGCCGCAGAAGCTGCTGCGACTGGATTGTGGAGGAATACCGTTATGAAGACAGGCAGGGATCCGCCGGTAATGCTGGAGAATGAGAATAGGTATCTGTGAAACTGAGTGCGCGTGATGTCAGTAAAAAGGGTCGGAGTAATCTGCTCCGATATTTAAGATGTATATGAAAAAGGATATTAAAATGGCAAAATCATATAATAAAACAATCATCATCGGTCGTCTTGGTCAGAGTCCTGAACTCAAGCAGAGCGGCAAAACTGAATATACTCGCTTTAGTATTTGCAATTCTACGTTTAAGGATGGTCAGGAAGATGTCCAGTGGCATCGTATCTGCGCATTTGGAAGACAGGCTCAGCTTTGTCATGAGCATCTGAAGAAAGGGGATCTGTGCTGTATCGAAGGCCGGCTTGATTCTCAGTACTATGAAAAAAATGGTGAAAAGCGCTATCAGCAGTCCGTCATCGCAGAAAAAATTACCTTTTTGACATCACGCCGCAAACCTGAGACGCAGAATGGAGCCAACCTGAATGAGGTGTTTGCGAATGATGAAGCGTGCGTTTGCTGATGCTGCCGTCCAGGCTTCGGGGGCTGAAAAATGCAGATGATTGAATTATCAGTTGGAAATGTCTGATTATTGGATGTGAATGAATGCAGGCCTGTTGTTCTCTGAATGGAGAACAACAGGCTTTTTTTTGTCTGAATAATGCTGAAAGAGTCTGGATCATGGATGTTTAGTAACGGATCCAGTTTTCAATGACGCCGTCCCCATCTTCATCCAGTCCAACCTGGACAATTTCACCCTCAGCATTGAAGAGTGTGACAGTTTCGTGTTTTCCGTCGCATGCTGCATCGTTTTCTTCGCGGGTTAAAACACCCTGACGATAAAAGCGAATCAAATTGGGGTTGGTCTCCGGGTTACTTTCGCCATCGATCTGAATGCTGTTGCATTTCAGCTCGTAGAATTCCGTTTTTACGATCAAACCATTGTCGTAGTAATGAATTCTGTCGATATTTCCATCAAAGTTGGTGTCGATTTCTTCTTTAATCAGATTCTCTTTTTGATTGTAGAACATGATGCGATCGATGCGTCCATCGAAGTTCAAATCCAGTTCTTTTCTGGAGATGATGAGTTCGCCTTTGCCTTCGACATCGATAGTTTTTTTATAGGAGTAGTATTTCCAAAGGTCTATCTGGCCGTCGTGGTTCATATCGAAGACCTGACGAACCATATCCGTGTTGTCGAAGCGTTGGTTGGCATTTTTTTCTTCATAAACGAGTCTTCGGTTGTTTGCTGCGGTTTCGGATGATTTGTCCGAATTGCTGCACCCGTTCAGTGCCATTAAACCGAGCATGGCAATGATCAAAACGCCAAATCCCTGTTTCATCTGTGTGTCTCCGGTATTTATTTCTATATGATGCCTTGTGTTTTTAGGGCTAACAGTCTAAATGCGCCACGAAGGGCGGCCGTCATTATAACACGATAGCATGTTTTTTCACACTACCTCATTCGCAAAGAGTCGAAACAGATTTGATTCCCCCAATGGTTTCTCATGGCTGACATCGTATTTACTGCATGTAATGCGCGGTTTTCTCACGTAGCTTTTGCACTTAAAACGCTCAGGGCAAATTTGCCACCCTGTCTTCACGACCGTTCTGAAATCGTTGAATTCACGATACAGAATGATCCCACGGAGGCAGCTTATCAGATTTTGCAGATGAATCCCCGGCTGCTGGGAATAAGCGTTTACCTTTGGAGCATCGAATTTGCACGTCAGCTCGTCGAGATCATCAAGCGGACGAATCCGGAAATCATCATTTTTATCGGCGGTCCCGAAATCGCCCTGCCGGAAACCCGGATGCATGATGCGCTTTTTGTGCTCGCAGATCACGTCATCGTCGGTGAAGGCGAGGAAGTCGTCGCTGCAATCTGCGCGAAGTATCTGGGGACAAAAGAGGATGAGTTTTTGTGTTCCGAAGCTATTCGCACACTGAGTGAACAAAAGGTGATTCATGCACCGCGCGTGGACGTGACGAAACTCGTTCTGCCATACGACGAATATACCGATGAAGATCTTGCGCACCGCATTCTGTACGTCGAAACGAGCCGCGGCTGTCCCTATCGATGTGCGTTTTGCCTGAGTTCGCAGGACAAACCGCTGCGCTATTTTCCGCTGGAATCTCTTTTTGCGGCGTTCGAAAAGCTGCTGGATCGCGGCGCACGGGCATTCAAGTTCCTCGATCGGACGCTGAATGCTTCGCTGCAGCGAGCATTGGCAATCCTGGAGTTCTTTTATCCACGGCGCGAGATGGTTTCGCTGCATTTCGAGATGGTTCCGCACGAAATCCCCGAAAAACTCATTGAATCCATGGCGCGCTATCCCGCCGGAGCGATTCAGATTGAATTCGGCGTCCAGACGCTGACTCAGTCTGTTGCCGATCGCATTCATCGACAGCTGAATGCCGAAAGATTATTGCAGAATCTTGCGCGGCTTCGGGAGCAAACCGGGGTGCACATTCATTCGGATTTGATTGCCGGACTTCCGGGAGAATCGTTTGCGCAGTTTGCCGAAGGGTTTGAACGGCTTTATCATTCCGGTGTTCAGGAAATTCAGCTCGGCATCCTCAAGCGGCTCAAGTCTTCGCCCCTGGACTTCCTCGCCGAGGAATGGGGGCTGATTTTTTCTGAAATTCCGCCCTACGAAATCCTTCAGACGCCGGATATGTCGTTTAGGGAACTGACGGAATTCAAGCGGTTTGCGAAGTTTTATGACACGCTGGTCAATAATGCGAATTTCCCGGATACCGTGCGCAAAATCTGCGAACCGAACTTTTTCGTGAACTTTCATGCGCTGACGCAGTGGATCTATGGTCAGACGCAGGCAACGCAGGGGATATCCCAGACGCGTTGGGTCACGCTGCTTTTTAAGTATATGACGGAAGTTTGCCGCATTTTGCCCGAAGATGCTGCGCGGACTATTATCGTGGATTATCTCCGGAGCCGGAAGGAAGATATTCCGCCCGTGCTTCGTCCTTATTTGCCTCAGGATTTCAGGATTTCTGAGTGCAAGCGGAGTCTTCACAAGGATGCTTCCCATATTCGTCAGGAGAAGCATCTGAAGATGGATTCCGGAAATTCTTCTGAATCATGAGGAATGTTTTGATTTTTTCTTTTTGTGAAGGGAAGGGGGCCAAGCCCCCTTCGGCGCTATTTGCTGAGCAAATACGCGCTTCCTCAATTCGCAATATAAAACCTGCTTCGTTTCCACGCGCCTGTCGGCGCATCAACTTGCAGTTTTTATTTGCTCATTGGGCTCTGCGATTCACACCGTTCACCGGACGGTGCGAATCTCGGCCCCCCCGAAGCGGGGGTGCCCGCAATGCCCCGCTTTGCATAATCCAAACAACTCGCCTCAGTTCGCAAAGGGCCATTCACCACGAATCTCATTGTCTGCAGACTACCTTATTCCTAACAAATCGCCTCAGTTCGCAAGGGGCCATTCACTTCGCATCCCGCGCCTGTTGGCGCTCCGGCTCGTGCCTGGCCGTTGCTCAC
>JAFRYG010000026.1 GCA_017441205.1 Pseudomonadota bacterium
ACGCAGACGCCCTGAGCATTGCACTCCTTCGTTGGATCTGCACACTGCTTTGTCGCAGAGCATTCGGGTTCCTGGCCTTTCGGGACGCAGACGCCCTGAGCATTGCACTCCTTCGTTGGATCTGCACACTGCTTTGTCGCAGAGCATTCGGGTTCCTGGCCTTTCGGGACGCAGACGCCCTGAGCACTGCAGGTTTTCGTTGGATCTGCGCACTGCTTTGTCGCTGAGCATTCGGGTTCAGCCGTTTTGGGAACACAGATGCCCTCATTGCTGCACGACATTGCAGGATCTGCACATGGCTCAAGAACAGAGCATTCCCTGGAGTTATTGGCTTCATCAGCACATGACATCATGGCTGCTGCTGCACTCAAAACCAAAACGATCGGAAGAGAAAAACGTGATTTCATATCCACACTCTTTATTGACATGAGGTTGTTTTGAAGAAAAAAGGAGTTCAAAATGTATTATGATTACCTACATATACTCCCTAAACCTATCCTTTTATGAACGTATGACAAAAGAATTTCAACCACCGGAATGCGCTTTTTGAGGATATTTTCAGATTTTGAGTGTGTTTTGGGCAATCAGAGAAACAAATCGCACCTATGTTGCGCAATATTTCAAAACAAACTGAATTTATTGGATAATAATGAGGTTTTTACAATCGTAGTTGCGGGTCGAATGTCCATCCATGGACATATCTCCCTCACCTCTCCGCCGTCCATGGCGGCGCAGTGATTGTGATGAATACCGATGATGGCTATTCGGAATCATTGTCACTATGGGACATTGTTAGGGGGGCCCGGCTAAAGATGGCATACGCATGGGCGTTTCCAGCGAATCCGGCCATTTCCGAGATCGTATGTCGATGCCAGACACCCCATGGGTTCGAATTTGATAACAGGATACGGCGATTCAATGCATGCGGGATCGACATCGACTTCGCCGGTTTCGCAGATTTCGTTCATCTGCTGTTCATTGAGGATGACGATATTTTTGGTAATGTGATCGGAGAGCGACTGGATCATGGAGTGTCCGAGACGCCAGATGCCGCCGCGTCTCTTTGCCAGACAAATGCCTGCACGCTGATAACCATCGATGATGCTTTCCCAGTGACCATCGATACAATACAACCCGCGAGATCCCAACAGGAACCGGTAGGACTGGAAGTTATCGGGGGAAATACCGTAATAACGGTCGATATTTTCGAGGATCGGAGCAATTTCGGGATCATTCATATCGCGCGTCGGGACGCGGGGAGCGCAGGGATCGACGTGCCGATGGCAGGAGTCCAATTCGTCAGTTTTTTCGAGGACGGCGATGAAAAATCCCTGGGTATCATTTTCCCATGGCGTGACGCGCCGGCATTTTTCGACTTCGGGATCGAAGCTCATTCCGTTGTACTGTGTCATACCCGGCCTGAACCGAATGGCCGGAATATCCTGAATATCCAGGAGTTTGAAGGGATAGCGAGTGATGAGCTGATGAATAATGGATTCATTCTCTTCGGGATTGAGCGAACAAGTCGAGTAGACGATTCGCCCGCCGACCTTGAGCAAACGGCATCCGGCCATGAGGATGCAGTACTGGAGCTGGTATTGTGAGGATGGATTTTTGGCGGTTTCATATCGCCATCGGTTTTCGTTGAGGGTGTCGTTGTGTCCCAGCCCCGTACATGGGACATCGGCGAGTACCCTGTCGAAGATCGGAGGCAAAATGTGGGGAAGGCGCTCAGCAGCCATATTGTAGAGGACCGAGTGCGTGACCTGCATGGCGTCCAGTCTTGCTGCAAGCGGAGTCATGCGTTTTCCGGCCAGATCATTGGCATACAGGCATCCCTGATTGTGCATGGCAGTCGCAATCTGGCTCGTCTTGGACCCCGGAGCGGCACACAAATCGATGATGGTCTGACCCGGTCTGGCATCCAGATAACGAACGGGAAGCTGGGAACTGAGGCTTTGTTTGACGAACCATCCGGCAAAATGATGCAGACAGAGCGTGGGTTCGTAGGGCATGCTTTTTAGCCGCAGGGCATCATCGACACCGGCGATGCGTTCGACTTCAAACCCGCGCTGTTCGAGAATTTGAGCGACTTCATCGGTCGTCGTGCGCAGCGTATTGATTCGGATGTAATCACCGACAGGAGGATGGTTCAGGAATTTATCGAGTTCATCGCCAAAGATATTTTTAAGGTGTTCGTCGAAAGAAAGTTTTTCGGTCATAGCTGGTAAATGGCTGGTAATGCAGGGAATATGAATACAGGCAAAATGGATTTGCTGCGTATGCGCAGCATAGCAGCAAAAAGCCTGCGTATGCACAGCATAGCAGGCTCATATAAAATAGATACCAAAGATTTCCTGTTCGGTATTTTAATAATGATTATCGCTTTTTAGAGTAATAATCCCTTGTAAAAGCTTCAAATCCGGCATTGTTCGAAGACTGGGACGAATGATCCTGATAATTGCCGTATTCGGGTTCGGATGAATTGGCCTTGTCGCCCATGAGCAGCTTGTCGAATTCGTCCATGTCTGCTTTTTCGTTCTCTTCGTCGAGTTTGTACTGCTCTTCGGTATCCGAGGAATAGACGACTCTGCCGATGCCCTTTTCGTCGAGTTTGCGGATATGCCGCTGCTGTTCCGCATCATCCATGCGCATATTCATGTTATCGAACGTATACGATGTTTCTGCGGAATTCAAATTGACCTCGCCTTCGATCTCCCCGCAAATACTGTTGATGGCTTTCGAAACCTCTCCGTGATCGGCATTCGGCAGCGAGTTGTGCAGCAGGCAGTGGTTGGTATCATTGACGATTTTGTTGAATGTAACGCTTTTGGCGCCTTTATTCTTAAAGACGGAACTCAGAACGGCATTGTGGACTGCGCGCTCGCGACGTTCGCGATTTTCGCGGATATTTCCGGGCAGACGCACCAAAGGACCGGCAAAAATCAGGCTGCTGAAGATGAGCGGGAAGATGCCGAGCCAGAATGTCATCTGGTTGATTTGTTCCAAATCTGCTTCCGTGTAGACGTTGTTTGGATCTTTCAGAAAAGCAGGACCTAAAAATAGTATCGCGAGCGACATGATGAGGTTGAACAGATTCAACCCGATGACCGCACCATCGCCGCCATTGGCATCCGAATTTCCGGACAACGGACGCGGCTGTTCGAGGTGATCCCAGGCAGGAACCGGCAGTTCAGTTTTATTTTTGTTGAATTTTTCCTTTCCGGTTGCGACCATGTTTTCGAAAACATAGATGAGCGTGCCGTTGTCCGTGATTTCGGCTTCGCCATCGAATTCTGCGGTAAAGCGCGCCAAATCACTTTCACATTTTTCGTAGCTCTGTCCCGATATCATCATCCAGTCTTCGGTTGTGATGATGCCATTTTTGGCGCGAATGAGCTGCGCGCACTGAGTTCTGGCTTCGAGCGGATCGATTTCCGGGTCTTCTGGCCCAAACACGAAGTTATATACGCGCGTATAGAGCGGATCTTTTTTGACGCCGGTTTCGTACGATCCCCGCCCCCAGAATGCATAGAATATCCATCCGATATCGATGCGGCTGTTGCGGTTTTTGCCAGATAACAGGATCGCAATAAGGATGCACATAAAGATGATGAAATAAACGACCAGCACGAGCATGATAATGACCTTGAACAGCGTCTTGATCATTTTCATGATTGCCTTTTTGTTCCGTTCCCACCAGGAACGCTGATCGCGCAGGATGCCGCCGCGTGCAAAAGCATACAGGATTTCGCCCTTTTCGCTGACGCGCATCGTGCCTTCGTAGCTGGACATCATCGCCGAAAGACAGGATTTGGTTTCTTCGTACCCGAGTCCGGTTTCGGTCATGACGTCGCCGACGGTAACGGTTCCGCCAAGTTTCAGGACTGCCTTGCGGATGCGCTCAATCTGCTCGCTGTTTTTGATGGATAGTACGTCTGCCATTGTTTATCCAAAGATTTTAAGTCCGATGAAATATGTTTTTTTGTGTGGCGAGTGAAGTCTTTCCCCCAACTGCAGCTTCCTCAATTCGCAATATAAAACCTGCTTCTTTTCCCGCGCTTCGGCGCACCAATTTGCAGGTTTTATTTGTTCATTGACCTCTGCGACTCGTAAAGCACCAGCCATCCGGTACTTTTAACAGATTCACGATTTAATTAGCACTACTGAACTTAAAAATGATGCAAGATTTGGAATCATTCCACTCACACCTTAGAGAATGGCTCTGTATGACAAGAGTGTTGATAAGCATGGAGCATGGAGCTTGGAGCTTTTAGAAGTAAATGAATGACGTGAGAACGGGGAGTGACCGTATTCCTGGATGTTAGTGAATAGTGATTAGAGCCTGGAGCTTGAGCTTATAGAGGTGAATGCATTTACCGATATTTTGGCAAGAACCTTTGTGATTGCGTGACTTTCATCATCCAACTCCCAACTTCCAACTTCCAACTCACAAGCACTGGCGGTTACGCCCCAAAGGGGCGCTGCTGATTTTATTTCGTACAGACGTGTCGCGACACGTCTCTATCCCTCCCTAGCTTCCAACTCCAAACTCCAAACTCCAAACTCCCACCCCCCAAC
>JAFRYG010000027.1 GCA_017441205.1 Pseudomonadota bacterium
AGTTCACAATAGGCTACTCATATCGTCTCTTTTGCCTATCGGCAATCGACTCATGATTAGCCTTTGTTTACTGGGCTCTGCGAGTTTTACCGTTCACCGAACGCTAAAACTCTCGGCCCCCAACGCACGCTTTTTGATGCTATCGCAGTTGCGGGGCGAATGTCCGTCCATGGACATGCCGCCCTCGCCTCTCGCCGCCGTCCATGGCGGCGTAGTGATGGAGATGAATGCCAATCACAGTTATTCGAAATCATTGCAATAATGATATGAATCATGCCATAACAAAAATAGCGCGCCGTATCGCAGATAGGCGCGCGAGGGAGGCGTATGCGCACCGCGCATAGCCGACCGTACAAAACCAGAGCTTTAATTATTCAGCTTTTTTGGCCTGACGATGAAGTAGATAATCAGTCCGGCAATGATGGTCAGGGTACCGGCGACGGCAACTTCCGGGGTCTGAACGAAGGTGAAGACGATCATCCAGAGGGAGAGCAGAATAAAGAGCGCCGGCGTGACGGGATATCCCCAGCATTTGTAGGGACGTTCGGCTTTTGGAGCTCTTTTGCGCATGATGAATACGCCCAGGACAGTGAGCGCCGAACAGGCAGAGAGCGTAAAGCCGATGTATGTAATGAGCTGATCGAATCTTGCGGTAAAGAGCATGATGATGGCGATGGCTGCCTGCATGAAGATAGCACAGAAGGGGCCGGAATCGCCCTTGCGTATCTTGAGGAACCTGAATGGTTTGTAGTCGTCGCCCATGCTCCGGTAGATGCGGGGCCCGGCCATGATCATGGCGGAAAGTGAGCTCACGAGCAAAAGAGCTATGACGGCGGAAAAGATCTGTCCGATGCCATTGCCGAATAAAGCCGTCGCAGCGACGGCGCCGACTTCGATTTTACCGCTGAGTTCATCTATCGGGGCAGCAGCGAGGAAAACTGTATTGAGGCCGAGATAAATCAAAGTCACGAGTGCCGTCCCCAGCGCAAGCGCTTTGGGAAGAGATTTTTTGGGATTCTTGATTTCGCCGGCGAGGTAGGCCGAACCATTCCAGCCGGTATAGGCATAGGTGACGAAGATGAGTCCGATGGCAAAAGAGGGACTCAGCATCATGGCGCCCGTATCGGAGGCGGTTTCGTGCGCAATCCTTGAGACATCTCCGAGGGCCAGTCCGCCGATGATAAAGCTGCTGACGAGGAGAATTTTGAGGACAGTAAAGACATTCTGCAGTGCCGTTCCCCAGGTGACCTTGATGGCATGAACGGAAGAGAGGAGCAGAATGACGATCAAGGCAGCCCAGAACTGATTGAGTCCCGGAAAACATTGTCCGGCGTACGTTCCAAATGCCATGGCAGCCGATGCGATGGGCGCAGAAAAGCCGACGATGAGCGACACAAATCCCGCAACGAAACCGATTGCAGGATGGAAAATCCTGGATAAGAGCTGATACTCACCGCCATTTTTAGGGTACATGGCGACGAGTTCTGCATACGAAAGTGCACCAAAGAAAGCCACGATGCCGCCGATGAGCCAGCCCCACAAAACAGCGGGAGCCGATGGCGTCGTCTCGAGCAGGAACCCAGTCGTCGTAAAGACTCCCGTTCCCACCATGCTTGCAACGACGATCATTGTGGCGGTAAATCCGCTGATGACGCGCTTGGGCTCGGCATTTTCGGTACATTCCGAATTTTGATTTTCCTGTACTACGGCATCCGGCATGAAGTTTTTCTGTATTTCCACACGATTCTCACAGTTGGATTAAATGTGTCGGAGGACACATAAAAAAATTGTGTGCATTTAACCTGTTTGAAGCTCTTATTCAAGATTTTGAAATTCAAATTCCGATAAAGCTGTCACGCATATTAGTGCATAATCCTTCATGCGCATAAATACCGGGGTTTTGTTATTGTTCCGGACATGAATAATGAGAATAAATGCCTTGCACACTTTCAGCGTGCTGATTTGGGGCAATTACTTAACCCGGGGTTTCGCCCTTCGGGCACACCCCGGGCTGTACTCTTTCGCCCTTTCAGGGCTCTCATTAACGATGGCCGTAACAATAATAAGAGCTTGAAGTTCCTGGATAGCTTATAGCTCATAGCCTATAGAAGTGAATGCATTATCCAATGATTAGGCAAGGAGCTTCGTAATTCCATAACTCACAACCCCCAACCCCCAACTCACAACTCACAATCACTGGCGGTTACGCCCCCAAAGGGGCGCTGCTGATTTTATTTCGTACAGACGTGTCGCGACACGTCTCTATCCCTCCCTAACTCCCAACTTCCAACTCCCCCACACAACTAACAACTATTGCACATTGCCACTAACATTTGATAATTAGCGCACGCTTTACTTCAGCTGCGGCTGACCTTGCTCATATTCAGGTATTCATGAAAGCAAAACGCAATGACAAATGCCCCTGTGGGAGCGGAAAAAAATACAAGAACTGCTGTCTGCAAAAGGATTTGGCGGAAGCCCAGGCAGTTCCGGAGACTCCGGAAACCGAAGAACAATACGAGGAGAATCCTGCTCCGAGCTTTGCAACATGGAAAATATTCCTCATCACGACTGCCATTCTTGCGACCATCTGGATTGTTTTCTGGCTGGCCTTTGATCTTCCCCGTGTAGGCGGCAGTATTTTCGGATGTGGCATGCTCATTCTGATCGTTCTGAGTGCATTCAGAAATCCGCCGACAGTCCGCAAACGTCCAGGCAACGCCGGAAATATTGATTTTGGTAATCGCCCGTGAGTCTTTGGACGGTTTCAAAGCTCCATTTTTGCGGCGAAGGCATCGGTATGGATGAAAGTCGCCGCCCGACACGCATAGCCAATGCCCTTCCCGGAGAAACAATTGCGGCATGCGATGTCTCCATCAAGCGGCATCGTCAGGCATACCTGCAGGAAGTCGCCGCCCTATCTCCGGATCGATGTGAACCCCGATGTTCCCAGTGGCGACGATGCCCGGCGTGCCAGTTTCAGTGTCTTCCGATTGAATCCCAGGAAGTTCTGAAAAAAGGCAACTGGATCAGACTTATACAAAAATTCGTCGACATTCCGGAGTCCTGCCGGGTCGAGTTTCTGCCGGCAATTCAGCACACAGGCTACCGTCATCGAACGGATGCCGTAGTATTTTCACGGTCTTCCGGCCCCATCATCGGCATTGCACCAAGACTCGATGCCGCTGCATACGAAGTTCTGCAGCATGCCCAGGAACAAAATATTGCAGATTTCGATCTTTCCGCACTCGAAGCCGAAGATATTTTTGCGTTCGGATATCTTCAGCCCATCGAACTTTGCAGCTGCCCGCTCCATGCCCCCGAACTCAATGCACTCATCGCAGCTACACAGAACAAGATCCGGGCGTTCGACATTCCCGGCAATACGCGTCTCGGTTTTGAAGCTTTTGGACAGAATGGCAGAATCACGTTTTATGCAATGCCCGAAATGGCATCCCAAGTGCGCCGGATTGCTCAGGAATTATGCGGTGAACCTGGTATTTCCGTCATTTTTCAGGAACTTCCGCCCAAAGGTTCCCACGTCTATCCCCGTCCGGAATGTCTGACAGAATCCCCCTGGTATTGCTATACAACGGATATCCGCAAGGATCCCCTGTATGCCCTGAAAGGAGCCTGGACACCCGTCAATCCAAACAATGCAGCCCTCATCCGTTCGACATTGTCCGATATGGCCCGGGATATGGAGTTTACCGATTTTCTCGAGATTGGCTGCGGCTGCGGCACCCATACTTCTGTTTTTGCGCAGCATTGCCGGAACTACACGGGTATCGATGCATCCTGGCCCGCGATTCAGTCAGCACAGTACAATGCCTCCAGCAATCACTGGCAAAACGCCGTCTTTTATACCGACACAGCCGAGCACTATCTGGACAAGCGATATTATTCAGGCCGTCGTTCAGATGGCATACTCATGCACAGCAACCGAATGCCCTATTCGGCAAAAACAGCTCAGCTTTGCAAACGTTTTGGAGCCGCGACGATTTTTATCGTAGCTCCGACGGCCTATGCCATGGCCATGGAATGCCGGCATTTTACCGAAATCGGATACCGGCTGGATCGCCTCACACTTTGCGACACGCTGCCCATGACCTACCACATGATGGCGGTGGCTAAATTAAGTCGTTAGTGATTAGTGGTTAATTGTTAGTTGTTAAGCAATTAGCGGGATTGTTTCTAAAGAACGGATCTCTTGAATTTCGCCCCCGTCAATAGACTATCGCCTGCTATGATCTACTCCCAACTTCCAACTTCCCACTCCCATCTAAAAAAGCTCCAAGCACCAAAAGCCCACTAACGACTCACTACCGCCAAACCTTCTATCATGGCTTGTCCGGGTTCATGCTCTTTTCGAACTGCTTCGAAAGTTCAAGGATCCTGCGGTGTTTTTCATCGACGGCTTCGATCTCTTCGGGTGCTTTCCCGGAATCATCTTCATGACTGGCCCTGGCTGCAGCTTTTTCGAGTCTTTCCTGAATATCGACCGGAGCCTGTCCATGATTGATCGTATCTTCGACGATTTTGACACTTTCGACCAGCACACTCTGCCCGGCGCCCTGTTCTTCGGCGCTCTCTTCTTTGGCATTTTCATCCGCATCGGCGGCTGCTTTGTGAAGCGCCCTGCTCAGTGAATTGGAAAAATCGAATTCCACGCGATATTTCGATTCCTTCTGAACAGATTCTTCACCTGCTGCTGATTCTTCCACGCTTTCCTGATCCCCTGCAGCATCTTCTGCATCAGCATCCGCATTCGGGCTATCCTGCAGATTTCTGGCCTCTCCGGATTCAGCATTTGCTTCATTCTCTTTTTTCTTCAGAGCATCTTCACCCAAAAAAGCCTTGAGCAGCGTTTCAGCAGTACCCCGGAGCAGAGCCGGAACGACCTCACTGGCATGATCCTGGAAAAACTTGCTGTCGACCTTGACGACGCGCTTGCCATTTTCGTCGACCTCATAATCCTGTTCAGTCAGTTTTTCATCTGCAAACTGCTCAAACTCATGGCTCCAGGAGCCTTTCAGATCGATCTTGACATTCTCTGCATATGCTTTGATTTTATCGATACCGGCGATGAGCAGTTCCGAGGCATCCTTTGCGGTTTCGACGATCGACTCCACATCCTGCGCCATATTGCGCCTTGTGCCTTCCGTTTTGGCCTCACCATCGGCATCATTTTCAGCATCCGAAGGCTCTGCATTCTCATTGGCATCATCTTTGTCTTTGGCATCTTCGGCATCATCAGCCTTTTCAGCAGATTCTGCATTATCGTCCAGACCAGCTTTCTTTTCCGCCTTTTCTATGCCCTCCCGAATTGCATTGGCCACATCAGCAAAACCATTCCGGAATGGTTCGAGCTGTTTTTTCAATTCATCAAAGGCAGATTTTACGCCATCGACAGCCTCATCCAAAGCATCTTTTGCCTCATCCAGAGCGACGCTCACTTCGGCTGCTGTATCAAAGGGAATCACCTTGCCGGCTTTTTTTTCGCCGACATTGGCCTCATCCTGCTTTGCATCATCCTGTTTTGCCTCACTCTCAGCTTTCGAGGGTTCCTGAGATCCATTCAGGTGCTTATCGTCATTATTATTTTTATCATCAAACATTGCAAATCTCCTTTAAATGCGAAAAGACCTGCACAGTTTACTCTGTGCAGGTCTTTTCAGGCAAGCTGGATTATCGTGGTCTGACAAGTTCTATTGCAGATTTCTGAATCCACCCTTTTTGGCCATTTGCAGCCTGTATCTGTAACCAATCTCCGTTCGACCGGACGATTTCGACCGTATATCCCGGAGCCAGAGGATTCTGGGATATGTTGGATGCTCCTGGATTATCGGCAGTTTTCAGGAAATACTCATTGATCACGACGCCCTCGTTTTTATCGGGCTGAAGCATCACACCGGCGATTACCCAAATCCAGAGCAGGAATGGAATGATCGACAGATAGGATATGACCCTGCGATGCTTTACTGACCACGGAATTATCAGCAGGACCCCGATGGCAAAACATATTGCCGCGACGAGCATCAAAACATCCTTCGAAAACATTCCATTCAGGAAAAATGCCGTCGAAATCAATTGTCCGCTGCTCTGAGCAGGTTCGTTCTGTACTGACTGTATATAGGCCAGATTGTTCTGTGCCTGTGTGATCGAAGGATCGAGTTCCAGCGCGCGTCGATAAGCCAGTGCAGCATGTCCGAAATCGACGGCACCGAGTGCTGCATTCCCGGTATCTACCTGAAGATCAGCAGAACCCGGATATTTATCGGCCAGTTCCTGATAAATCGCATAGGCGCGTTTAAACGCGCTAATGCGATCCTGCCGGTTGTTTTCGTTCATGGCCTGATAATAGAGCTGCGAAGCCTGTGTCAGTCTGGCCTGATCATCGCCGCTCTGAGCCGCAGCATTTTCGGGGGCAGCAAACCCAATACACAACGCCATCATCAAGGCGAAGATGGACGATACAATTTTGGCAAAAGCGGGATTCACATGCTTTGTCACAGTATTTCTGAACTCATCGATGAGATCCTTCGACAATGGTTCCGCATTGGGACGATAGGCTTCGACATCCATGCGTTCACACAGTGCCCTGAACGGCGTTCGATCGGTTTCGGTCGCAGTTAAAAAGCCATTGAGTGCATTGGAAATAGCGGACGATGCTTCGCGGGCACCCTGTTTTGCCGCGTCATCCAAAGCTTTTTTAAGTGCCAGAACAGCTTCGCGCTGGGGTGCACTTTCATTTTTGCTCTTTCGCGTTCGGCGAATGCCGACGACACCCAGCCAAACCAGGAAAGGAAAGACGTAGATAGCAATTCTGATCAAGCGGCCGCCGATATCTCCATCACCTTTTTTGAGAGAATCCGGTGTTGAAACGAGGTTCAGTTCGAGAGATCCTGCAGTCGGATCGATCGCAGCTGGTGCATCTTTTTGAGCAGTTCCATCTGGCCGATTGTTCACCGCCGGTGCATCTTTTTTGGCAGAAAAGACATCATCTGCCTTGATTTTATCGACCGAAGTGACACTCAGGGCAATCGGCTGGCTTCTGACCGTCGTAAACTCTGCAGTTTTCGGGTTAAAATACGAGAACGCCAGCGGCGGTATTTCCGTCACGCGTTCAGATTTGATACGCACAGGAACCGTAAAACGCTTGATATTGCGGTTGGAACCGCCATTGATATTTTCCCCGACAGGCTGATCATCCGTCGATACACCAAAAAGCTGCTCATTGAGTCCTGCCGCTACGAGCGACGGCAGAATCAACCCATCCATGGAACTCGGAGATGAAATATCGATCGTCAAGACGATGGGCTCTCCCGCCTTGACGATAGTCCTGTCTGCCGAAACCTGAATGGCATAATCACTTCCCATGGCATTCGAAAATGTCTGGGGCTTCGATGACTGCGGCAGTTCCTGAACGGTACAGGTTCTGGGAACATCCTCGGCCTGAAACAGCTGATAGTTCGAACGCGCGAACCCCCACATATCCTCGGTCTTTCCGGATTCCAGTTCGGCCAGCACCTTCGACGGAGGAATTTCAATCACGCCGCTTTTGAGCGGCGTCAGCCTGAGCGTAATCATAAACCGGCTGTATTCCAGCCCATCCTTCATCACGATATCGCGGGTATATGGAAAATACACCTGACGGCTTCCGACCGTCAGGGGGATGGACTGTCCCCGAATGGCATCATCGGGTTCCGAAACATCAAAGGTATCGGACATTTCGAGAACAGGAATATTGAACTGCTGCCCCTCGACATCCTTTCGCAAATACCAGAGAAGCGTTGCTTCGAAGGTTTCACCGACCCAGAATTTCCTTTCGGGAATCTGAAGTTCGAGCTTCATATCCGTCGTTTTCTGTACACTCGTCGCAGAAAACGTCATGCTTTTTGATGATGCTTCCTTTGATCCCTGGCGGGCGTGCAGCACCGGAATGAGATAGCTGCCCTCTCTTTTAGGGGTTATCTGATAGCTGAAAACAAACGAGACATCCTTTCGGGATGTCATTCTCCCGTTGATGATCGACGTCATCGACGAAATCTGAGGCGATACGCCGAGAAGCTGAACATCCGCATCACTGATTTCAAAAGGCTCGATTTCCGGTTGGGGTGATTCGTCAAAATCCTTCAGAATGATCGAAAGATTGAATGGCATGCCCGCATATATTTCAGAGGATTGAGTCTTGAACTGAATCGACTGAGCCACCGCAGTTTCCGGACACAGCGCCATGGGCGCTATCGTTCCAAACATCAGTAATGCGGCATAAATCCACAGATGCAAATATTGTCGAACACGACACATCTTATAAATTCCCATTATTCCGTCATGCAAAATGATAACAACCACCATCCCCCCTTGTGTGTTTTATCATAAAATGCACGAACGATCAGTTGCTTACCAGTCTTTTTCGACAGTCGGCATACCAGCAGCTCTGGCATCCTTTGATTTGCGCCGTTCCTGATCGCGGCTGCGAATCTGCTGGATCCTCTTGTCGATCTGTTCCTTGGACATCTTCTGCTGCTGTTGCTGCTGTTGCTGCTGTTC
>JAFRYG010000028.1 GCA_017441205.1 Pseudomonadota bacterium
ATCATGGTTATTCGGAATCATTGCTATAATAGAAAGTGGTTAGTGAATAGTGGCCCCTTGCGAACTGAGGCGAATTGTTTGGATTCGATGTTCGAACAACGGTGCGAATCGCAGAGCCCAGTGAGCAACGGCCAGTCGCGAGTCGGAGCGCCGACAGGCGCGGGAGGCGAAGTGAATGGCCCCTTGCGAACTGAGGCGAATTGTTTGGATTCGATATCGCGGGGCGTTGCGGGCACCCCCGCAGAGGGGGTAGGCGCGTATTTGCGTAAGCAAATAGCGCCGCAGGGGGCGTTGCCCCCTCACAAAAAATGATTCAAAATGTTCCAAAGCTCAATGCTTTAAGCGAACTTAATCATTCATAGCCGTATTTTTTCAAGCGGTAGCGCAGACTTCTGAATGATATCCCGAGCAATTTGGCGGCTTCGGTTTTGTTGCCGTTTGTCTTTTCCAGAGACTGTTCGATGAGTTTTCGTTCCAGCTCTTCGACGATGCCTTCGAGTTCTATACCTTTTCCGACATTGATGCCGGGAAGAAGATCGTGGCTGTTTTCCATATCGTCGCAGATATTTGTCTGATTATCTGCCAGAAAAGAGTCGGGAATCGAATTGCAGGCGTTGTTTTTCAGATACGCGGGCAGGGAGCCAAGCGTGATTTTTGAACTCATTTCCAGCGTCGTTGCATGCTCAAGGATGTTCTCCAGTTCACGAACGTTTCCGCGATAGTCGTAATCCATCAATATCTGAAGCGCATCGGGTTCGATATCGTGTATGGACTTATTCTGTTCTTTATTGAATTTGTTCAGGAAATAATGAATGAGCACGGGGATATCGCATTTTCTGTCGCGCAGGGCCGGAATGGATATCTGAATGACGTTGAGGCGGAAAAAGAGATCTTCACGAAAGCGATGCGCTTCTACTTCGGAGCGCAGGTCGCGGTTGGTGGCTGCGATAATTCTGACCGAAACCGGAATTTCATTCGGACTTCCGACAGGCTGGATGCGTTTTTCCTGGATGGCTCTGAGCAGTTTGACCTGCATGGGCATGGGGAGTTCTCCGATTTCATCCAGAAACAGAGTGCCACCTTCCGCTGCCTGAAAGAAGCCGCATTTGTCCTTGACTGCGCCGGTGAATGCCCCTTTGGCGTAGCCAAAAAACTCGCTCTCAACGAGGTTTTCTGGAATAGCGCCGCAATTGACAGGTACGAACGGTCCCTGAATGCCGCTGAGCTGATGAACTGCTTTGGCTACAACTTCCTTGCCTGTTCCGGATTCTCCGGTGATGAGTATGTTTGCCTTTGTTGGTGCGACACGTGCGATCAGGTCGAGGACGTTTTTCATCGCATCGGACTCACCAATAAAATTGGGCAGGGCTTTATGAATGTCCGAATTGGTCGGATGGACAAACTTTTTCTGCATGATGATGCGTTTGGCAATTGCTTTGTCTATGAGTGCAAGCAATGTGTCGCGCTTGAATGGTTTTTCGATATAGTCAAATGCGCCGTCGCGAATCGATTCGACGGCAGTCTGTGTCGTTGCATATGCTGTGACGAGAAGCACCTGCGTGCTTTCGTCAAACTGTTTGACGATATGCAGAACGTCCAGCCCCGTAATATCGTTGAGCCGGTAATCAGTCAGAACAACATCGAATTCAAGGCCCTGTCCCTGCTGACCATTTTTTATGATTGTGCTGACGGCTGCTTTGCCGGAAGACAATCCCACGACGTCATGACCTGCTTTGGACAGCATCATTTGCGTCATTTTAAGGAGATTTGTTTCGTCTTCGACCAATAGTATTTTTGCCATAGTATTACCATCACATGGGGCAGGTGTACAGGAATCCTGCGCCGGCAATCTGATAACGCGAAATGCAAGTTTTGGCTAATATTGCGGGAATTGATATGGGAATTTCGTATAAACATCACTAACAACTTGCGTGCGTATTATATTTTCCATAAAATTATTGTGTTTTGTGGAGCAGAAACGCTTAAGGAATATCGTGTATTTTATTGATCAGCGGAGGGAATATGAAACGGATGTGCAAGGGCAGCGTTTGGTATTTGGCAGTAGCGGTTGTCGCCGGCTGCGGGCTTTATGCATGCGATGGTGACAGCAGTGTTGGCGTCGTTTCTGGTGATGTGTGCAGTCCTGAATGTGATTGGGATCAGAATTGCGAGAATGGGAAATGCGTCAATACTCCTGAAGATGATGAATCCTGTGATCCAGCCTGCGGTAAAGGGGAAGTTTGTGACGACAGTGTCTGCAAGCCCGATCCAGGAAAAAAGAAGACCTGTGATCCAGCCTGCGGCAGCGACGAAAAATGCGTAGATGGTGTCTGCGAACCCGATTCGGAAGGTGAAGATACCTGTGATCCTGTCTGTGGTGAAAATGAGAAATGCGTGGATGGCGTCTGTAAACCCGATTCGGAAGGAGAAAAGACTTGCGAACCGGCTTGTGGTGAAAATGAGAAATGCGTGGATGGCATCTGCAAGCCTGATTCCGGAGACGAAAAGAACTGCGAACCGGCTTGTGAAGATGGTCAGGAATGCGTGGATGGTTCCTGCCGGGATATCGTCTGCGATCCCGCCTGCGAAGAAGGTCAGGACTGTGTGAAAGGGGCTTGCGTGGATAAAGTCTGCGACCCCGCCTGCGAAGATTGGCAGGAATGTGTAAAGGGAGCCTGCGTGGACAAGGCGTGTGACCCCGCATGCATTGATGGTCAGGAATGCATCAAGGGCGTATGTTTGCCGGAATTGTGCGGCGGAATCATTTGTCCCGAAAATACGAAATGCTATCAGGATGTATGTCACGATAACAGCGAATTCTGTGGTTCCGAAATCTGCACCAAAACGCAAAAATGTGCTGAAGACCATTGCGTCGAATTGAATGCATGCGATTCGACCGAGTGTCCGGCTGATCATTTCTGCGCAGTGAGCAGCGGGGGGCTTCCCATCTGCTATACCAATGCATGCTCAGAGAATGGTTCACTCAAGTCATGTTCAGAGGGGACTATTTGTGTCGCCGGCGAATGCATTGCTGGGAAATTTGAAGAAGCTGCCGAATGCAAGGGCGGTTATCTGGATGAACACGGCAAGTGCATCGTACCGCTCAAATCCATTTCAATTACGGCCAAGGGGATTGAAACCGGAACCGTCGATGTATTGCTCGAATCCACCGAGAAATTCACGATCGTTTATGATCCGGAAAACACCACGGAACGCGGAGTTAAATGGACAATGGTGAATGTGGATACCGGGAAGGATGATGTTTCGAAACTCGTCAAGGTCTCCGGAGAGGATACCGATGTACTGGCGATGAAAGGTATTTCCGTACTTGCCGGTGATATCGATTTGAAGGCGACTTCGTCGGTACACAATAATATTTCGGCAGCGGCAAAGGTTGCGGTTAAACCCTATTTTGCTCTTCGCCCGGGAGATGAATATGCGGATTACAACAAGTATCGCAAGGGCGATTTGAAGTGCAATGCATATGATGAAAGAAATCAGAAGGTCTTTAACCGCGATTTGTACGAGAAATTTGTGCAGCCCAAGATGGTCGTGGAAGAGAAAGACGGCAAGAAAATCTATAAACCGACGCGCGCAAGCGTCGTCGCGGCAGCCAGATTCCTGTCGATGCAGTTCCCGTACTACTTCCCGTACCTTTTGACTTCGATGGATTCGAGCCACTATGTCTGGTCTTCGAGCAAGTATGTCAAAAATGAAGATGATGTGCGGATTTACGGGCTTCGCCTGACTGACAAATCTTATGGAGATTACGAGGGTAACAAGGTCAATGCAACCAAGGTTACACCATGGGCATGCAAGAAAAGCGACAAGGTTATTGGTCTGGAGTGCTCGGGATTTGTTACCTGGGCATTGCGCAACGGTCGCTTTAATGCCGGTGACTGGAAGACGAGTTATTTGAACGGCGGACCGAGCGGAAAAGGAAGTTATCTGTCGCAGTCAGACAGCGGTGATTCAAAATGGGGCTGGAATACCAATAATCGCCACGACAAGGTCAAGGCAAAATTCGCGAAACTTGCCAAATCAGATTTTGTCAAAGTCAAGGATGCCAAGCCGGATCAGGTTCACGCTGGTGATTTGATGTGGCACGAAGGGCATATCGGTATGGTCGTGGGTGTCAAGCGTAAGAATCAGAACGATTATTCAAGTGCTGAATATGTCTATATTGCTGAGGCTACATCGAGTTCCGAAACACACAAAGCCGGCAATACGATGACTCGGTATACCTGGAGCAAATTTGTCAAATCATCCAAATGGGCCAAGTCCGAAAAAACGAGTTACATCGTTCGAATGGATCATGTTTATACCTACTTTACCGATAAGGGTAACGAATACGACGATTTCTGGTGATATCGCTGAAGCAGGTACCTAAAAAGGCGCACATTTTGTGCGCCTTTTTTTGTTGGAACGAGTGTTTGGAAAAGAATGCAATAACGCATTCGGAATGCGAATCTCTACAAAGGTAAAAAAAATCGTACCTCAAAGTGCAACAATTCCTCCTCGATGGCATCATTTGGGTGAAGGAATGCTCCTTCCCCTTTTTGTGAGGTTCGTATGTATCCATCCGGATTTGTCTGACAAAAGCATTCCCACACATAATGTACGGCCAATCGAGGGAAGATTTGCAGCGTGAGTGTTTCCGGACGCGGACATCAATGCTGGAGTGCTGTACATGCCATGCACATCGGATGCTTTTTTTTACGACGTATGGCGTCGGAAAGGGGGCAGTGTGCAAATTCGCTGGAAGTTTTGGGTTTGGACGGCGAGTCGGCGGGTGGGAATGGGAGCATGAGGTAACCCTTGGTTACCAGATATTATACCCTCAAAACTATAATAACTACATGTGGTTGTTCGACGTATTTGATGCAGGATTTTTCATGTCAAAATTACAAGCCTGCATGTGGGGGGCTTTGCTAACGGTAATTTGAATGTGAAACCTGGGCAGGCATAACCATAAAAATGCGATATCTGGTCTTTTGACTTTGCAATGAGTTTGATATTCCCTAGAATAAACGATTTCAGCGGGCGTTGTTGCCTGCCGTTTTTCAGGAGTTCATTCAGAGAGAACCTGTTGGGGATTGAAATATGACGAGAAAATATCTTGTTTTTGCGACGATGCTGTTGGCTTTGTTTGGGATGAACGCCTGTGAAAGTTCTGTCGATCCCATTGAGCTTCCGTCGGATTATCCTGTCGTTTGCGAAAATGGTGTATGCCATGTCCCAGGGGATCATCAGTCCTCTTTGCCAAAAGAATGCGAACAGGACGGAACTGCTCAGTGTTACGAGAATGTTCTTTTGGTATGCATTTCCGGACGATGGAAAAATATCATTGAATGTCCCTATGGATGCAGCGATGCGAAGTGTCTTCCTGCCGAATGCACTTCGCATGATGCAGAACGCTGCGATGAATCCGGGAAGAATCTTCAGGTCTGCGACAACGGAAAATGGACATCGCAGGCATGTGAATTCGGATGCAGGGACGGGGTGTGCATTTGTTCGGATGATATGGAACCGCGCTGCAAGGATGACAATACGTTGGAGTATTGTGACAATGAAACCCTGAAGTACGAAACTTGTGCGCAGGGGTGCAAGGATAACGCCTGTGCGACGGAGTGTCAGCCGGGTGAAACCAAGTGTCTCGATGAGCAATCGTTCTCTGTCTGCGGTGAAAATGGGCTGTGGGGGCCTGGGAGTGTGTGCATCGCAGGATGTGCCGATAATGAATGCGTCCCTGCGGACTGTGATTTCAACGATAAGCCCAGATGTTCCGAGGAGAATCCGAATCAGGTTCAGATCTGTGATCGCGGTCACTGGGTTGACGATCCCGATGGCCTGTGCGATTTCGCATGCGAAGACGGCAAATGCAAAATCCCCCAGGAGGCTTGCGAAGAGGAAGATGCACTGCGCTGTGTGGATGAAAAAAGACTGGATAAATGCGTGGACAAGCTTTGGACTGTCGAGAAAAACTGCGAGTTTGGCTGCGAAAATAATGCGTGTAAAGTCGGAGACGAGGATCCTTGCGCCGGCAAGGGTGAAAATGAAGTGATTTGCCTGGCGGATGGTGCATACCAGTGTTCGGGAGAAGAACCAGCCTACCTGGAAGACGGATTCAATTACGGGTGCAATCACTGCAGAACGAATGAATCTTCGGCAATGTGTACGAAAGATGGTTACGGACTCGCCGATTGTGATGATGGAAATTGGAAAATTACAAATTGTCCTCTGGGGTGTGCGGATGGAAAATGCCGGGATTGCGAACCCGGCAATGATGCATTGCTCTGTTCAGCGGATGGCAATGTCACGCAGTGTGGCGATGATGGCTTCTGGACGACGGTCGCTTCATGTCCGCATGGATGTCTGGATGGGGTATGCCTGGAGTGTGCAGATGAACCGCTTGCGTGTGATGGCAATGTGATCGTTGGCTGCGTGAACGGAAAATCGGTCAAACAGGAATGTGCCCATAAGTGTGAAAATGCCAAATGCGTCAGCAAATATGATGAGGCATGCGAAAAATCCTGCAAGGATGGCGTATGCAGTCATGGCGTATGTGTGACGTCCAAAATGGATAATATCAAGCTCGGAGATGAATGCGATCACGACGATTTTGTGGAATTCTGTGACGACGGTGAAGCGGTTTACTGCTCCGTCTATGGGTTCGTCATTCGCGAATCCTGCGGCGAGAACCAATGCACTATGGTTCAGGATTACAATAATTCTTCGAGACTTCTGGCATTCTGCCGCGGAGATGCGGATAAATGCACGAAAGACCGCGAAAAGCTGTTTTACTGCACGCTGGATAATGCACTTGGATTCTATGAATCCTACAACGAATGCCTCATCAATACGGACGATTCGTTTACCGCCATCAATGCATTCGACAACCACGAGATTGGGCGCGTCGATCTGGATGAAGTGGTTGGAAACAATGTGTTTATGTGTTTTGAAGGCGGTTGTGATGCCGAGGGTAAACGCTGCCTGAAGACATCGGATGAGTATTACTGTGCGCCGGAAGAACAGAAATTGACCTACACCTGCGACGGCAATGATATCATTATAGAACAGTGTCTGGATGGGGCATTGGTCTTCGGATTATCGGGAAAAGACGAAAGTGAGGTTGAGCCATGTGATGATGATAATTGCGTGATCATCGATGGCAAAGGTGCATGCAGGGCGGCATGCAAGGGAACGAAAGTAGGGAAGAACGATCCGGTCTGTTACGTATCGGAGAATGGTGAATCTTATGTATTTACCGATACCTGTGCCAAGGATGACAACGGAACGCTTTATAGGGTGGATAGCCAGACAGTGAAGTGTGACCATAGCTGCAGTGAGGGGGCATGCCAAAACCTCATAGATGATGAGGGCAAATCCTGCGATGAGGAAGAGTATCCGCCGCAGTGCAGCGGTGAGGATATCCTCGTGACCTGTGAAAAAGGTGTCATTAAGGCGAAGAAGTGTTCCGGCGAGAATGGTGTGAATTTGCCTCAGCACTGTGAAATGGTGGAAGAGGGTGACGCTGCGTGCGTCGACGATCCCGGAGTCGCTGTCGAGTAGTGTATTTTTGATGGGAAGCGCCTATTCGTGCGCACGCGCACGAATACGGCACTGCTTTGGGCGATGTTATTGGCTGTGCCAATACACATCGCCTTTTTTTTGCTATGTTTAACGACAGTGAATATGCCGAATGAGTTTTGAGTTTTGAGTTAGAGGTCAGGCAATCACAAGGGGCTTTGCCTAAGCATTGGATAATGCATTCACTTCTGTAAGCTATGAGCTATGAGCTATTTGACCAGGGCTGAATGGTTACGGGTGAATTTATGAATGAATGGATATCGCTTGACATTTATTTTTTATATCACATAAAATCTCCCCGCTATTTTTCCATTTGTAATTGGAGAACGTTCTTCATGATACAAGTGGTTTGTTTGAAGGATAATTGGCATGTATTTAACCCCGGAACAACTTGCCGAAATTAAAAAATCGATAGAGGATCAGCGTCAGGAAATCCTCGAAAAACTCAACCAGCGCAATGAAGAAGGTTATGAGCCCGAGGTTCGTGGTGATGAAGCAGATATCGCCAATTCCGAGGGAATCGCCATGACGATGGAGCGGCTTCAGTCGCGCGATGTCCGGCTGCTCAAAAAACTCGACGAAGCAGCTCGCTGGGTTGAATCGGATGATTTCGGATATTGTGAATCCTGCGGCGAGGAAATTGGATTCAAGCGTCTGCTTGCACGTCCGGCTGCTCGCCAATGCATCGAGTGCAAACAGAACGAGGAACAGAGAGAACGCGGTTATTATCATCCGCGTCCCCGCAAGCCCCCCAAGCCGCTGCATCGCGATGAAGATGAGGATGAGTTGTAAATAAAGGCATGGTCTGCGGACCATGCTTTTTTTGTTTTTTGAAATGGAGTTCGGATATGAAATTTCGGCGCGTATTGGCCGCAGGCCAATAGCGGCGGACGCAGTGCGTATTGACCGGAGGGCAATAGCACGCGCCCAAAATTTTAATTCCCGGGCAATTTGTGATTTAAGATGAACGGCGTCTGAATGCCGAACGGTTCAGACGGTGATGAAGTCGATGCATTGACGGGTTAGTGAGATGGTTTGTTCCCGAATATTCCGGTTCTGGGCATGACGAAAGAGGTTTGAATCAACATGGCCAGAGTGGTTAAGATCATTTTTGTGCTGCTTTTGGCGGCAGGAATTGGATTCGGGTGGCTGTACCATGAGTATAGTGTTTTTGTCGATTCGCCGATCGATCTTGGCGATCGGGAGCGCATCGTTCAGATTCCATCGGGAAGCAGCGCGGGTGCCATCGCGCATCTGCTGAAAAAAAACGGCATTGTTCAGAATGAGTGGATGATGCGTTACGTTTTTATTCGCAGCGGTCTTTCGGGGCGCCTTCAGCCGGGAGCAGTCGTTTTGACGCCGGGAATGACGCCGCAGGATTTGCCGGATGTGATTGCCAGAGTGGGTAAGTATGCGCGCAAAACGGTCCAGATCCTTGCGGGGATGAACGTTTTTGATATCGGGGATCGATTGCAGACGCAGCGGATAGCCGACAGCAAAACGTTTGTGTCGATGGCGCTCGATCCGGTGCGCGCTGCGCAGGCGGGCATTCCGGCAGGAAGTTTTGAGGGGTATCTGGCATCTGGGGCATATACGTTTGAAGCCGGTGACACGCCGGACAAAGTGCTGGAAAAGATGCACGAACGGTGGCTGGAACAGTGGCATGCGGCAGTCAAGGCGCATCGCGGGGCATACGAGGCAGCGCTTGGTCGTCAGATGACGGATCATTCCCTGATTACGCTGGCCAGTATCGTCGAAAAAGAGGCAGTTGTGGACGCGGAACGACCGGTGATTGCGCGGATTTTTATGAACCGTATGCGAAAAAAAATGAAGCTCCAGTCGGATCCGACGTGCATTTATCCGCCAAAGTCAAAAGGCGAAAAACCGAGTCCGGAGCGGTGCCGCGATGAAAATAATCCCTATTCGACGTATGTCATTGCGCAGCTTCCGCCGGGCCCCATTTCGACGCCGTCACAGGCGAGTATGGTGGCTGTATTGTCACCCTACAACGGACCGGATGCCGGGGCACTGCTGTATTTTGTAGCGCGGCAGGATGGATCATGGCGGCATTATTTTTCCAAAACGTATGCTGAACATCAGGTTGCAGTTGATTATTTTTTAAAAGGCAAGAAAAATAAGGCGCCCAAAGGAACTGTTCAACCTTGATTGACAGGAGATATTGACCGAAAGCTTTTCATCAAGTACGAATAGGATGTTCGGGTCGGCAGGTTGCCGATGAGCAATGGGGAGAATCGTCATGTTACGAAAAGTATGTGGAATTGGAGTAGCTGTCATCGGCTTGTTGCCTGTTTCCGGCTGCGTGATCGATGGTTCCGAGAGCGGTGCGAATGCGACAGTCGAGAACCAGATCGAGCAGTATATTGATCTCGATAATTCGAAAGAACATCCTCTGGGGCTTATTTTTGGTATGCCCGAGGTGGATGACCGTCTCGACTATAATTCCGGGGACCGCGAGGACTGGCGCTATATTGTCGTGACGGAACCCGGAATGATGACGATTTCGCTGAATCTGGATACCCCGAAGGATATCAAGGGGAGCGCGACGATCGTCGATTCCGAGGGCCGTATGGTTCGTACCCAGCCGTTCATTGCGGGACAGGGATTTTATGAGTTCAGGGATATTCCGGTGACGCGCGGCATCTTCTACTTCCAGACGCTGGCATCGGAAGGAAAGTCCATTTATACGATAGCCGCATCCTATCGTGCGACACCGACGGTGGCCGCTTATGCTCCGCCGCCCCCGCCGCCTCAGCCCGTCTATGAGGAGGAAGAGTATGAGCCGGATCCTCCTCCGAAAGTGAACGAACCCCGAAGGAATCCCAGACCGTCGAAACCTTCAAAGACATCGGGCAGCAGCGGCGGCAGCCACGAGCCCAAAAAGCCGCCTAAGGAAGAGGCATCCAGCGGCGGAACGCGTCTGGTCGGAAATATTACCGTCATGACGCCAAAAGCAGACGGCAGCTATGAAGTAACTATCCGCAACGTGGGCAAGGACAAGGGCGTCGAGTCGGGAGCAATTGGTACGATCGAGGGAACATCGATAAAGATCGAGACGACGCAGTGTTTTGCGACATCGTGTCGTGCCCTGATTCCCGAAAGCGCGAATCCGAAGTCACTCAAAAAAGGCGCGAATGTCATCTTTAAGGTGAACTGAGCTTTTGAATTGTGAGATGTCGGTTGTGAATTGTGTGCGAGTTTGCGGGGGGGCGCGTACGATGAAGGGGGACTATGTATCCTGATTTACTCGGTGTTTTTGGTGTCACCCTCTATGGCGCAGGATTTGAGCGCCTTTTGTGGGGGCTGTTGGCCCTGCTGATGGTTTGGGGAATCATCAGCAGTATTTTGATATTTCGCAAAGGCCGGCGCTATGAAGGCGGCATTCAGGGAATCATCGTCCTCGTCATTCTGATTTGGGCCGCAAGCCGTTTTGTGTCGACGTTTTCGCCGGATTATGCCCTGGTATTCAATGAGCCGCTTGTGCTGCATACCTATGCTTTTTGTGTGCTGATTGGCGTCGTTTGCGGCACTCTGACGGCGATGAAGATGGCCGCGATTCGCGGACGGGAACCCAGGGAAATGCTGCGTTTGTGCGTTTTCCTCGTGTTGTTCGGCTTTTTGGGGGCTCGTGCTGCGCACGTCATCGTCGATAATTCGACGTACTGGAACGCCTGTTTTCATCCCGAAGCGATTGGTGCTGATTCAGCGGATTGCCTGCGGATACTTAACTTTGCCGAAGGCGGTCTGACATTTTATGGCGGGGTCATTGCCGGACTCATCATCATTGCCTTATTTTTGTTCCGCCGCTATCGGCGGGGTGTGCCGGTCGAAGCACTTTCGGTCATGGATGTTCTCGGCGGAGCTCTGGCTGTATCGCACGCATTTGGGCGTCTTGGATGCCTTGCGGCCGGATGCTGCTGGGGAGCGGTTACGACGGGAACCATTGGCGTCCGCTACGGCAGAGATTCGTTTGCATTCGCAGAGCTGGTCAAAGATCCGCAGTTTCACGATACGATGATGAAAACCGGCGAAACGCCGATCGTCCATGCGACGCAGCTCTATGAATCGCTGGGGGAATTTGCGATCTACGGCGTGTTGTGGATCATGCTGATCAAAAAGGTAAAGCATGGACGTATGGCCGGTACCTGGCTGATCGGGTATGGGGTGCTGCGGTTTATCGTCGAAATGATGCGGGATGACAGTGAACGCGGCTATTATTTTGAGCATTCGATTCAGTCTTTGAATTCGTTTTTGGCCGTTCCTCCGGAACATGCCACCATACTGTCGACGTCCCAGGGAATCGCTTTGGGGATGATCGTCATGGGCATCGTGGTATTGGTGATTTCAGCGCGCGCGAAGCAAACGGATTGTGAGTGATTGGGGGTAGAGACGTGTCGCGACACGTCTGTATAGGCATGTTCATTGTTAGAGACGTGTCGCGATACGTCTCTACCCAATAAAAACAGGCACGCCCCGGAGGGGCGTAACCGCAAGCTTCTGCCAGTCGATTGTTTAATAAGCAAAATCATTATCAATAATACGAATTCTTGTTTGCGTGCGGCCAATATGCTATACGCACGGGGCTGCGCACCGGATTCAGATGGTGCGTAACTGTCCGGAGTAGGAGATGGATTTCTTTTCACGAATGTTTACATCGATGTTCCGTTCCTCCGCGAACCGATACAAGGATCGTGCGGTGGCGCAGGTGCGTCGAAATACCGTGGGACGGGTTCAGGCCAAAGCGACCAGAGCAATGGCCGATCTCGACAAGAAAGCCTATAATGCTTCGGATAATATGACTGGTCTGGATAAGAAAAAGAATCAGTCAGCAAATGAGCTTCAAAACCAGAAGAAAGCTGCAGCCGCCGGCGGCGGTCAGGCTCGCGGCGGTGGTCAGGGGGGACAGGTCCACGGCGGTGGCGGTCAGGCCCACGGCGGCGGTGGCGGTCAGGCCCACGGCGGCGGTGGCGGTCAGGCCCATGGCGGCGGTGGGGGAAATCAAAGAAATGCAGCAGGACAGGTTTCGGCAAGACAACAGGGATCGACAAAAATGGGCAAGGGAAAACGTAATAAACGTCAACAGGCACTCGCCATTTCGTGTATGAACTGTGGTTCGGCTCTGCAGCCTGATTGGGATATGTGCCCATTCTGCGGCACTCCGGTGGGACAGGTCGGTGGTCCGGGCGCACCACAGCCCATGATGCCCGGTGCTCCTCAGCCCGTCGATACGGGTGAAAAAACAGTTGCCCTGAATCTCGATCAGCTCAACGTGGGGCAGCAGAAAACCGTCGTCGGCTGGATCGTAGCTCAGAACGGCAATCACCGCGGTGAAGATTTCCGAATCTACGACGGCAAGAACATTCTTGGCACGGCAGCGGACTGCGATATCGTCATCACGGATCCATTCCTGTCGGCAAGACACTGCACAATACGTCACGAAAATGGCAACTTCCAGGTCACTGACCTGGACTCGCGCAACGGTACTTTCGTCAATCAAAAACGCTGCAGCAAGGCAGATCTCATCGACAACGATACGATTCGTCTGGGCAGAACCGAATTTAAATTTAAGTCGCTCTTCTGATTTTTCTTTCCCGCTTCGGTGGGAAATGCGTTAATATCTTTATGACCTGTTTTAGGTCTTGCACTTTTGAACGGATGGGGGTATGAATACCCGCATTAGCGTATGGCGTGTAGCGCCAGTCATCAACGTTGGAGTGTTGAGAATGTCAAAGATTAATGTGCTTCGTACTTTTGGGATCCTGTTCGTGTCGGCCGTTTGTTTTATGGCTTGTTCACCTGAAGAATATGGTCCGTGTTCTATCCCCAATACCAAAGCTCATACTGTGGCATGCTCCCCCGTCGGTGCTGCCGCAGCTGAGGATACCTTCGCCACAGCAACCTGCGCCGTCGATTATGTGTTCGATTGTGACAGCCTGATTTGCGGCATTTATCAGAGTTCCGATCCCTTCTGCACCCATCGCTGCCTCCCCAGCGCGAGTGAATGCACTTCTACAGTCGGTTGCACGAAAAAAGAACTCGATGATTCTGGTGTCGCTTACAAGGAATCCTGTCCGGAAGGCGCTGCTTGCGTCGAATGGATCAAAGGTACCGCCGCTTATTATTGCCTGCCGAGCTCAAAAGGTTCCGCAGGTTCGTATTCCGGTGGAAAATCCAGTGGCAAGTCCGACTCAAAGGGCAGCAAGGAAGAATAATTCCTGAGGATAAAGCTAAAAAAAAGAGCCATACCGGCTCTTTTTTTTTAGCCTTGTTATGCAAATGCGGATTTTTTATTCGCGAATATGTGAAATTCTGGGCTTGGAGTAAAGACGTGCAGCAACACGTCTCTAACCTATTTATCCTTGGTGAAATTCAGACTCATGTTGGCCCCTTTGCCAACGTAGATTTCGCGCGATTTTGAGAATTTCCTCGTGTCGAAAAAGTACACGCGCACCGTGTGGGAACCCGTATTGATTTCGTGTTTCTGGAGCGGTGTCTTGGAAGAGACGAGCTTTCCGTCGATATAGATTTGGGCTTCGGATTCTGCTGTAATGCTCAAAAATCCCGTCGAGGCATCGTCCTTTTTCTTGTCATCCTTTTTTTCTTCTTTCTTGGGTTCAGAGCTGCCGGTGGCAGCAGTGGATCCCAGATCGACGTACAGCATCATGGTTTCGCCGGGATTGACACTCAGACGGTATTTCTTTTCTGCACCGGCAGAATTCGACACGACGACATCGTGAAGCTCGTTCGAGGTGACCTCAATACCGTAGTCGGCCAGATATGCCGGATACTCAGCTCCATCGACGCGGATGTGGTGCGAACTGAAGTTGACGTGGATGAGGATGCGCCCCATGGCCCGGTTGGGTTTAATTTTAACGGGCCGCAGATCGCGCGATGAAACTTCCGTCGGTTCCGCAAAAGCGGACGGACAAATCATGCATGCGATGAATATTAACGATGTGATGCGAAGGATATGCGACATGGTAATTTCGTTAATTTTCGTAAATGGGATCGGATAAGAACGGCGGTTTGTCATGAATCCGGGAATGGCGTCGGGCGCCTTCCCGGACAGACATGCAGCATATTATGTGCCAGAACCGATGCGCATGCCGTTCTTTGTCTGCTGCAGTATAGCCGCCTGAATAAAGCTTGCAAATAATGGGTGGGCCGCCGTGGGTTTGGACTGGTATTCGGGATGGAACTGCGTGGCGATATACCAGGGATGTCCGGGCAGCTCAAAGAGTTCAACGAGCGTATCGTCGGGAGATGTTCCCGAAAAGAGGATTCCGGCCTTTTCGAGTTCCGGACGCAGGGCGGCATTGACTTCGTAACGATGGCGATGCCGCTCGCTGATCTCGCGTTTTCCATAGATTTCGCGGGCATGGGAACCATCCGCCAGACAGCATGGATACGCACCCAGACGCATGGTGCCGCCTTTTTCGGTGACGATTTCCTGCGACGCCATCAGATGAATGACCGGGTGCGGCGTATCGGGATAGAATTCGGAGGAATTGGCATCCGACCAGCCGCATACGTGGCGGGCATATTCGACGAGTGCCATCTGCATGCCCAGGCAAATCCCGAAGAAGGGAACGTTGTGCGTGCGGGCATACTCAATGGCGCGGATTTTCCCTTCGGTACCGCGGACGCCAAAACCGCCCGGAACCAGAATGCCATCCGCATTCCCAAGCACATCCTCTATTTCTCCTTCATTCATCGATTCGAGTTCCTCGCTGTCGATATAATCGAGACAGACTTTGCAGTCGTTCGCATATCCGCCGTGATTCAGCGCTTCGATGAGGCTCTTGTAGGATTCGTGGAGCTTGACGTATTTGCCGACCAGCGCAATGCGGACTTCTTTTGACGGGTTGCGAATCGTGTCGCAGATGTGTTCCCAGGGCTCGAGATCCGGATCCTTTGACCAGATATTGAGCAGTTCGCAGATTTTTCCGTCCAGGTTCTGGCTGTGGAAATAGGTCGGCATCATGTAGATGCTTTCGACGTCGCGCGCGCCGAAGATGCAGTCCTCGGGAACATTGCAGAAAAGCGCCAGTTTGCGGCGGATATCGAGCGGCAAATCGCGTTCGCCGCGGCACAGCAGAATGTCGGGCTGGATGCCGATTTGGCGCAGTGCGGCGACGCTGTGCTGCGAGGGCTTGGTTTTGAGTTCGTCGGCGGTTTTGATGTAGGGAACGAGCGTGACGTGGATGTTGAGCACGTCGCCGCGATTCTGTTTTCCGCGGAACTGGCGGATGGCTTCGAGAAACGGCAGGGATTCGATATCGCCGACGGTTCCGCCGGTTTCGATGATGGCAACGTCGCAGTCCTGCGATCCTTCCGTAAAGACGAGCTGAATTTCGTCGGTGATGTGCGGAATGACCTGAACGGTACCGCCGAGATAATCGCCATGCCGCTCCTTCGTGATGACGCGGTAATAGATCCGGCCGGCCGTGCAGTTGTTCGCCTGACGCGTGCGCGTATGCGTAAACCGTTCATAATGGCCCAGATCCATATCGGTTTCTGCGCCATCTTCGGTGACATAGACCTCGCCGTGCTGGAGCGGGTTCATGGTGCCTGGATCGACGTTGATGTAGGGGTCGAGTTTGAGAAAATTGACCCGAAGTCCGCGCGATTCCAGCAGTGCACCGATTGCTGCGGCTGAAATGCCTTTTCCCAGTGAGCTGATGACGCCACCCGTGACGAAAATGTACTTTGTCGAACGTGCCATGAATAATTCCTTTGACTGGTATGTTGTTTCGGGGGCATGGCCCCCGCGCATCTTTTGGCCGATGGCCAATGCGATGCTCCCCTGTGCGGCTATTGGCCGCTGCCAATACGCCGCACGATGGGCTGACCCGGACGATGCTGCTGCGAATTCAGAAGTTCGCCCACAATGGGCTTTTTATGATATACTCGAAACACTTTCAACGTCTAAAGCCGATGAATGCGTTGTGAGTGGAACGAAAGTTCTTTCGGATAGGTGTTTGTTGTCACCGACAGAGGATGGCGAATGATTAAACGGATGATTTTTTTGGCCGGTGTATGCATGTCCGGATGGTTTGGGGTACCGCTGGTACAGGCCCAGGAAGGTGAAAATATCTGGGTGCCTGCTGCAAATGTAATTCCGTCAGAAGGGCGCGATGCTGTCGCTGCAGAACCCGGAGATGCACTCATGGGAATGGTGAATCTGCAGCGGGATCTGTACCGGGTGGTCATGACTTTCGACGAACAGGCGCGCCGCGTGGAAGGTATGCTGATCTGGTACGAACAGGCCAGAATTCAGAATCACGAAAAACGCATGTCCGGATTGGTTCCGCAGCCGGATCCTGATGCAGTACAAATCGATCCGGAAACCGGCGAGCCGGTATTCGACGATGGCCTGATTCACTTTAAGACGCCGCTTCTGTGCTCGGAACTCGATGAATCGCTTCGGCGATACATCAATAAAAATGTCGATCAGATGGAAAAATATGCCAAAACACTGGCCGCCGAAGCGCAGAAACTCACGGATGAAGAAAAGGCCGGGACGGCAGAGAGGCTTCGCGTCGCACTGGCGGCAATTCCGGAGCTGCGGCGTGCCGAGGAAATCCTCTACATCTGTCTTTATAAGTACAAAAACGATGCCGGCGTTCCGACGACCTATTCCGTCGAAAAGACGCTGCGTTCGTGGTATATGGCCCAGGAAAAGCTCGTCGATGCCTGGATCGGCAATGTGGATTAATCGTGAGATGGTGCGTTCGGCGTATGAAATAGCCGACGCCGCAGGCCGTATGGCCGTCAGGCCATAGGCCGCGCCAATGAAATAAAAGTACAGACGTGCAAATCGCAAGTCTTTAACCGTTATTTATTAACAAAATGGCCAAGTTTTTTGAGAGTATACTGTATTTTTCCGTACTGCAGATCCGCGTTCTGGATGTGCTGATTTTGCTGCTTTGCCTCGGTGTTGCAACGCTGATCAACAAACTCATCGTCGACAGGCTGATTCCGGCGATATGTGCGCGCGTAAAACGAAAGAATGAGCAGCAGCGAGCGGCGTATTTGGCCATGATCGAAGCGGAAAAGCTGAAGGCCGAAGCCGAAGATGCGGCGCGATCCGCAGCGGAACAGGCACAGAATCCCGAAGCGGGTCAGTCCCCGGAAACTGTTGAACAGGGCCAACCCCAGGCAGAAGATGCCGCTGGGAAAAAGAAGAAAAAGGCCAAGTCTTCCGGTCCTCGTCAGAGCCGCATGTTTGCTCGCAAACAGAGGAAATTCGAGCGCCTGCCGCTGTTCGACATCGTGTTTTCGTCACTCGGCAAACCGATTCATTACCTGGTGCTGTCGATTGCTTGCGCCGTGGCACTGCTGTTCATGAATACGCCGGAATGGGCCAGGGAAATCCGCCCCTGGCTGTTTACGATCATTCGGGCGGTCACGATTTGGTGCGTCATTCTTTATCTGCTCAGGGTGACGGACAGGTGCAAGGAGCATTTTGCAAAAATTGCCGCGCTCACCAAAAATGACAAGCTCGACGACATGCTGGTGCCGCTGATCGCGGGTATCGTCAAGATTTTGCTGATTGCCTTCGGCATATTGGTCGTCATCCAGAACCTGGGGTATTCGGTCACATCGCTGGTCGCTGGTCTCGGCATCGGTGGTGCGGCACTGGCGCTGGCTTCGAAGGATACGCTGGCCAATATGTTCGGTGCGTTCGTGGTGTTTGTCGACAGGCCGTTCCAGATCGGCGACTGGATCGCGATCGGCGGCGTCGAGGGAATTGTCGAAGAAATCCGGCTTAGAACGACGCTCATCCGGACGTGGGACAATTCTGTGGTGACGCTGCCCAATTCGATGCTTTCGACGGGGAGTATCGATAATTTTCAGCGCAGAAAATACCGAAAGATGGAGTGCGATTTTGGCGTTCTTTATTCGACGACGGCTGCGCAGATCGAGCAGATTGTCGCAGATATCAAGGCGCATCTTGCTGCGCACGTGATCGATACCGAGGCGCTTGAGCTTTGTCTGGAAAAGGAGCGCGAGATTCGCAATGATCATCGTCTGACGGAAGAGGAAATGAGCGATGCGATAGATCGTGTGCGATATGTTCCGAAACCCGGTCAGATTTATGGTCCGAATTACTTTGTGGGATTCAAGGGGTTCGGCGATTCGAGCCTCGATATTGAGGTGGTTGCATTTACGTATCGGACGGGCAAATCGGGGCACATGGAAGACAGACAGAACTTTTTGCTCGAAATCATGCGGATTGTCGAACGAAACGGGACGGGATTTGCGTTCCCGACGAGGACTCTGGAATGGGCCGGCGATCAGAGCAAAATTCCGATTCGTATGCTTTCTGACGGAAAGGATGAAAAATAAATCCCCATATTTGATTGGGTCTGATATAAGCACTAACAAGAGCAGCGAAAGCGTGACTCGAAGAATGAAAATAACAGGGTTTACGGCGCGAGCCGTGTTTTAACATTTCCCGTTAAGGGACCAGCCAGAAACAAAGGAGTAACGATGCAGATCGATATCAGCTTCCGTCACATGGAGCCCTCTGACACACTCAGAGATTACGCTGACGAAAAGATCCGTCGTGTGATTCGCAAACATATCCGCGATGATTTTGACGCACAGATTACACTCGCGGTTGAGAAGTTCCGTCATATTGCAAAACTGCATCTGACGTACAAGGGCATCTCGATTAAATGCGAAGAAAGCAGTGAAGACATGTATCAGTCGATTGACCTTGCACTCGACAAACTCGAGAGCCAGATCAAGCGTTATAAAGGCAAACTTCGTGCGCACAAGCCTGCCGCAATGAACGCTTCCCGCATGCTGGATGTTGCCGTCGTGGCGCTTCCCGAGGCCGAAGTCGAAGAGGAAGCAGAAGAAGTTGCAGCTGCTGCCGAACCGGTGGAAGTTTCCGAGAGTGCCAAGATCATCAAGCATGAATCACTCGCACTCGCCGAAATGAGCATGGATGACGCCGCAATGAAACTGAGCCTCGAGGATCTTCCCGTGGTCGTGTTTATCAATGCGGACACGAAACAGACGTGTGTGCTGTATCGCCTGGAAGACGGCAAATGCGGCATGATTTCGCTGGATAAATAATTTGTGATGATTGAGACGTGCTGCGGCACGTCTCCGCTGGCGCCCGCTGTTTGCCATGCAAATATGCGGGCGTTTTTTTTATCCGGATGACGGGGATGGCCATGTACCAAATGAATCGCCTTCTTACAGTTTTCGTCCTGATGTCAATTGTTGTGAGCTGCAACAAAGCAAAGCAGGAACCTGTTGCCGAAAGTTCATCATCCCCCGGCCCGGCAGCTTTAACAAGACATGCCTGTTTAAATCCAGGCAGGAAGCGGACCTGTGCGAGATTCGCCGTGCATGTGATTCGTGGTACATTCCCTGGGAATACCGCGATCCGTACGTCTGTGAATTTGAAGTATGCAGAACCGCTGGGGGATACGCAGGCACTCCATGTCATTGTTGCCAAATTTTCCAATAACGATGAGTGCGAACACGAACGGGCCATGGATGGCCTGCCTATGTGCGGTGCACATACGGCCGGCATGCGCCCGCTATTTGCAGAGCAAATACGCGGGCGCTTTTTTTAGGATATGCACCTCCATCGCAGCCTGCAGACTTGGCTGAGTCCCGGAGGCGGTACAGAAAGACATCAAACGCGGTCTGACTGCACTGGATAAATCATCAGGATTGGATACTTTTGAAGGCGGCACGCAAGAGCCGCTTTTTGGGGGTTGTGTGAGCGGAAAAGACGTTTTATGGAATTCTCTTTCTGCGATCATTGCAACTATTTGGATTTGCGATAAAAAGCGAGTAGTTTGAGGCAGAATGTGAAGATTGCCTTTGAACCGGGAGAATGTCATTTCAACAATATCTGGCTCTGATTTGCCAACACATTGGTCGTACAGGACCCAAAAATGAGTGATTATCCGCGTGTTGTCATCCGGGTGCGGATTCAGAGCATCGGTAATACAGGAACTTAAGGATGAAAGAGAGTATGAAACGTTTGATGTGCAAAACATTCTGTTCCCATTGCTGTACAGGCAGAAGTGCGTGCTTTGGTGCAATTTTACTGTCGCTGGCCTGGGGCTGTGTGGGAGGATGTTCCGTTGGTGAAGATAAGGAAATGCTGAATTTTGTCGATGATACTGTTCAGAAATATGCACTGATGTATTGGGATACGGATGATAATGGGAGTGTGAGCCTCGAAGAGGCTGAAGCAGTAACAGAAATTCCGAAGGATGCATTTTCACTTTGGAAAGAAGTTGAAACCATTGAAGATCTTAAGCAATTTCCCAATTTGACCAAAATTGGAGATGGTGCATTCGAGAATTGTACTAAGCTTACATCCATTGATTTGCCGCAGGTAACGAGCATTGAAGATGATGCGTTCAGAGGGTGTACAGGTCTTACAACCGTTAATGTGCCGCAGGTGACGAGCGTCGGGAAGAGTGCGTTCGAAGACTGCAAGGGGCTTACTGATATTGAATTGTCACTTGCAACGACGATAGGCAATAGGGGATTTGAAGGCTGTACCAGCCTTCAAACTGTCAATTTGCCAAAGGCAACAACCATAGGCGATTGGGCTTTTAAAGGATGCACCAAGCTGACATCAGTCGACCTATCGTTGGTAACATCCATTGGTATGGGGGCGTTCGATGAGTGCAGCAGTCTGACTTCTATTGATTTGCCGCAGGCCACGGCAATCGGGGAAGGGGCGTTTTATGATTGCAGCAGCATGACATCCATCAATTTGCCTCAAGCGGTGGATATTGGGATGAATGCATTTTCCGGAACCAATCTTACATCTATTGAACTGCCTCAACTAACGGAGATTGTTAGTGTCGTACTGAAGGGCTGCTCCAAACTTACCACCATCAAGCTGCCCAAAGTTGTGACTGTTGGTGACTATGCATTTGCGGATCATGACACTCTCACATCGATTGAGCTGCCGGCAGCAACAACCTTTGGAAGTGGTGTGTTTGAAAATTGTACCGGTCTCACATCCATTGAGCTGCCGCAGGCTAAAGTACTTGGGGATTGGGTGTTCAACGGCTGCAGTAGTCTTGCATCCGTCACATTGCCGGAGGCGACGGCCATAGGAAGTGGAATGTTCAAAGGCTGCAGCAGTCTTGCAACCATTGAATTGCCTAAGGCGACGACTATCACAGGCCATGCATTCGACGGCTGTACAAGTCTTGCATCCATCAAGCTGCCGCAGGTGACGGCGATTGAAGATTGGGCATTCGAGAACATAAGCAGCCTGACATCGATTGAATTGCCGGAGGCGGTGACTATTGGAAACAAGGCATTTGCGGGCACAGGCTTGACATCCGTTCTGCTTCCGAAGGCCAAGACAATCGGTTCTTCAGCCTATGAAGGCTGTACCAAACTCGCGACTGTTGAGCTGCCGGCAGCCACAGTGATTGAAGATCATGCATTTAAAGATTGTTCCAGCCTCGCTTCCGTTGAGTTGCCGGAGGTAATGAAAATCGGGAGCAGAGCGTTTTCCGGGGCGAATGAGCTTACATCCGTAGAATTTCCGAAAGCGACCAAGATAGGCGGGAATGTATTCAGCGGCTGCAAGAGAATCATCTCAATTTCGCTTCCGGGGGCGGATCAGATTGAGCTTACGAAAGTGTCATATTTCAACGAGGAAGGGGAAAAGCCGGTATTTCTTTATGATGAGTTTGATTCATTCAAGGATATGCCGACCGAAAAGTGTACGCTGACGCTCAATGCCAACAAGAAAAATGGTGGTTCATCGACACCGGTCGTTGGGGAAGATGGTGTGACGTGGGGGGATGTGAAATGGAAAGAGATCAAGTATGTAGAGTAGGGTAAGTTTTTTTGGGGGGGGGCGGGGGCTTACCAAACAAAAAAAAAGCGCAGGCCGTATTGAGCGCAGCGAGATAGGCCGAAGCCGCCGGGCGCAGTGCGGAGCACAAGCGGGCGAAAAATAAACAAACAGCTTGCTATTCGTCTTAAAAAATGATAGAGGCGCGCGCCGTTCGCGCTGTGTGTGTGAGCGAAATTAAAAAGCAAGAAAACTGCACGAGGCGTAGGGATGGCGAGAGTCTTCCTGATGTGTGCAGAGGTATGACAAGTGTGTTTTGTTTGTGGAACTTGACAAACGAAAATACATCTATATACTGCTTTGGTTTTAAATTGGGCTCTGGAATTGTTTCGGAGTTCAGAAGGCATAGAAGAAAAGAGGAGATACGATGCCGACAATCAATCAGCTGGTAAGAAAAGGCCGCGAGCGCAAGACGTGCAAAACGAACTCGCCGGCATTAAAGAACTGCCCGCAGCGACGTGGTGTGTGCGTTCGTGTGAGCACGACGACGCCTAAGAAACCGAACTCAGCTCTCCGTAAGGTGGCCCGTGTTCGTCTGACGAGCGGAATGGAAGTTTCGAGCTATATTCCTGGTGAAGGTCACAATCTTCAGGAACACAGCGTTGTTCTGATTCGTGGTGGCCGTGTGAAGGACCTTCCTGGTGTTCGTTATCACATCATCCGTGGTACGCTGGATTCGATGGGTGTGAATGCCCGCCGTGCTGGCCGTTCGAAATATGGCGCGAAGCGTCCTAAGTAAGAGAGGAGTTGAGAAATGCCAAGACGACGTGAAGTTGAAAAACGCGACGTTCTGCCAGATCCGCAGTATCATGACCGTTTGGTCGCAAAATGCATTAACAGCCTGATGTATGATGGCAAGAAGAGCACGGCGGAAGCCATTATGTATGGCACGCTTGAACTTCTTGGTCAGCGCACGAAAGGCGGTGAAGACAGCAGCCTTGATGTCTTCAAGAAAGCCGTGGACAATGCCCGTCCGACAGTCGAAGTCAAGAGCCGCCGCGTTGGTGGTTCGACGTATCAGGTTCCTGTTGAAATCAGGGCTGATCGCCGTACGGCACTTGCATTTCGCTGGCTGATCGGAAATGCGCGCAAACGTCCTGAGAAATCGATGGTTGAGCGTTTTGCAGCCGAGCTTCTTGATGCGTACAACAACCGTGGTACGACGATTAAGAAGAAAGAGGATACGCACCGCATGGCAGAAGCGAACAAGGCTTTTGCGCATTATCGCTGGTAGGAATTGACCTGGTACCGTAACGAGAAATTCAGCACGCATCAGGTTGAGCCGTGCGAAAAAGTTTGTGAGAACACAACGTGGGACGAGATGTAGAGTTAAATCGTGTGCGTAATATTGGTATTATGGCACACATCGATGCAGGCAAGACGACGACGTCTGAGCGCATACTGTTTTTTACCGGCCGGACACACCGCATGGGCGAAGTGCATGATGGCGCTGCGACGATGGACTGGATGGCCGAAGAGCAGGAACGCGGCATCACGATTACGAGTGCAGCGACGGTTTGTTACTGGAATCGCAACGGACACAACCGCATCAACATTATTGACACGCCGGGACATGTGGACTTTACGATTGAGGTAGAGCGGTGTCTTCGTGTTTTGGATGGTGCGATAGCCGTTTTCTGTGCCGTTGGTGGTGTTCAGCCGCAGAGCGAGACGGTCTGGCGTCAGGCGGACAAATACAGTGTTCCGCGAATTGCGTTTGTGAACAAAATGGATCGCGTGGGTGCTGATTTCAAGGCGGTGCTTTCACAGATGGAATCGCGGCTGAATGCGAATCCCGTTGCAGTTCAGCTGCCGATTGGTTCTGAAGACAAATTTAACGGCGTGATTGATCTCGTCGAGAACAAGGCGCTGTTTTTCAACACAGAGACTCTGGATACGGAACCTGGCGAGATACCGGAAGAGATGCTCGATGAAGTGTCGGAATTTCGGGAGACCTTGATAGTCAAGGCGTCAGATTTTGACGAAGGGTTGATGGAAGCATATTTGAATGGCGAAGAGATCAGTGCGGATGCGATTCGTGCTGCGCTTCGTAAAGGCTGCATTTCTCTGGGACTCGTCCCTGTTTTCTGTGGCTCGGCATTCAAAAATAAGGGCGTGCAGCGAGTACTGGATGGTGTCATAGATTACCTTCCAAGTCCGATTGATATCCCTGGTCCGATGGTTGCCCCGTACGAAGCATTTTCGCGTCAGGAGCGCGAAGAAGGCGATGTTACGGAAGAAGAGAAGTTTGAGCTGAAGGTCTCCGATAATGGACAGTTTGCTGGCCTCGCCTTCAAGCTCATGTCGGATCCGTATGTTGGGCAGCTGACGTTTATCCGTATCTATTCTGGCAGACTTGAAGCGGGACAGGCGGTGTACAACACGAACAAGCACCGTCGGGAACGCATCGGTCGTCTGCTGAGGATGCATGCGAACAAGCGTGAGGATGTGACAGAGGCATATGCAGGTGAGATTGTGGCTGTTCTCGGTTTGAAGAGCACGGTCACGGGTGACACGCTCTGCGATGAAGGACTTGACGTCGTTCTTGAATCGATGTCATTCCCGGCACCGGTTATCAATATGTCAATTGAACCGGACACGCAGGACGATGTGAATCGTCTTGGGATAGCGCTGCAGAAGCTTGCAGCGGAAGATCCTTCATTTAAAGTGAGTACAGACAAAGAGACGGGTCAGACAGTGATTGGCGGTATGGGCGAGTTGCATCTCGACATTATCGCTTCGCGTCTGAAGCGTGAATTTGGCGTGAATGCGAAGGTTGGCCGTCCGCAGGTTGCGTATCGCGAGACGATTACGCGCGCGGGAGAAACGGAATGCAAGTTCGTCCGTCAGTCCGGCGGTCGCGGTCAATATGGTCATGTCAAGATTGCGCTCAGGCCGAATGAGCCCGGTAAGGGGATCACGTTTGAGTCGAAAATTGTGGGTGGAGTCGTACCGCGCGACTACTGGCCTGCGGTTGAGAAAGGTATACGCAGTGCATCCGAGACGGGTGTTCTGGCGGGTTATCCGATTGTCGATGTTCATGTGGACCTGATTGATGGTTCGTATCATGAAGTTGACTCGAGCGAAATGGCATTTCAGGTAGCAGGATCAATGGCTTTCAAGGATGGCTGTAAAAAAAGTGGTCCTCAGCTGCTGGAACCCGTTTTTGATGTTGAGGTTATCACGCCAGAGGAGTATACAGGCGACGTCATCGGCGATTTGAACAGTCGTCGTGGTCGCATCCAGGATTTGGAACCGCGTAAAGGGGTACAGGCTATTCGGGCGGTGGTTCCCTTGTCAGAAATGTTTGGTTATGCGACAGTACTTCGCTCGGAGACACAGGGCCGGGCAAGCTACACGATGCAGTTTAAGTGTTACGAACCTTTGCCGGCAGCGTTGTCGGAGGGGTTGGTTGAGCGTTTTGGTGCCAGGTCGAATTCGTAAGAATTCTAGTAAACATTTGAGAGGAGAGCCTAAAAATGGGCGATAGGATTCGAATTAAACTGAAGGCGTATGATCACAGACTGTTAGACGCCTCAGTTCAGGAAATTATCAATGCAGCACAGCGAACGGGTGCAAAGATTGCGGGCCCGATTCCCCTTCCGACGCAGGTGAGCCGTTTTACGGTTCTGAGAAGCCCGCACGTCAACAAGAAGAGTCGTGAGCAGTTTGAGATTCGTACGCACAAACGTCTGATTGACATCGAAACGAACGAACAGACGGTGGATGCATTGATGAAGCTGGATTTGTCAGCTGGTGTGGATATCAAGATTCGCCTTCGCGCGAATGGTAATGGGACGCAGAACATTTAGAATGCTGCGAGAAAACGGAGAATCGAGATGAAATTGGACTTATACAACCTGACCAATGAGAAAATCGGTGAGGTGGAAGTGTCTGATGAGGTTTTCGGCGTAGAAGTACGGCCGCATCTTTTCCACGAAGTGGTGAAGATGCAGTTGGCGAATCGTCGTCGTGGCACTCATAAAGGCAAGACGAGAGCAGAAGTGAGCGGTGGCGGCAAGAAGCCTTTCAAGCAGAAGGGAACGGGCCATGCGCGTCAGGGTACGAGCCGTTCGCCCCATATGGTCGGCGGTGGCTGGGCGTTTGCAAAGCGCAATCGCGACTACAGCTATTCCCTGAACAAGAAGAAATGCAGAGCCGCACTGTGCAGCGCACTGAGCATGGTGGCGGGTGAAGGCAGAATCAAAGTTGTGGATAATTTTGAAGTTGCCGAAATCAAGACCAAAGCAGTTGCATCGACGCTGAATGGTCTGGATGTCAAACGCGCGCTGGTAGTGGATTGCAGAAAAGGCGAACAGGAGTTCACGACGCTGAACAACGAAAATCTTCGTCTGAGCGTACGCAATCTTGTGAACTACAAATACCTTCGTCCCGAAGGTGTGAATGTTTATGATATTTTACATTATGGCGGCGTTGTTGTGACGCGTGAAGGCCTTGAAAAACTTGAAGCGAGGTTGAAAGGATGAAGCGTTTAGAAGATGTTATTCGTCGCCCAATCATTTTTACTGAGAAGTCGACGCTTTGCCGCAGATATGGCAATCAGTATATTTTTGCAGTTGATCTGAAAGCCAACAAGCAGGAGATCTCTGATGCGGTTTCACAGCTTTTCAATGTGAAGGTAGATTCCGTCAATACGATGGTAATGCCTGGCAAGAGCATGAGATTCCGCGGACACATGGGTCACACATGCAAATGGAAGAAAGCGATTGTTACGCTTGCAGATGGACAGAAAATTGACTTCTTGGACAAGGTTGAAGAAGCCGGGGAAACGGCGGAAGCCTAGGTTCAGCGATTAAGCTTTTGGAAGGTGTAATATGGCGCTTAAGAGTTTTAAACCGACATCGGCCGGCCGTCGTTTTATGACGGTTCTGAGCCATGAAGATGTCACCAGCAACTCGCCCGAGCGTAAGCTCGTTGCGAAGTTGACGAAGAATGGCGGTCGCAACAATCTCGGCCGTATCACGTGCCGTCACCACGGTGGCGGCCACAAACGTCGTTACAGAATTATCGATTTTCGTCGCAACAAGGTTGGCGTGCCCGGCCGTGTTGTTTCGATTGAGTATGATCCGAACCGTACATGCCGTATCGCGCTGATTTGCTATGCAGATGGTGAGAAGCGCTATATTCTTTGTCCGGAAGGTCTGGAAGTTGGTCTTGAAGTGATTTCGAGCTCCCATGCGGATATTAAGGTTGGCAACTGTCTGAAGTTGAAACACATTCCTCTTGGTACCGAAATTCACAACATCGAGATGCGTCCGGGTCGCGGTGGTCAGCTCGTCCGCAGCGCAGGTGTTGCTGCGCAGCTCATGGCCCGCGAAGGCAATTATGCCCTGATCCGTATGCCGTCCGGTGAACTTCGCAAAATTCATGTCGAATGTCGTGCTTCGATTGGCCGCATTGGTCTGAGTGAACATTCCAATGTTTCACTGGGCAAAGCCGGTCGCAAACGTTGGCTCGGTGTTCGTCCGTCCGTCCGCGGCGTTGTCATGAACCCTGTTGACCATCCCCACGGCGGTGGTGAAGGTCGTACGAGTGGTGGTCGTCATCCCGTGACTCCATGGGGTATTCCGACCAAGGGTAAGAAGACGCGTCATAATAAAGTCAGCAGCAAATTTATCGTCAAACGACGCAGCAAATAGTTGAGGAGACTATTCAATGCCACGATCAATTAAAAAAGGTCCTTTCATTGATGAACACCTTGCCAAGAAAGTCGAGGCGAACGAAGGGACAGCGAAGAAAGTCATCAAGACATGGTCTCGCCGCAGCATGATCCTTCCCGAGATGGTAGGTATGACGTTTGCGGTACATAATGGTAAGAGTTTTATTCCTGTTTTCGTAACTGAAAACATGGTTGGTCACAAACTGGGTGAATTTTCGATGACGCGTACCTTCCGTGGTCACGCAGCCGATCGCAAAGTTGCCAAGAAATAGTTCGCGCAAAGACGCAAATGGAGAAGAGTAGATGGGCAAGCCTTCAAAGAAGAGTGAACATCACAGCGTGAATCGCGTGAGTGCGATGAGCGTGCGTCTGGCGCCGCGTAAGGCACGGATTATCGTTGACATGATCCGCGGTCTTGAGGTGATTGATGCACTGAGCATACTTCGTTATACGAACAAGCGTGGTGCTGTGATTATCGAAAAGTTAATTGAGTCTGCTTTGAGCAATATCGAATCGAAAGGCGGCCAGGATGTTGATGATCTGGTCGTTGGACGTGCCTGGGTGAATGAGGGACCGACGCTTCGTCGTTATATGCCGAGAGCTCAGGGTCGTGCCACGCGCATTCGCAAGCGGACATGCCATATTCACATTGAACTGGATAATAGCAGCGCATCAGCAGCTGCACATGATTAGTGGGAGGTTTCCTTGGGTCAGAAAAGTAATCCGACAGGTCTCCGCATTGGCGTGATCAGAACCTGGTCGTCGAAATGGTATGAGGAAGGCAGTTATGCGAAGTGGCTCAAAGAGGACCTTCGCATCAAGAAGTTCATCAAAGACGAGTATGGTCACACGGGGATCAATCGAATCGAGATTGAACGCGCTGCGAACAAGGTGAAAGTCAGTGTTTATACCGCCAAACCCGGTATTATCATTGGCAAGAAAGGTAAAGACGTCGAAGTGCTCAAAGACAGACTTCGCAAGATGAGCAACAGTGAAGTATTCCTGAACATCCAGGAACTTCGCAAGGCTGAGATGGATGCTCAGCTCGTTGCCGAGGGCGTTGCACGCAATCTTGAACATCGTGTGAGCTTCCGTCGTGCGATGAAGAAGAGCGTTCAGACAGCGCTTAAGCTTGGAGCAAAAGGTATTCGTGTGAATTGTGCCGGTCGTCTCGGCGGCGCAGAAATGAGCCGTACCGAATGGTATCGTGAAGGTCGCGTACCTCTTCACACACTTCGTGCAGATATCGATTATGGTTTTGCAGAAGCTAAGACTGCATATGGCATTATCGGTATCAAGGTTTGGATTTTCAAAGGCGAAATTCTCGGTGACCCGCTCCGAGTGAACGCTTAATGCCGAACAGGTAATGTAAAAAAATGCATTACCTGCTTTTTATGCTTTGACAAGTTGTCAAAGTAGGCGTATGTGTGTGCGCCTTGTCGGGGGACTAAAAATACCCCGGCAAACGCGGGTGTAATTGAATGCTAAAAGCAATAATAGGCGAGTGATTTGATCATTCGCAGGAGCACGCGATGTTAAGTCCGAAGAAAGTTAAATGGAGAAAAGTTCAGAAGGGTACGATGCGCGGTAAAGCGTATCGTGGCTCTGATGTGAGCTTTGGTGAGTATGGTTTAATGGCGACCGAGCCGGCCAGAATTACCGCGCGTCAGATTGAGGCCGCTCGTGTTGCGATGACTCGTTATGCCAAGCGTGGTGGTAATATTTGGATTCGCATTTTCCCGGATCATCCGGTGACTCAGCATCCTGCTGAAGCACGTATGGGTAAGGGTAAAGGTAATCCGGAATACTGGGTTGCAATCGTGCAGCCGGGTCGTGTTCTTTATGAGATGGATGGAGTTCCCGAGGATGTCGCACGGGAAGCATTCCGTCTTGCATCGAATAAGTTGCCTTTGAAGACGAAATTCGTTTGTCGGGAGCAAATCTAATGAAAGCAGCAGAATTGAGCGAAAAGAGCAAAACCGAGTTGCAGGAGCTGCTCGATGCAAGCCGGAAGGAATATTTCCGTCTTAAGATGCGTCAGGCGACCGGTCAGCTCGATAAAGTCTCTGATATGGTAAAACTGCGCAAGGATATTGCGCGATTGAATACCGTGATTCGTGAACGCGAGTTGAGGGGATAGAGATGGAAAGTGTAAAGCGAGGCAACCGCAAAACGCGCGTTGGTACCGTTGTAAGTAACAAAATGGAAAAGACGATCGTCGTCGTCGTTGAGCGACGCGTTCTTCATCCGGTTTATAAGAAGTATGTGAAAAGTCGTTCGCGGTATATGGCACAGGATAGTGAAAACAGTGCCCGCATCGGTGATCATGTCATGATCGAAGAAACGCGACCGATCTCTAAGAATAAGTGCTGGCGGCTGAAAGAGATTATTCGCCGTGCGCCTGTTCTCTAACAGAGTATTCTGATTAAGGGGAAATAGCCGTGATTCAGATGCAGACAGTTCTCTCGGTTGCAGACAACTCGGGAGCGAAAAAAGTTCAGTGTATAAAGGTTATTGGCGGTTCCAAGCGCAAATATGCCGGTATCGGTGATGTGATTGTTGTTTCCGTCAAAGAAGCTCTTCCAAATTCCAAAGTCAAGAAGGGTGATGTTCACCATGCAGTCGTCGTTCGTACGGCTAAGGAAATTGCACGTAAGGATGGCAGCTTTATTCGTTTCGATGGTAATGCTGCAGTTCTTATTGATGCACAGAAAAATCCTATTGGAACGCGTATTTTTGGGCCGGTTGCCCGTGAATTGCGTGCCAAGAGCTATGTGAAGATCATTTCGCTTGCTCCAGAAGTTCTTTAATACGAGGTATGATATGAAGATCAAACGTGGTGATGTTGTCATCATTCTTTCGGGTAAAGAGCGGGGCATGCAGGGTCGCGTTTTGCGGGTAGATACGAAGAGTGATCGTGTTTTTGTCGAAGGCCGTAACATTGTTAAGGTCCATCGTCGTGCGATCGCCGGCCAGGAAGCTGGTATCATCAGCAAAGAAGCAAGCGTGCATGTAAGCAACGTTGCGCTTTATAGTGAAAAAGTGAAGCGTGGTGTTCGAGTCTGCTCCCGTTATGTCGGCAAAGACGACATGCTTTATGAGTCAAAACGTGAAGCATTGAACAGTTTCAGTGATCCGGCTGCGCACGTGGCGAAAGTTCGCTATTGCGTTAAAACCGGCGAGATTTTTAAATAGTCTGTATTGATTAGGCAGGAGGAGTCTGTGACTCGGCTATATGATCGTTATACAAACGAGGCAATCCCGGCTCTGAAGAAGGAATTCGGCTATACGAATCCCATGGAGATTCCCCGTTTAGAGAAAGTCGTTCTCAATGTTGGACTTGGTGATGCAGTCAGTAATTCCAAGCTCATTGAGGTCGTTTGTAATGAAATTGCATCCATCACTGGTCAGAAGGCTGTTGTGACGAAAGCCAAGAAGTCGATTGCTTCTTTCAAACTTCGTCAGGGTATGCCTATCGGCGTTATGGTTACGCTGCGCCGTGATCGTATGTATGAGTTTTTAGATCGCTTGATGAATGTTGCTCTGCCCCGCGTGCGCGACTTTAGAGGCGTAAGTCCGAAAGCCTTCGACGGCAAAGGAAACTATGCACTTGGGATTAAGGAACACATCATTTTCCCCGAAATCGCGATTGATAAAATCGAAAAGGTTTACGGGTTGAATATTTGTGTTGTGACGAGCGCCAAAACTGACGATGAAGCTCGCGCATTATTGAAGTATCTGGGAATGCCTTTTAAGAAGTAGGAGGTACGCGGTGGCTCGTAAAGCTATGATTGAAAAGCAGCAGAGCAAGCAGAAATTTTCTGTTCGCAACTATACGCGTTGCTCTGTTTGTGGTCGTTCACATGCATATTTAAGAAAGTTTGGTCTTTGCCGTATTTGTTTCCGTATGCTCGCTCTGAAAGGTGAGCTCCCCGGCGTTACGAAAGCCAGCTGGTAAGCTATAGGAGAGAACACATTATGATGACAGATCCTATCGCGGATTTGCTGACGCGAATTCGTAATGCACAATTGGCAAGACACGACACAGTGACAGTGAAAACGTCCCGTTTTCGCAGTGAAATCCTTCGCATCCTGAAGGATGAAGGTTACATTGCCGACTATACAGTTTCCAAAGATCCCATCGCGATGGCAGAGATTTCGTTGAAGTATTTCGACAATGCTCCCGTCATTCGCAATATTACGCGCGAATCGAAACCCGGTCGCCGTGTTTATGTCAAACACCAGGCAATTCCCGAGGTTCTCGGCGGTCTTGGTCTCTGCATCGTCAGCACCTCCCATGGTGTTATGAGCGGCAAAGAAGCTCGCGAAAAACGCCTTGGCGGTGAATTGATTTGCACAGTTTACTAGGAGCTTGAACATGGAAACAGAATTCAAACAGTCTCGTATTGGCAAGGCTCCTGTTGCGCTTCCCAAGGGCGTTGAAGTTAAAGTCAGCGGCCACAAAGTCGAAGTCAAAGGTCCGAAAGGATCGATCAGCCGCACGTTCGGTGATTGTGTGGATGTGACAGTCGAAGACGGAAGTGCTCACGTCGTTCTGAAACAGCTCGATGTCGATGGCCGCGCGAAGAGCGGTCTTTATCGTTCGCTGCTTCATAATATGGTTTTGGGTGTTTCCCAGGGTTATGAGAAGAAACTCGAAATTATCGGTACTGGTTATCGTGCTGATATGCGCAATTCGCGCGAGATTCTTTTCGCTCTCGGTTACAGCCATCCGATCGTTTATGAGCTCCCTGATGGTGTTACCGCCGAAGTGTCGAAGGACAACAAGATTACGCTTCGTTCAGCCGACAAGGAATTGATTGGCCAGACAGCAGCCGAAATCCGCTCCTTCCGCAGACCTGAGCCTTACAAAGGCAAAGGCGTTAAATATGCTGATGAAGTCATTCAGCGTAAAGCCGGCAAGACATCCAGCAAGTAATCGATAACGAAGGGAGAAATACAATGAGTTGCATTTGTAAAGAAAAGAAAGAACATCGCCTTCGTCGTCAGAAATCCGTGCGCGTTCGCGTTCGTGGAACTGCTGAACGTCCGCGTCTGTGCGTATTCCGCAGCACCAACCATATGTATTGTCAGCTGATTGACGATACGACTGGTAATACGGTTTTGGCACTTTCGACGCTGAATGCTGGTGTCAAGGAATTAGTTGCAGGCAAAAAACCGGTAGAGCAGGCCAATATTCTTGGCAAAGAGTTAGCAAAGCTTTGTGCAGAAAAATCCATTGATAAAGTTGCCTTTGACCGCAACGGATTTATTTATCATGGACGCATTGAGGCCGTTGCTGCGGGTGCTCGGGAAGGTGGATTGAATTTCTAATCAGTATATGGCGCCATTCATCAGGAATGGCAGCCTTGGTGATTTAAGGAGAAAGAGAGTGACAGCTGCTCGAGTTATACCTGAAAGCGAGTTGATCGAAAAGGTCGTATATATTAATCGTGTTGCGAAGGTCGTGAAAGGTGGCCGTCGTTTCAGCTTTGGTGCCATTGTTGTCGTCGGCGACGGCAAGGGCAATGTCGGTTGTGCGCACGGTAAAGCCAATGAAGTTCCCGAAGCAATCAGCAAGGGTACGGAACGTGCAAAACGCATGATGTCCAAATACACTGTCGTGGATGGTACGCTTCCCCACGAAGTGATTGGTCGTTATGGCGCATCGAAAGTTTATCTCCGCCCCGCCGGCAAGGGCACTGGCGTTATCGCCGGTGGTGCCGTTCGTGCGGTTCTCGAAGCCTGCGGCGTCGAGAACGTTCTTTCGAAAGCCATTGGCTCGACGAATCCTCACAATCTCGTTCGTGCTACATTGGATGGACTTAGCAAGCTCGCAAGCCGTGAACGTTATCTTGCCAAGCTTGGAAAAACTTCGGATTAGTTTCCCTGGAGCAAATCATGAGCAAGATTAAAATTACACGTACACGCAGTGGCATTTGCCGTGTGGATGCACAGATTGAGACATTGAAACATCTTGGACTTCGCAAGATCAGTCAGTCCGTTGTCCTCGAGGATACGCCTGTTGTCCGCGGCATGATTAAACGTGTTGAACACATGGTCAAGGTTGTACCAGTCAACGACTAGTACATAACAGACATTGAGGTTTTATAATGATCGATTTAAGTAATCTCTCCCCTGCTCCCGGCAGCACCCATTCGCGCAAGCGCGTTGGCCGCGGTACGAGCAGTGGTAATGGTAAAACGGCTGGTCGCGGTCAGAAAGGACAGAAATCCCGTGCTGGCGGTGCTCCCCGTGTAGGTTTTGAAGGTGGTCAGATGCCTCTGAGCCGTCGTTTGCCGAAACGCGGTTTCAAGAACATTTTCGCCAAGAATATTGCCATCGTTAACGTCGAAGATTTGAACCGTTTTGATGGTTCGACCCCCGTCGATATCGTTTCTCTCCGTTCTGCCGGTCTCGTTCGCGGTCAGGTGGATGGCGTGAAAATTCTCGGCTGCGGCGATGTCAATGTCAAACTGGAAGTGATTGTAGATGCCGTGAGTGCCTCTGCACGCGAGAAAATTGAAAAAGCAGGCGGCAGTATAGAGGTTTGCGGTGGCTAGCGGATTTTCCAACATGTTTAAAATCCCCGAGCTGCGTAAGCGTATTATTTTTACGCTTGCGCTGCTTGCGGTTTATCGCATTGGCTGTTTTATCACCACGCCAGGGGTTGATCGTATCAAGATGAACTCTCTGTTTGGCGGCGACAGTCAGGGTATGATGAGCATCTTCAACTTCTTTTCTGGCGGTGCTCTCGAACAGATGTCGATTTTTGCGCTCGGTATTATGCCGTACATCAGCGCATCCATTATCTTTCAGCTTCTGGGCGTTGTCGTTCCTGCAGTGGAACGAAAACAGAAAGAAGGTGAGGCCGGACGTCGTGCGATCAATCAGTGGACGCGTTACCTGACGCTGGGCATTTCGATTGTCCAGGGCTTCTTTATGGCAACTTATCTCCAGAATATGTCAAGTTCGGGAGAGGTTGCCGGCCTGGTTACGATGGGTAGCGCTTGGGGATTTAAGCTGTTAACCGTACTTTCGCTGACTACAGGTGCAGTATTTATCATGTGGTTGGGCGAGCAGATTAATGATCGTGGAATAGGCAACGGTATTTCGCTTGTCATTTTCTCCGGTATCGTCGCTCGTCTGCCGAATGCGCTTTACACGCTGTATGAACAGGCTCTTGGGGATACCTCTGGTACGGTCGGTTTGTCGATGTATCAGGTGATTCTGCTGACTGTCATCGTCGCTTTTACCATTGCGTTTATTTGCTTTTTCGAAAAGGCACAGCGCCGTATTCCGATTCAGCATGCAAAACGTATGGTCGGTCGCGATGCGTTCTCGGATCAGGCTTCCTATCTGCCGCTTAAGCTCAATACGGCAGGCGTTATTCCGCCAATTTTTGCCAGTTCAATATTGATGTTCCCTGCGACCATCGCAGGAATGTTTCCAAATGTTGAGTTTCTGCAGTCAATGCGAGTTGCATTGATGCCTGGTGATTGGCGCCATATTCTGTTTTATGTATCTCTCATCGTGTTCTTCTGCTTCTTCTATACGGCGGTTGTTTTCAACCCCGTGGATGTGGCAGACAATCTGAAAAAGAGTCAGGCGAGTATTCCGGGCATTCGTCCTGGCAAAATGACGGCTGAATATATTGATCGCGCACTGAGCCGCGTGACGGTTGTCGGCGCAATCTATATCTCACTCGTATGCATTTTGCCCGAGATCCTTGTTTCCAGTTTCCAGGTTCAGTTTTATTTCGGCGGCACGGCTCTTCTGATCGTCGTCGGTGTAGCACTGGATACGGTAAGACAGATTGAGGATCATTTGACGAATCGACATTATGAAGGTTTCAATACACCTTCGAACCGTCCTCGGTTGAGAAAGTCAGCTTAATTTGGATTTGGGATTTTCATGAAAAAGCGTGTGATTTTGATGGGACCGCCCGGTGGCGGCAAAGGTACGCAGGCCAAAATGCTTTCGGCTGCAATGGCTGTTCCCCACATTTCGACTGGCGACATGCTTCGCGCTGCTCGCCGCGAAGGTACGGAACTCGGCAAAAAAGCCGATGCCTATATCAGTGCCGGTCAGCTCGTTCCCGATGAGCTCGTCAATGGTATTGTTGCCGAACGTTTGGCTTCGGAATCCAATGGTTACCTGCTGGATGGTTATCCCCGTACGATTGCTCAGGCAGATGCGCTCGCAGCTGCCGGCGAAAAAATCGATGCCGTCGTTTTGATCGATGTCCCCGATGAGATGTTGGTTGAGCGTATTGTCGGTCGCTTGAGCTGCGCTTCATGCGGCAGTGTCTACCACGTGAAAACACTGATTCCCAAAGTTGCGGGAAAATGTGATTCATGTGGCGGCGTTCTCCAGCAAAGGGCTGATGATAAGGAAGACGTGGTTCGTGAGCGTCTGTGTGCTTATCATGCTCAGACACAGCCCCTTGTTGAGTATTACCAAAAACGCGGTTTGCTCTATACCGTAAATGGTAATGCGGATATTGAGGAAGTTTTCGAGGCAATCAGGAAGATTTTGGAATTCTGAGCAGAGATGAGTTTTTTTTGAATTGCGATTTTTGTTGAAACTCAGGTCGCAGTTTGTTAAAAGACTTGCCTTTGTCATTTGCAGCGAATTTTGCTGCACTATGTAGCATATTAAGGAGAGACGAACATGAAAGTTCGGCCATCAGTTAAAAAAATTTGTGATAAGTGTAAACTGATTAGACGTCACGGTGTTGTTCGCGTGATTTGTGAAAATCCACGTCATAAACAACGTCAGGGCTAATTGAGGAGGGAAGCCGCATGGCACGTATTGCTGGTATCGATTTGCCGCGACGTAAGCGTATGGAAATCGCTTTGACGAGCATTTATGGCATTGGCCGCTCGCGCGCAAAAGTTATTTTGGATGAAGCTAAGATTCCTTATGATCGCAACAGCGACGATCTCACTGAAGCTGAGATTCGCGCGATTCGTGATGTGATTGATGCTCATTATCAGGTCGAAGGTGATCTCCGTCGCCTCGTCCGTATGAATATTAAACGTTTGATGGATCTGGGTTGCTATCGCGGCCTTCGCCATCGTCGTGGTCTTCCTGTTCGTGGTCAGCGTACCAAGACAAATGCGCGTACACGAAAAGGTCCAAGCCGTCTCGCTGTTAAGAAGAAGAAATAATTGATAACGCGTAGAGTGCGATAAGTACTCTGGATTTCTAATAAGAGGAAAGACTGTGGCTAAAGATGCGAAATCAAGCCGACGTGTTGTAAAAAAACATGTCAAGAAGAATGTTCAGAGCGGTGTGGCTCACATCCGTTCAACATTTAATAATACAATTATCACAATCACCGACAACAACGGCGAGGCCGTTTCCTGGTGCACCTGCGGTACCAAGGGCTTCAAAGGGTCGCGTAAGTCTACTCCATTTGCCGCTCAGGTCGCAGCAGATGATGCTGCCCATAAAGCAATGGATCATGGTATGCGTTCAGTTGCTGTCTACGCTAAAGGTCCCGGCTCTGGCCGTGAAGCCGCTCTCCGTGCTCTTCAGGCCGCTGGCCTCAAGGTCACGCTGATTCGCGATGTGACGCCAATCCCCCACAACGGTTGCCGACCTCCAAAACGCCGTCGCGTTTAATTTTACCGTAGGTATGTTACGCCGGATGATTAATCCGGCGCTTTATTGTGTGTCACCTTTCGAATGCGGAGGAACGCATGCATCGAAATTGGACAGATCTTATTAAGCCAAAAGGCGTTGAGATCGATTCTGAATCACGGTCCGCTACTTATTGCCGCTTTTTCTGTGAACCCCTCGAAAGAGGTTATGGTCATACCCTCGGCAATGCGCTGCGCCGTATCCTTTTGAGCTCGCTGCAGGGCGCTGCTGTCACAGCCGTGCGCATTGACGGTGCACTGCATGAGTTCATGTCTCTTCCTGATGTCAAGGAAGATGTCACTGTCATTATTCTCAATATTAAAGAGCTTTTGATCAAATCTGACGTGACCGAACCCACCTGGATGCATGTTGAAAAATCCGGCCCCGGGTTCGTTTATGCCCGCGATATCGAAGTTCCCTCGAATGTCGAAATCCTCAACCCTGACCATATCATCTGTACGCTCGGTGAAGATGCCAAATTCTCCGCCGATCTCTGCGTCGATGCAGGTAAAGGATATCGCCGTGCTGACGAAGCCAGAGATCCGGACCTTCCCATCGGTACGATTGTCGTTGATGCTCTTTTCTCACCAGTTCAGCGCGTGAATTATACCGTCACAAACGCTCGTGTCGGTCAGCATACCGACTACGATAAGCTGACTCTCGAAGTTTGGACAGATGGTTCTGTCGCTCCCGAGGATGCCGTCGCTTTCGCGGCTAAAATCCTCAAAGAACAGGTTTCGATATTCATCAATTTCGATGAGGATATCGTTCCTGTTGAAACCGTTGAAGAAGTCGTCGAAGTGAACTCGAATGAGTACCTCGATCGCCCCGTCGGCGAACTCGAACTCTCCGTTCGTTCCGCCAACTGCCTCCAGAACGCCAATATCCGTTATATCGGTGAACTCGTTCAGAAGACCGAGGCCGACATGCTCAAGACCAAAAACTTTGGCCGCAAGAGCTTGCGCGAAATTAAAGACATCCTTCAGCGCATGGGTCTCACGCTCGGCATGTCCGTCGACAACTGGGAACCGCCCGCCTGATCCTCAGGTGCAGGCGCTGCCCCTTGTCACGTTCCTTCGCCCTGATGCCCGCCGATTTTCTTAATCACTTTATTCTATTAGGGATATTACCATGAGACATCGTAAATCTGGTCGTCATTTTAGCCGGCCGACTGCTCACCGCAGTGCCATGCTCGATAATCTGGCCACCCAGTTACTCGAACATGAAGCCATTCAGACTACCGAGCCGAAAGCGAAAGAACTCCGTTCTGTCGTCGATAAGCTCATTACCCTCGCGAAACGCGGCGATATGCACGCTCGTCGTCTCGTTGCTGCCCGTTTGAATCAGCGCGTCGTCGATCGTACCAACCCCATCGACTGCAAACTTCACAACGAAGTTCTGAACAAATTGTTCGATGACATCGCCAAACGCAATGCCAATCGTCCCGGCGGTTATACCCGCATCATCAAGCTCGGTACTCGCCATGGCGACAATGCTCCCATGGTTCGCATCGAACTCGTTGAAAAAGCACTTCCCGCCGCTGTCAAGCCCGCTTTCCAGGCTACAACTGCTTAATAGCTCGATTTGCTGCGATGATTTAAGGGCCCTTCGGGGCTCTTTTTTTTTGCCTTTTTGCTCGCTATGGGCGCCTTGTCAGTCGCCCATACGCTCGCTGTCGGCCTATTGCCTGCGGCAATACGGCCTTATTTACGACGTGCGTGTCGCACGTCTCTGCTCGCTATGGGCGAGAGCACTCGCCCATACACTCGCTGTTGTTTGTTACTGGCATTTACCGGCTGTGCAGTCACCTGGACACGATTTCTCGTGATTGAAATAATAGAATTCACCATCAATGCTCTTTTCACATAAGTAGTTGTCTTCGTAGGCCGTTTTCTTGGCATTCGAACCACCGCACTGCATGATGGGTTCACTGCCTTCTTCACATGGTGCGACGCAATCGGCATAGGTTTTGTCCAGATGTCGGCAGAATGGCTGCGAAACGTATTCTCCCTTGCCGCATTCCATGGCAGCTATCTTATTCGTTTCGGTACTGCAGTAATAGACAATGTTGTGTCCGCAGATGTCGCTTTGGTTCGGATCACATGTCGTGCCGACTGTCGGTATCTTTACATCGCATTCGCCCTGATCACAGGATTCCTTGCATGTTTCGTTGATGTCGAACCAGTAGTACTTGGAATCGTTTGCGACGAGACACAAATGGTTCTGTTTCGTCGGCTTTCCATTGATGGTTTTGCATGCGTATTGATTGGATGAAACGTCGGATGCATTGCATTTCTGCACGCATTGCGGCTCTCCTCCGAACAGCATCGCGCATGTCGTCTGCCCGCTGCATGCGGTCTCTTTTATCTTATTATTGACGCATTTGTAGGCTTTTCCACCATAACACTGTGGCTTGAAAGTGTTGTCGCATTCGGCTCCTGGTTTGGGAGCGGTGCTGGTGACGCATTGGCCTCCGTCGCAGGCAACGGGACATGCTGATTCCGCTGTGAATATAAATTCATATTTGTCGGTCGTTCCTTTGACTGCTTCGCATAGGTGAGTTGCGACATATTTGCCCTGGCAGGAATTGTGCTGTGTAAAACCGGAATTGCACTTGGCCACGCAGTCGGCAAAACTGCCGTGTTCCTTGGTCTCGGTCGCAATCTGACATGTCAGCGGATTCTCGGTTGTCGATATTTTTGCACAATCCCTTTCGACGACGTAGCCATCTTCCGAACAGAAGTGTGCGACCTGGCCGTCACATATTTCTTCAAAATCTTCTTTCTCCATATTGCAGCGCTGTGTCGTTACGACATCCGTCGGCAATATGTTCGGATCCGTCGATGTGCTCTTGAATTCCTTGCATGTTCCGATGGTCAGCCTGCTGCAGTCGGCTGCACATGCCGGTTCACCGTTTTCCCAGGTCGTATTCCCATCGTAATCCTCGCATGTTTTCGTCATTTTGGCTTTGGTATCGCAGATTTCGCCGTTTTCGACGGTTCCGTTGCCGCACAATTCTGATGGTGGTGTGCTGCTTTCCATGCAGGTCCCCTGCATCAGTGATGTGCAGCCTTTGGCACACCCTGGTTTCCCGCCGTCCTGCCATTGTTTCGTGGCATCAAAATCCGCACATGTTTTGGTCATTTGTGCTGCGTCATCGCAGACTTCGCCAGCCTCGACAATTCCGTTTCCGCATACAGCCGAGGGCGATCCAATTTCTGCGCAAGTTCCCTGTGTCAGCGACATGCAGTCGGCCGCACATGCCGGCATACCGCCGTCCTGCCATTGTTTTGCAGCATCAAAATCGGCGCATGTCTTCGTCATCGCGGCATTGTTGTCGCAGATTTCGCCGGCGTCGACAACGCCGTTGCCGCAGGAACCTGTCTGACCGGCTTCCCGGCATGTGCCGATGGTCAGACCGCTGCACGTCGGCGAACAGGCTGGTTTTCCCGAAGAATCCCAGGTTTTGGAAGCATCAAAATCGGCGCATGTTTTAGCCATTGCTGCCAGGGGATCGCAGATTTCACCGGCATCTACGATGCCGTTGCCGCATGCGGCCGTCGTTCCGCCGGCAGATTCGACACACGTTCCTATCGTTGCCGTTTTGCAGTCTGCTGCGCATTTCGCTGAACCGCTCGCCCAATTCTTTGTGCTGTCGTAGAGCGAGCACGCCACTGGCAAAGTGGATGCCGGATCACAGACTTCGCCGAGTTCGATTGTTCCATTGCCGCAACTCCCTGTCTTATCGCTGTCATTGTCGTCACACGCCGATAATGAGCTCATTGCCAATACTGTAATGACAAGGAAATTTAACCGAAATTGTTTCATATCAAATCCTCACTGGCTTTGCCCCCGAATTTTCTGATTTTCTAAGTGATTTGGGATGAAATCTCAAGTCATCAGACGGATTTTGTGTATATCATCTTCCCCCATACCCAGGGGATTACTTTCAAACCGCCCCACCACGTCTCGATCGTGTCTCATCATCCCCCATACCCAGAGGATTACTTGTTTTAGGATGCATGAGTGAAGATTCAGCAGTCATCATCCCCCATACCCAGGGGATTACTTAGGGCTGTATTCTGGCGCCCTGCCGGGGCGCGGGCGGTTACGCCCCGATGGGGCGTGGCTTATTTGTTATGCATTAACCCGATTACAATCTTTACAGATGTGTCGCGGCACGTCTCTTCTTCCAACTCCAAGTTATGCATTAACCCAATTACAATCTTTACAGACGTGTCG
>JAFRYG010000004.1 GCA_017441205.1 Pseudomonadota bacterium
GAAATCCAGACCGGTAACCGTAAAGGAATGATAATTTGTCGATGGATGGGCCGCATCAATATTGAAATCTGGTTTTATGGTAAATTCTTTGGGATAAAGAGCAACTTCCTTCCCATCACTTAGTTTTACTTTTTCACTATTGCAATACATACGTTTTTCTCCACCCTTGAATCTGGCTTTACCCAGTGTAGAATGCGTTTTGGCCGTGATCGTCACTTTTTCGGGATTGAAATGAAGCATGCGTAAAAAGCCAATGCCGGCACCGCCATTGTGATGCGAATGCCCACAGCGTTTTTCTGATTCTCCATTTTTCTTTACATGCATTTTTTCATAGCCATTTTCACTTTGATAATCGACGACGAGTTCACCAAAGACATTTCCAGCTTTCCCCTTGTTGAGTCTGAAGAATGATCCGCTGTGATGTCCATTGACGACCAGAATGATATTGTTATGACGCGATGTGAGCTGTTCATACATTTTATCGCCTGTTAGGGCATTGTTGTCAAAATCTTCTATTCTTTCCTTATCGAGTGAGGAGTAGCCTTTAGTGTAAACTCCTTTTGAATTGGGGTTGGGATATTTTATACATGTTCTTGGACTAATGTAGGCATGCGACTCAATAATGACTTTATAACCTGGCTTTCCTTCTTTCTTTCTTTCTGCTTCTTTATCCTGAATGAGCTTGTTGGCCCATTCAACAGCTTCTTTCCGGGGAGCATATTCCAGTGAAATGACCAGGAAATCAATGCCGCCGGCATTAAATGTAATGTAAGAGTTTGTATATGTTTCCTTTTTATCTTTATAAAACCCGCCGAACCACTTTCGATCCTTAAATCTTTTGGCATTGAAATATGTCTTGTAATTGCTTTTTCTTTTGTATGTACAACCTGTATTCAGATTTTTTTTGCACTGCTTAAAGTCGTGATTACCCAAACCAACGATATAGGGCAAATCCTTGTTTGCTTTGGTATCAAAATTATTTTTATAGGCATTATCGACGAGCTTCCATGCACTGGGGTAATTGGTATCGGTAATATCTCCCAGATGAATGACTGCCTTGATATTTTTATCCTTTCTTTGATCTGAGATCCACTTCAGCTGATCTGCAAAGACATCGGGGTTTGGAAGACCATCTTTAACTGATGGTGATTTTTTGCCATTATCGTCAACAAAGAGCGTATATTCCTGTGGATCCGGCAGCAAAACAATCGAAAACGGATCACAATTTTTTCCACATACTTTAACGCATTTGCCGCCGCTGAGCTTTTCGCCTTTTTTGCAGGTTAAAGTATTTTCCCATTTCAGACAGCCTTCAGCAGTCTTTTTGCAGGTTCTGACGCTGGTCAGCGTAGATTCTGTCGCACCTTCCTTGGTGCAGTCTGAAGTACATTTATCGATGCATTTGGCACCTTCGCAGGACTGATTATCTGCACATGCAACCGGAGCATCCCAAATCGTACAGCCATCGTTGTCCGGATCGATACAGGCTGCAATTCCATTGCCATCACACTTCTTTTCATCTTTTGTGCATTCCGGTGTGCAATCCTTGATGCAGTCTGCTTTTTCGACGTTGCATGCAAGATCACCGCAGTCTTTGAGAACAGACCACTCCGCGCAGCCGCCTGCATTCGGTTTGCATTCTTCCAGTTCATTTTCGTCACTGCAGCGAACGGATTTGCCTTCTTCGCAAGTTTCAGCACATCCTGTTACGCAGTCAAGTTTATCTGCATCGCAGAGCGTACCTTCTTCGCAGGCTTTATCAATTTCCCATTCCAGGCAGTTATTCTCTTGTTTTTTGCAAATTTCGACGCCTTCTTCGCCGCATTGTTTTGCGTTTTCTTCACACAGATTGGAGCATTCTTCCGGTGGGTCAACTTTCTCTTCAACGCATTCGAACTTGTCCGAGTTGCAATGAGTGTCTCCTTCGCATGCTTTGTCGAGCTGCCAGTCAAAACACTCATCATCCGCTTTCTTGCAAATTTCGATGCCATCGACGCCGCATCTTTTGCTGCCTTCTTCGCAGGATACTTCACATTCCTTCGGCGGTTCCTCGTCAGCTTCACATTTGAGGGAATCTTCATTGCAATGCGTCCCCGATTTGCATATCGAATCAAGCTGCCAGTCCGGGCATCCTTCATCGGATTTTACACAAATCTCGACACCATCTGTGCCGCAGCGTTTGCTGTCCGGTTGACAGGAATCCGTACACTCATTTTCAGACGGAAGCGGACTGACCGACGAATCGGATTCGCAGCCGCATGAAATGAGAACAGCGAATAATATTGATGCTTTAATGAACGAATGAATTCTCGACATAAAACCTCCCGTAATTCACCATATCCGTTACGATGTTAAATGCAGGCAAACGACTAACTCCAGGGCAAATTAACCCGTTTCGATTACTCGCAGAATATCTGTCAGCTTAATAGCATACATTGTGGCGTATAACAACGGAGAATACCTTGTTTAGGCTATGTTTAACCACTGTGGATATGCAGCATTACCCAAAATATGTCTCTCATTGCATTGAGCATTGAGAATGCATTCGCTGCTCCAAGCTCATCATGAGTTGTGAGTTTGAGTTATGCGTTGGAAGTTAGGCAATCACAAAGGTCCTTGCCTAAGCATTGGATAATGCATTCACCTCTATAAGCTATAAGCTCACACCAAGCTCTAAGCTCCAGGCCCCAAACCCGGAATAATATATATTCGCGAACAAAATATCCACACTTGTATAATAGATCTAAGTATTTCCTGATAACATCAGGTGTTTATGACAACAAGATCAACGGCTGAACCTTTTGAAGTCTTCAGCTGTACAACATGTTCCCAACTTTAAGCCGAAACGGAAAACCAGAACAGAGATCCATTCGTACCAGTAAATAATAGCTGTTCACATCGCCCCAACACGTTGACCAACAAATATAATTTTGGATGAAACATTGTGTCATTGATGATGAAATGATAAAATAGGGCTGGGATAGTGCATCGGCATTATTCAGGCTTTCGGTAAATACATATCTCGGGGAGAATTATGAATAAGCGACTGTTATTACTTGCTTCACTGGCGATGATGTTCACTGCCTGCAGTGAAAGTGACGATGAAAATACCAATGATACACAGCCATGTGTAAACGACAGCAGACAGTGCAGCGAAGACGGCATACCGGAGATATGCATATCGGGTTCGTGGGTAAAACAAACAGCCTGCGATGCTTCGAAAAAGTGCCTTTCCGGAAACTGTGTAGACTTGGTGGAATGTAACGATAACACCAAACAATGCAGCAAAGACGGCGTACCCGAAATCTGCTCGTCAGGAAAGTGGATAAAACAGCCAGCCTGCGATGCCACAAAAAAATGCCTTTGGGGAGACTGCGTCGATCAGGATACCAAAGAATGCAGCGACGGAGCCAAACACTGCAATTTGGACGGCGTACCGGAATTGTGTGTATCGGGTTCATGGGTTAAACAGGATGAATGCAATTCTGATCAGAAATGCTTTAAGGGAGAATGTGTTGACCAGGATACCAAAGAATGCGGTGACGGTGCAAAACAGTGTGATGAATACGGGGTGCCGGAACTGTGCGAATCGGGTTCCTGGGTAAAACAGAATGGATGCGGTACCACAGAAAAATGCCTTGCCGGTGATTGCGTCGCACAGGATACCAAGGAATGCGACCTCGGTGCCCAAAAATGCAGCGATCAGGGCCTCCCACAGTATTGTGCTGTCGACACCTGGACCGATCTGGGGGCTTGTGATGAAGATGAACACTGCGTCGATGGTTATTGCCTTCCGAATGGTACCCATGAATGCCGGACAAATGCGAAACGATGCAATCCCGATGGCGTTCCGGAAGTATGTGAAGATGAAGTCTGGGTAAAGCAGGCCAGCTGCAATAAAAATGAGAAATGCCTGGATGCCGATTGCGTTTTGGATTCGGCACCGGAATGCAGTGGAACCGATCGTCAGTGCAGTGTTGGCGGACTTCCTCAGATTTGTCAGGATCAAAAATGGGTATCGCTGAAAGCATGTGGTGACGATGAATTCTGCAACCCAAAATCAGGCGAATGCAAACAGTACGCCGCGTGCGATGAAACTCAATGCAGATTAATGAGTGCCGATGAATACATGGGCAATATCTGTGTGGAAACAGGTTTTGGAACGACATGCGGCTGCGACAGTGATAAAGACTGCTACCAGGGATACACCTGCAATCTGACCGTTGGCATTTGTTCAAAACCAGATCCGCAAACGAAGCCATCCTACACATCCGGTGTATGTCTTGGACATGCAGGCAGTTATACCTGTGATGGCGACTACGCCGTTGCCTGTTCTGCAGACAGCGCCGAAGTTTATCGGGAATACTGCCCGCATCTTACGGGCGGCGCCTATATGGGTGAAACATGCGTAACCAACCCGAAAGACAAGATTGCAACATGCGGCTGTCGCAATAATTCGGACTGCAAGTCCGGCTACGAATGCAATTCGGATTATTATTGCACCAAAAAGGAATGTTCGGACAAAGAATGTGAGAACACGCGCGGAAGCAAATATATCGGCGATGTTTGTGTCGACAGCTATATTGAAGGCGTTAAGGATTGCGGATGCAAAAGCGACAATGACTGCAAAAAAGGGTTTAAATGCGATACGACGCTGCTCCGGTGTCTGGAAGAGGCGCCGGAGGTACCCAAATCCATCTGCAATGACAAGCCGAATGGTTCCGTATTGTGCCAGAACAATGACATCATTTATTGTGAGAACGGCAATGAATCCACGCGTAAAGCCTGTAAGAATGAGACCAAGTATTCCGGCAATGCCTGTCTGGACAGTTTAGGCAGATGCGGCTGCAAAAATAAATTTGATTGCGAAAAAGGCTATACCTGCAGCAGTGACCATTACTGCACCCAACCCCTGTGCATTGACGTAGAATGCAAGATAAAATCAGGGACTTCATACTTTGGTGATATATGTATTCAAGATAGTTCCGGCATTGAGAGATGCGGATGCAAATCCAAGTCTGACTGCAAAGCAGGATACCATTGCAACACGACTTTTGGCCTTTGCTATGCAGCTGCCTCCGAGGGAAATAAAAGTATTTGCGATGGCATAAAAGATGGTTCGACCATCTGTTCGGGCAATGACGTCGTCCTCTGTAAAAATGGCGCTGAATCTTCGCGCACAACGTGCGCTCAGACGAGCGGTTCCTCCTACTATGGCGATATCTGCACAAATAATTTCTGCGGATGCAACAGCAATTCAAACTGCAAATCCGGATATATCTGCACGAATCACAAATGCGAAGTCAAAAAATGTTCTGATTCGGAATGCAAAAACAAAGCTGAATCAGAATATCAAGGCAATGTCTGTGTGTATGGCGAAGGAACGGATGTATGCGGATGTACAAAAGACAGCGAGTGCAAAACGGACTTTGAATGCGACACACAAACGCTGAAATGCGTGAAAAAATCCCCCGTCGTCCCTGAACCAAACGTATGTGATGGCGTAACAGGCAACACCAATATCTGTGACGGCAAAGACCTCGTCTCGTGCGCCGGAGGCAAGGAATCATCCCGAAAATCATGCAAATCCATGAGCGATCCCTATCTGGGAAATGCCTGTCTTGAAAATACCTGCGGATGTTCTGCAAATTCAGACTGCAGCGCCGGATATGAATGCCAGAACAATAAATGCGAAAAGGTCAAATGTTTTGAACCTGAGTGCAAAGCAGCAATCGGCGATGATTACCTCGGCAATGTTTGTGTCGATGTATTTGGAGAACAGGGATGTGGCTGCAATACGAATGCAGACTGCAAAACAGGTTATGAGTGCAACAAAGTCGTCGGACTGTGTGCAAAAACAAACGGAAGTTCCGGAATTTGCGCAGAAAAAGAAGACGACGACCACGTCTGTGACGGCGATTATGTCGCCTACTGCAGGGATGAACGCGTCGAAGTGAGATATGCCTGCGCCGTGAATGGAGTACCGGACGAAACCTATCTGGGCAACATTTGTCTTGCTGACGCAAAAATATGCGGCTGCAATAAAAATTCAGACTGTGCAAGTTACTACATTTGCAACAGCGAACATGTCTGTATTAAAAAATGTTCCGAACAAAAGTGCGAAACCAAGGGCAACCAGCATCAAAAATCCTACAAAGGAAATGCCTGCATCGACGTTCCCTATGGCAATACCGACGAAAAGGAATGCGGCTGTCTGACGGATTCAGACTGTGTATATGGCTATGTCTGCGACAGTTCATCACGATCCTGTGTAGAAAGCAATTGTCGGGCAGCTTCCTGCAAATCCCGCACAAGCAACTATGCAGGCGATATCTGTGTTAAGAATCGCACGGGAGAAGATCCCTGGGGATGTGGCTGTTTAACGGACAGCGACTGCAGAGAGGGTTACGAATGCTCGCTCAACACGATGACCTGCAGCAAACTTCCTGAGCAGGTTACTAATATTTGTGCATCGAAAGACGGAAAATATATCTGCGACGGCAATGCACGTGTATATTGTAAGAATGAGCAGCAATTCGGCGATGCAGCCCCCTGCAATCTGGTGACGGGCGCTGCATATACAGGCAATATCTGCATCGCCGATACCGGCGAATGCGGTTGTGAATCCAATGCCGACTGCAAGGAAGGATTTGAGTGCAAAAATAAGGTTTGCCAAAAAGAAGCCGTCAACCCCTGCAAAGGTCTGACGAATACAACCGTCTGCGATGGCAATGAACTCGTCTATTGCGGCAGCGGCAGCGAGCTGAAACGCGAAAGCTGCTCCCAAAATCCAATCACGGGGACTTTATGTACACAGACTAAACCGGACAATCAGTATGCCTGCGGCTGCAAGAGCGATTCAGACTGCAGGTCAGTCTTTAAATGCGGTTCTTCAATGAAGTGTATCAGCAGCAGTTTTGAAATCCAGAGACCGGAACGCCTGACCTGTGAATACATCAAAAAAGCCAGCAAACTCCTCGATTCATGCGAGAACATCAGTACCGGAAAATATAAACTGAAAGACATATACGAAACGGAAATCGAACTTTACGTCGATGCGAACAAACAGCGTCAGTTCAATGTATCCCAAACGGGCAAACACTACATTAAATTTACCAATCTTCGTCCCGGTGCAAAGGCAAGTATCGTCTGGGGATTTGAAAATAACTTAAAGCAAGACAGAGAAAATAACTATCTTAAAGTATCAGATGGCAGCAATGCTCAATTATACAAAGCTACGAACAGCGGCGATAACAGAATTGAGTTTACATTGGGCAGTTCATCGAAGACACTCATCATCGAACATGCAGGTTCCGGAAGTGAATCGCTGTACATCACAAGCATTATTGGCATGTAATTATTATATAAACGATGTTTGCGGCCGGCCACAGGACCGGCCACGGCGATACAGTTAAAGATATATCGCTGATGACACTTAAAACGACAACCGGAGACAATATGATCGCACTTTATTACGCCATGCCCAAAGAAATTGATTCCCTGCTGAAAGATAATGCAGCAGCACTGATGCAGACAATTGCCGGCGTCAGTTTTTATAAAATTACGGACGATATCATTGCCGTTGCCGGAGGCATCGGAAAAGTCAACGCCGCGATGGCAGCACAATTATGCATATCTTTGTACAAACCGGATATCATCATCAATGTTGGCGTCGCCGGATGCTTTAAAAATGTCGAAATCGGCACATTGATGATCGCGGATAAATACATTCAGCACGACGTCGACACGACGGGATGCGGCGATCCCATCGGTCTGGTCAGCACTGTCAATATCGTCGAATTCCCGGTCAGCCGAACTGAACAGACAAAGAATATATTAAATCAAATGAATATATCCTATCTCTGCGGCACGGGGGCTACCGGAGACTGGTTTGCCAGACACGGCGAACGCGCAAAATGGATCGCCGATACATTTCATCCACTGTTTATAGAAATGGAAGGCTGCGCCATTGCGCAGGTCTGCATGCGCAATCACGTCGATTTTATCGCATTGAAATCCGTTTCGGACTGCCTTTTTGGCAACGACAACTACGATTTCAACTTTCCAAAAGCGATGGAAAATATCAACGGAATTGCCCTGAAGTTCGCGAAAGCTCTGATCTAGCGTTTTTCATACCAAAGAATCATCCGGCGTATTGCAGGCCACGGCAATAGCCGGATGCGCGGGCGTATGCAATAGCCCGCGCCCCAAATCAACCACCACTCAAAGATGAACCACAGACCGGATCCCCGCTCAGACACGGAATGACGCCGAACAGATATTCACCGGCATTTCCGGCACCGTCACACGTATCGACCGAAAAATAATAGGTTCCTGCATCAAAATTACCTTCTACATATCGATTTGCAGCTTTCATGCAGCTGTCCGCTTTATTGCTGCCATTTAATATATGAATATCCACATCCACTTCACTGGCACTGACTGCAAATGCGCGGAACTTCGTCTTATTCTTCAGTTCAAGTTTATAATAGATTTCCGGCCCCGATTCATTCGTATCCCGGCATTTCGGATATTGTGAAATGCTGTTCGTGCCTTTATTGGTATTGCCGGGATGCGTGTAGGGAAGTGAATCGATAATATAAGGATCACTGGCCGTTCCGCTGCCCTTGAACGGAATGACTGCATCGGGCGCACTTTCATTTTTATAGAGCATTTTCCAGGCGCGATCGAGCATTTCGATGGCATAGCGGTTGCGTACATTGGCACCGTACTTCTTCATGACGCTGTCCGTAAAATCACAGCCACCGCCGGAACTGCTGTGGTGAAGCCCGTCACTGCCCAGACCGTAATTATTATCCTTGAGCGGCTGCTGCGCCAGCTGCAGATTCATATAAGGTATCTGATACTGCTCGGCCAGACCTCTCGAAACCGCATCAAAGACGGGCACGAGATAAAATGGATAATGGCCGTCGGATGCCTTGCTGGGCTTATCGGTTCGTACACCGGTTCCAATCAGAAGCGGAATAATGCCGCTGTCCATCATGGTTTTCAGGCCCTTCCTGAGTTCTCTGTAGAACCATTCCAGCGTCAGGAAATAATTTTTGAACTCGTACTCGTGCCACTCCATATCGTTGGAACCGTAGCCATAGAACGCGAACCTCGGATGAATTGCATTCATTTCTTCCTTCAGAGGACCGCTGTTGGCCCACCACGCAGTTTTACCAATGACTGTACTCTTGGAGTCTCTGTTGAAGGAATCGAGCGATTTCTGGAATTCATTGATGACACTTTGCAGGAAATCAGCGCCGTTCAGCTTTGGCTTCTGCGATTTGGAATTGGAGAAACACCTCATAAAGACAGCACCGTCCGCCATGTGGGAATCGCCGACCTTCATAAAGACATCATTCTTCTGTGATGTATTTTTGGCAGCAATATTTTTCATGCTCTGGACGACGTATGGCGTTACCGGCGAAAGAATCTTATCGCCCGGATAGCGCGTGGGTTCGTTTTTGGGAGCTTCCTGGCAGGAACCTGAGCTGCAGCCGTGTTCACATCTGGTAACGGCAGACCAGATGCGGCAGCCGTCAGCATCCGCCGTACATGTTCTGCAGCCTTCGCCGCTGCATTCCTTTTGATTGGCCTCGCATTCGTGTTTGCACGAACAACTGCCGCCGTCGCAGCCATTGGGACAAGCCGTCACCGCAGACCATTCATAGCAGCCGTCGCTATTGGCATCCTCGCAGGTTCTGAACCCTTCGCCGCTGCATTCCTTTTGGCCGGGTTCACATGCGTTTGCGCATGCACAGTGACCGCTTTCGCAGCCGTGCTCACAGGGAACGACATCGGACCACTCGAAGCAGCCGTCCTCATTTTTATCCACACACGTTCTGTAGCCTTCGCCGCTGCATTCGACATTGCCTTCTGCAGGACATTCGTTCGTGCATCCGCCGCAGGATCCCCCGGAACATGCAGTTCCCTCGGGACACGGAATGAATTCAGACCATTCGAGGCAGACATCATCGTCAAAATTGGAACACTTTTTATAACCGGATGCGTCAGCCTGTTCGTCGCAGATCTGGTCATTTTCATTATCACATTCATTGGCACACGAAGGCGCGGGCGCAGTTTTGGGAACGCATACCCCACTGACGCAGTCTTCTTCTTCCTCGCAGTCCCTGGGAACCCAACCGGGACATCCATCCTTATCGACGACACATGCCATGCTGACGTTGCCATCGCACTTTTTATCCCCGTCTATACACGTTCCCTGGCAATCTTTGTTCTCCGGTTTGGAAGGATCTTTTTCTTTGCCGCCCGGTTTCTCCTCTGGTTTTTCGTCCGGATCTTCCTTACCGGGATCTTTTCCCGGCTTCGTCTCCGGATCCTTATTCTCATTCTCCTCTTGTTCATCGCCGGTACTGCCATCGTTGATAACAATCGTACCTTCGGAACATGCCGCCATAAGCATCGAACTGAGGAACAGAATATATTTGCTGCAGCGCATAAAAACCTCCTTCCGGTCATCGGGAGAAGCACTGAAATGCTCCGAATTGCCTATCTATATAAAATTCAGCCCATTTTCCAACAGAAGTTCCACATTCTTCAATTTTCGGATAGCAGTTTACCCCTTCCATGAGAGAATTCATACCCCCATAAAACACTGGACAACAGGGTGTCCGATCCTCAGGGCAACGCTCCGATCACCTTTGAGCCAGGAGATGAAATCAGCATGGAACAAATTACAGGCTTTCATTTCGGCCACGAAATGATCGTACCGGGACACTGTCTGTATCTGAATCTGATCGATACGAAATAATCCAAAGTTGGCTTGACTCCCTAAAGCTATAAAGTATAAGGCACAACGGTTTTATCTGCTCCAAATGCGGACAGAGCCGGGGGCTCTTCATTCTGTCATGCCCCCTTATGGCAATTGAACCGCTTCATGCCTTGCGTGCGCAGGCATGCTGCGCATTTGATGATGGATTTCTTCAGAAATGTCACTTGAACTTACCGATGTTTTCCGTGCTGCAACGCTCATCCAGTGGGGACTTCAACCCAGGGTGCGCCCCATTCAGAATGCCGAATACCGCGAACTGATCCGCGAATATCTGAATCGGAGTGAATTCAGGGACGTCGTGGCCGAAATGAGCGACGGTCTTGGATTGTATGTGCTCAATGTGAGTGAACACGGCATTGTTCTGAGCCCCCGCGAGGGCAGCGTATTCTGGATGAAATCATCCGAGCTTCGTCCGAGCAATTCTTCGGCGGATACGCGTCTGCTGGACGGTCTCGTCGAAATTACGATAGCAGCAACCGTATTTCCGCGTGCGCGCGATCTCGAAGACGATATCAACCGTCCGAGGCCGCCGGTAACCGTCGAGGAAATCGACGACGCACTCCGTTCGATTTGTGCGCGCCTCAAAGAGGAATTTGCCGAGGTCGATCCGAACATGGATGATGTCCGCATGGGCCTTTATGATGCCTGGCGCGTCTACGACAACACACTCGCCACTCGCATGACCCAGGATGGCCGCGAATCGCGCACATCGACGCATCGAATCATTCGCTACAACCTCGAAAGGCTGAAGGAATTCGGATGTTTTACCGAAACCCGCTACTCCGGCAAGGATGCCTGGCAGCCCACGCGCCGCTACAACGTTCTCGTGCAGGAACTTGCGGCATCCCGGCTTTTTGATGAAGTCATGCGCATCAAGAATGGCAATGTTCAGCCCGACATTGAGGAGCCTGAAACGATGCCTGAGTCCTATTCAGAGGAACCGCCGGTGGAAGACTGGGGACGCGAATTCCGCGATCAATCGGTCGAAATCGATCCGATGGGAGATGCGATTCCCAAACCGAAGCCCAAATCTGACGAAGATGACGACGACGAAGAAGAATACGGCGATATCTTTGATGAAGACGATATTGATGATGCCGGAGAATACGACGGCGACGATCAGGATGAAGATATGGAATAATCCGGGGCGTTGCGGGGGGGACCTCCCGCAGAGGGGGTAGATGCGTATTGGGGCGGCGCTATTTCGCCTGCGGCTCAATACGCGCTCGCCGCGCGGGCTATTTCATACGCCGCGCCAATAGCAGCGCAGGGGGAACCCTCCCCCATCCACAAAAACCTTTCCAGAAAAAACGATAAAAAATGCCAAAGCTCACCCGTTTAAGATTTGTTTCGATTGGCCATCCCAATGCCAGAATGCAGGATTTGACGCTCAATCTGAGCGACCAGGCCGGCATGCCTTCCGACTCGACGATCTGGCTTCGCAACGGCGGTGGTAAATCCTCCATACTGAGCCTGTTTTTTGCGCTGACGCGTCCGAACCGTCGCGATTTTCTCGGCAGCAAAGCGGATGCAAAGCAGCGCCGCATCGAGGATTATATCCTGATCAACGATCGCAGTGTCGTGGCCGCAGAATGGACGCTCGACCTCCAGACGCTTGGATTCGAAGATGATCAAATTTCAATTCCTAGATTTTTGACGGGTGTATTTTATGAGTATGCGGGCGGAAACCGGGACAGCCTGAGGCGACTGTTTTTCTGTGCGAGGGTCAGCGATGCCGTCGAACAGACGCAGCTTCCGACGCTTCCGATCGATATGACGACGCCCGAAGGCGGCAAGGTTCGCCGAACCCTGATGTCATTCAGGCAGAACTGGCATGCCCTTCGCGATGAACATCCGAGCCTGCAGTTTTTCTGCACCGAAAATCAGACCGAATGGAGCGAAAAACTCCAGAGTGCAGGCCTGGATCCAGGACTTTTCGGATATCAGCTGATCATGAACAGCCGCGAAGGCGGCGCGGATGAGCTTTTCCGCTTCAACAGTCCGGATGATTTCGTCGATTTCCTGCTGGAACTGACCGTCGAACCCTCCAAAACGGATGGAATCACAGAAAATCTCGAAACCTACCGCAAGCAGCTTCAGCGCAGAAAACATGAATTTCTGCCGGATCTGAACCTTTCGACGGGCCTTATTGAGCGTCTGACGCCGCTCGTCGAACTCCACGAACGCAGGATCCGCACGATGGAAGAAGCGCAGCGCCTGACGACGCTTTATGCGCAAATCAAGAGCTCGATCGCAGGCAATACGGCTGCATTTCAGGCCCAGGAAAATGCGTTTTCCGAAGAAATCAAGACACTGCGCGCTCGCTGGAGCGATACGGAAGCCAAAATGCAGCGGGATCGCGGCATAGCGACGGCCATTGCATTTCGCATTGCAGAAAATGAAGTTGAACAGGCGCGCAGCCAGGTCGAAGAAATGACGGAAGCCGTCGAACAGGCCCGGCGCGAGGAAATTCTCTGGCGCGCAGCCTATCCGTATCGCGATTATGCCAACGCGATGGTGGCCGCACAATCATGGCGAGAGAGTCTTTCGGAGGCGGATAACAAGCGCGAACCGCTGCTCGAAAAGCTCTCAAAAGCGGCATCGGAGTATGTCGCAGCCATGAAGCATCAGTCTGGCGTACTCAGAGCCGAACGCGACAATATTCGCAAACAGGCCAATGAGATCGAAATTGAGAGCCAGGAACTCGATACGGAAGCCGGAAAACTCGAACGCGAGGCGTATGCTTATGAATCCGAGAGCCAGAGCTACCTGAGAAATCTCAATGAGCGGCAGAATAAGTTCGAAAGTCTCATTAAACTCGCGATTCTGCAGGCCAACGAAACGCCGGCTCAGGCGCTTGAAAGAACGGAATCGACGCTCAAGCAGCGCAAAACCAAGCTCCGTTCGCTCGAAAGAGGACGCGAGGGCAACGAAGCCCTCGAAGACGAATATTCACGCCAAATTCACGAATTGCAAAAGAGCACAGCCGACAAACAGGCCGAAATCAACGCTCTGGAACGCGACTGGAAAAAAGCATCCGAAGCCCGCGAAAAACTCGAAAATGACACTCAGTTCCTGAGCCTTCTGGAGTTGGATCAGATAGATCTGGATGATATTTCCGACGATACCGCAGCACTGCTTCAGCGCCATGCCTCCGAAATGCAGGAAGAAGCCGCACGTCTTCGAACGGAAGCGGCCTCCCTCGAACGCGCAAGGATGCACATTCAGGAACGCGGTCTGATGCCGCCGTCGGTGGAGGTCGAATCGCTGCTCGCATTTTTGGGCCCCAAATCGACTGCAAAATCCGGCTGGAGCTACATCAGCGAAAATATTCCTGAGTCTGACAGAGAAAGGATCGTCCGTGCCTATCCCGCCATTGCGCAGGGTATCATCGTTCCGGCGAAAGATTTTGAGCGGGTACGACGTCTGATCGAATCCAATCCCGCCAGCGTTCCGCCGCTTCCCATAACCCTTGCAACGCCCGAAGCTTTTGAATCGGTTCCCGAATCCTCATCACGGTTCCAATACATTCTGGGACCAAAAGATCATTCATGGTTCGATAAAAATGATGCTCAGGCAGCACTGAACAATCTCGAAAAACGCCTGGAATCCATCCATGGTGATATTGAGAAAGCGCTTGCCAACCAGGATGCGTACCTGAATGCCTCAATGAAATTCAAGACATTCCGGACGCAGTACGGTCGCGGCTGGTTTGCGGCAAGCAAGGCAAAGCTGGCGCAGCTGCGCGTACATTATGAAGATGATCTCGCCAGACTGGAAATCCAGAATGACGAGAAAAAACGTCTCGTCGAAAAAGCCCGTCTGGACGAACGCGATGTCACGCGATTGAACAACGAAATTCTTGGTCTTGAGCACGCATGCGACAAACTGCGCGAATTCGTCAATGAAATCGATGATTCTGTCGATACATGGCAAACTGCAGCGAGAGAAAAGCAGGATCTGAGTATCGTCCGCCGTCAGGAAGCCGAAGCGCTGCGTCAGCAGGCTCGCGATATTCGCGAAAAAGCCCGCAAACTTCTCCAATCCACAGAACCCATTACATCCAATGCGAGCCTGCTCGATAACGAGATTTCGCGGGTCAAATATCTTTCGAAAACCCCGGAACCCAAGCAGGGCAATATTGAGCATCTAAAGGAAGTCTACAACCGCCTGCTCGATCAGGTCGACCGCGAATATACGAACAATGAACGCGTTCGCAATATGGAACAGGCCGAAAAACAGGCCAGAAAAGACAAGAATCAGGTTCTTCAGCTCATCCGCGGCATACTGACACTGGATGATGTCAAAGAGGCCGTCGAAAGTCTGAGCAACCCGAATGACATTGAAACCAATGGCGAACGCGCATCCGAACTGCTGCAGGTAACGACCTCGCGCAAAGAAAAAGCCATTGCCGCATTGAGCCGCTGCGAATCGGTGCGCCAGCAGCGTTACAATGAATGGCTCGGAACCGGAAAGCCCCCGATCCCGGACGGCATTGAAATTGCGCAGCAAAGCGTTGCACAATTTGAACAAACCTCCGCGAAAGCCGCATCCGAACTGCATCAGATCGATTCCCTGATTCACGAAAAGGAACGAACGATCGCGAATGCAAAGCATTCGCGTGAAGCTCTGGCCAAGGATCTGGAACGATTAAACTCCATTCAGAAGAGCCATTCAGCATTTTTGAAAGGTCAGCCGGATCTTACGCTGGATACGACGATCGATGCCGCCGAAATCGGTGCTGCTATCACGGATCTTGAACAGCGCCTTGAAAAATACCGCGAAGCACACGACAGTCTGGATTCCAATCGAAAAACGGCCATTACATCCATTCGCAAATGGGTGGATGAGGAACAGTTTGCTGAACTCCAGAACCGCATCATTACGCAATTCCGTACACTGGATGCAGAATCCCTCGAGAATTGTGCTGCAGAATTCCGCGAATCTCTGAACATTCGTCTGCGGGAAATCACCACGACACTCGAGGAGATGGAAAAACACCGCAATTTCCTTGCAAAATTCCTGCTGAATGCAGCCGATGACGGATTGAGACTGCTGAAACTGGCAGATTCTGCGAGTACTGTTCCGCGCGAAGTGCCCGATATTGGTGGTTCCCGGTTCTTACGTATTACAACCAAAGAGCCATCTTCACAAAATGATCGTCTGGAACTCATTCAGGAACTTGTCGATACTCTGGTCGATGAAACAGTATTGCCGACGGGAACCAAGCTCATTCAAAGAGCAGTTCGTCAAATTGCACGTCCCTTTACGGTTCGCGTCCTCAATCCGGATCCTGCGTCCCCGCAGAAGCTCGTGGAAATCACCGAAACAGCACGTTTTTCGGGTGGTGAGCAGCTGACCTGCGCCATTTTGCTCTACTGCACGCTCGCCAATGTACGCGCGCGCACGCGCGGTATGAACCGCCAACCCACGAGCATTCTGATTCTGGACAATCCGATTGGCCGCGCAAGCCGAACGGTATTCATCAATATGCAGCGTCAGTTTGCAAGCGCAATGGGAATCCAACTCATCTATACAACGGCTGTCAATGACCTCGAAGCATTGAGCATTCTGCCGAATGTCGTTCGTCTGCGCAATGAACGAATGGATTTGAACCGTGGTCACCGTCTGCTTGAGCAAGACATCGATATCACAGGCCGTCTGGATGCCATGCGCCTCGCAAGAGGCGAAAATTCAACTTCTGCGGAGGCAGCAGACGACGAAACGGAATAATTCCCTGCACATTCCAGGGTACAGATAAGCCCATTATGC
>JAFRYG010000029.1 GCA_017441205.1 Pseudomonadota bacterium
CGTCTGATCGACATCGCCAGATTGATATTTGTAGCATTGGTCGCATTGATGCCGGAAATCAGGATGTGATTGCCCACGACCGAACCATCACTTGCGATAGCACCATCCTGACCTTCTTTATCTTTTTTACATTCGGCGATTGAGAATCCATTTCCATCTTCTCCGGCCACAAAACAACCATCATTACTGCTACACTTCCAGTTTGATGTTGATGCGACGCGAATATTACCGGTACCCTCATCAGCAGCGAACCCATGACCGCCATTGGTAGGATCCGAACCCTTGTATTTGGTTGTATCGTTGAAATCGAATTTTGCAAGGATATTGCCGGTATCCACCGTCTGAACCGTGGCAAGGCCGGCAGTATTTATGTTCAATCCCGCATCGCCGTTGATGCTCGGAGCAGGGCTCAGGGTGCTGTCAATGCTCTCCGGAGCTTTTGAATTGAGCTTGCAGTACTGCCACTTTGCCGAACTGGAGGATTTGATTCTAAATGTATAGTAAGCTTTGTTGTTCAGTGCCGCGACATGCTCCGATTTCAGAGTGGCCGTGAACTTATCATTCGCTGCGTCCTGCTTTGCTGTCACATTCTTCCAGTCGTCGAGCTTCTTCGGGTCTGCCCCGTAAACGAGTTCAGCCGACATCCCCGTCTCCGTGACATCACTGCCGATACCATACTGAACGATCATGGTTTCTTCTTTTTTGTTCTCGTCGAATACCACCGTGACCGGCGGCATCAGCTGACACCAGTAAAACCCTTGTTTCTGATCCGTCAGCTCCACACATTTGCTCGTGTCCAGCTGCGTGCACGATTTCTTGCACGTTGCATTGCCGCTCGCCCATTTTTTATTATCAAGATCGGCACACTTCTTCTCGGTGATGACGACATCCTTCGTATCGCGCCCGAAATCGCAGCTCTCACCCTGATCTTTCTCTACATTGTTGTTGCCGCAGTAATCGGGAATGCACCCGGAAGAATCGATCGTGCACTTCTCAGTACACTGAGCAGCCGTCTCATCCTTGTAGTAACCGGTTGGACTGTTTCCCAGCAATTCCGTGCACGTTTTTTTGAATTCGAGTTTTGGCTTGCATGCCGGTTTCTCATCCTTACAGTGATCCGCCGTATCTTCCACGCAGGTTCCTTCGGTCAGTTTGCAATTTGCGCAGCCGGGAGCGCCGTTGGCCATCCAGGTCTTGGTCGAATTGTAATCGCTGCAAGTTTTGCTGCTGTACGTCGCCGCGACATTGTCTTCGCAGACTTCATCACCAAAGACAAAGCCGTCACCACATTGATTCGCTACGCATGTTCCCTTGGTGCAGACGGGTTTTGACGCATCCGTGCAATCTTCATTGCCCTTGCATCCCTCCTGCTCACCATTTTTCTGGCAAACGCAGTCATCATCGCGCGTTTCGTCTTCACCACATTTGTCGTAACACAGGTCTTTGCAAAAATCCTTACCATCTGCCGCGCACGTCTCTGCAGTCGCTTTTTTCTGGCAATTGCAGTCGTTATCGCGGGCTTCGTCTTCACCGCATTTGTCGTAGCACTGATCCTTGCAGGTATCTTTTCCCTGGTCTTCGCAGGTCTGAGTATCGCCTTTTTTCTGGCAATTGCAGTCATCATCGCGGGTTTCATCTTCACCACATTTGTCGTAGCACTGGCCTTTGCACAGATCCTTGCCCTGCTCTTCGCAGCTCAAAGCTCCCTTCAGTTTGCAGGTTCCAAGCAGCAGCGAATTGCAGCTGTCGCACACAGGAACGCCGCCCTCGTCCCAATCCTGTGCTGCATCATAATCCGCGCAGGTATAGGTCAGTTTGGTATCGCATTTTTCGCCGTCATCGAGCGCACCATTGCCGCATTTTTCACCCGGCTGCGGATTTGCTGCTTCCACGCAAGTGCCTTTTTCGAGCGTCTGACAATTGTTGGTGCATACGGCTTTTCCGCCGGCCTGCCACTGTTTCGTGGCATCGAAGGCGGCACACGATACGCCGTCATTGCCGTCGCATTTTTCTCCGGTATTCAGGACACCGTCGCCGCATTTGCCCTGCGTCAGCTGGCGTTCTGCGCAGGTTCCCTGCGCTATCTGAGTGCAATCCGCAGAACAGGTCGCCACACCGCCATCCTGCCACGTTTTGGTCGCATCAAACTGCTGACATGTGACGGCGACCTTGATATCGCACTTCTCACCGGCATCCACCACGCCATTTCCGCAGGCATTATCATCGCTGCTGCTCGATGTCGTATCGGCACAGCCCATCAAAACGAGAGCAACAAACACAGGAAACAGACACTTTTTCATAGATTCCTCCAACAAAATTGTCCCGGCTACAAAGCACCAGCCATGAATTCGGGGAAAAACACAATGTTTTATTATGTCAAAATATTTGCTCACGATCAAATGCAATACGCCGCGTATGCAGGTGGGACAAGGGCACACCTGCATAGCGGCGTACAAAAAGCGAGCGTATGAATTACCCGAACGGGGAATTCATAGCGAAGCCCCCGCAATCAGATTCCGAAGACCTTCCCGGACCGAAATACCGGGCTTAAATCCCAGAATTCCGGCTGCTTTGGATATATCCGCCACGGATCGTTCGATATCGCCGGCCCGAGGCGGCTCAAATTTTGGCTTCTCCACATGAATGCCGCGCAAAAGCTCGAAATTTTCTGCCATCATATCATGGAGCTCAAGCAGCGACGTTTCGGCGCCACAGCCGATATTCAGCGCCAGATCCGCGCCGCAGCCTGCTGCCTGACAAAGATCGGCCCGGGCAGCCAGCATGTTGGCCTCGACGATGTTGTCCACATGGCAGTAATCGCGCGTCGAATGACCATCGCCAAATATCGTGCAGGGCACCCCCGAAGACATGGCAAGCGCCCAGCGCGGAATGACTGCAGCATAGGCACCATTGGGATCCTGGCGCGCACCAAATACATTGAAATAGCGCAGTCCGACGATTTCCAGCCCATAACAGCGCGCATAAGCCTGGGCATAGATTTCCTGCGAAAACTTGGATGCCGCATAAGCCGAAAGACTAGCGCCCTCGCGGCCTTCGACGGCAGGCACATCCGGTGCATCGCCAAATACGGCACTCGACGAAGCATAGACGACGCGCCGGATATGATTCTTTTTGGCTGCTTCCAGAATGTTCAGAAAGCCCGTCAGATTCGTTTCGTGCACCAGCATCGGATCGCGAATGCTCCAGGGCACGGACCCAATGGCTGCCTCGTGAAAAATCATATCCATGCCATCAGCAAGGCTGCACATGGCTTCCGGATGACGAATATCTTCGCGCACCAGGGTAAAACGCGCGGCATAATCCGGATTTTCCGACAAAACAGCCTCGATATTCGACATCTTTCCGGTCAGAAAATTATCGACGACGACGACCTGATGTCCGTCCCTCAGACATCTGGAAAGCAAGTGTGAACCAATAAATCCGGCACCGCCGGTAATGAGTATTTTCATCTTCTTACCTGTATTCAACGGTTTCGAATAACCATGTTTGGGATTCATCTTAATCACTACGCCGCCATGGACGGCGGCGAGAGGCGAGGGCGGCATGTCCAGGGATGGACATTCGCCCCGCAACTGCGATAGCCCTCAAAAGCGTGCGTTGGGGGCCGAAATGAGCACCGTCCAGTGAACGGTGCGAATTGCAGAGCCCAGTGAACAACGGCCATGCATAAGCCGAAGCGCCGATAGACGCAAGAGGCGATATGAATGGCCCATTGTGAACTGTGTAGGGGGTGTTCACAATCGAACACCCCCTGCCGCGTAAGCGTATAAAAAAGCAATCGCGCTGCAAAGCGCAAATACGACATACATATCAATAACTATAGCCATAATTGGAGTAATCAAAAAAAATCGACACACCAAGTGAAACAATTCCCCCTTCGATGGCATCACTGATTGAGAGTCCGGTGCATGTCTTCAGAAGCAGAGACAAAAAACTCGCTCAAATCCACCTGGAACATGACTTCATACACATAAGCCTGAAGCGCCATATCGAGCTTATCGGCCAGATGGACAATTTTCGCATCTTCACTGCGATTTTCGAGACATTCCCGGTACAGCGACAACACCTCATTCTGTTTTTCCGCCTCCAGGGAAGATACCCGAATGAATCCGGAATAAGCCTGCCACTCCATTTCATGTTTCTGCCGTCGATTATCGAACTGTCCCGGTGTCAAATCACCAATCAGGAGCTCCGCATGATCATGAATCAAAGCCATCAGAGACAACCGATGACTTTCCTTTCCGGCCATAGCTCTGGCCAGAGCCATCGTCTTAAAACTGTGTTCGGCAACATTTTCCACGCCGCCGCAGCCGCACTTAAAATCCGCAATGACCCGCGTCCATCCGGTTCTGACGATTCGATACAGCGCATAAAAATCTTCCTGCAAAAAAGGCTCATTCCATTGGGATTCATGCACATCCCCCGGTATTCCCGGATCCGGTTTTATCCCATTGCAAACCCGATCCAGCCATATTCCTGCCCAATTCATATCGGGCAATGCATCGGATTCCGGCTCAGAATTTTCCGGACACGCTTCGGCGTTTTGGAAGAAACAAGTCTGTATCCACGCATTGACATGGATGCCGCCCGCATAAAGTTCATCCCTCAGGGAAGATGCCCAGTATTCGCCGGCATGAAATGCCGTGCATCCCCTTATTCTTCGCATAGCCATACCGTACCAGGCATTGCGAATAACCGCCCACTGCGGTCCGGCGAGTATTTGTTTTAGTGTAATGCCCATTTTTGATTATTCACCAAAGGCATGAGGCATGAGTTAAGCAATCACAAAGGTCATACTAAAAAGTGAGTTGATTAGTCGCAACACGTCTCTAACCCCTATCCATTAAGCATTACGAATTACGAATTCCCAATAACTCACAACTCACAACTCA
>JAFRYG010000030.1 GCA_017441205.1 Pseudomonadota bacterium
GGACGCGGCCGGCGCCGATGATCGGCGTCGTCGAAGTGAGCGGCGAGACGATGATGGCAGCGAGGATCGTGAGCGGATGGGCGAGTGCAATGATTGCGGCCAGAAAACAGAGCACGGAATTGGGAATGATCCAGGCGATGAGCATTTCCTGAAGCGTATCGAATCCCCGGCTATAGAAGCCGTATGCAATGCCGCCGATGACGATGAGCGGAAATCCCCATTTGATGCAGGGCCACAGGATTCCGGGTTTGGGAAGTTTTTCGAGTTCCGTGCGATCGATTTCTTCGCGGTAATATCGCTTCATACCGGGAACGTGGCCGGCTCCGACGACGGCGACGACATTTTTGCCTTCACATTCGCGCATTTTTGAAACGAGATATCTATCGCGCTCGTCGATGAGGGGCAGATGAACCTGGGGCATTTCCTTGGCGAATTCTTCCATCATGCTCGAAAGATTCATGTCATTTTTGAGATTTTCGATCTCTTTTGACGTTTCATCCTTCGATTTTTCTTCGCCGTCGAACAAGGATGCGACGATGGCTGCCACGAGCTGGCATTTTGTCCAGAATCCGAGGTTTCCCCATACTCTTTTGAGCGTGATGTTGATATTCCGGTCGATCAGGACGACTTCTGCGTTATTCAGTTTGGCGACTTCGGCTGCGCCGATGAGTTCTGCGCCAGGCTTGACGCCGAGCGTAGCGCCCATTTTGCGCTGGTAGGCCGAAATGGCGAGGTTTGCGAGCAGATAGAGAACCTTTCCTTTTTTGATGACATCGAAGATGTTGAGCTTTTTCCAGCGTTCGGTATCGTAAAAGCTGTCGTATCGCTCCTGACAGAGCTCGACGCAGACGGTGTCGGGGTGGAGGTCCTCGATGAGTTTTTTGACTTCGAGGCGGCTTTTTTCGCTGACGTGGGCCGTTCCGACGATGTGGAATGTCCGGTCTCCGTCTGTGATGAGCGTGACGTGGGGTTTGTCTTCGTCGATAGCGGAACGGTAATCTTCCGCGTCTTCCTCATCTTCTGTGTATTCATCATCTTCCGGAGCTGAATCGGATTGCGGTTCTTTCGGAGCTGAATCGGATTGCGGTTCTTCCGGATTGCGGGTTGTATCGGTATTGTCGGCATCATTCTGGATGATGTCATTATCGGGAGTTGAAGTGTTGTCCATGATGTGGCCGGGAATGTGTTGAGCAATACGCGTGGGTACAGGTAAATCCACCTGTCCGTGCAGTGGCTAGATATAAGTATTTTGCTTTTCGGTAAAGAAATTTAGCGCACCGTATGAAATAGGTGCGCTCAGCCCGGGCGTATTGCCCCGTCCGGGGCAATAGCCGGGCAAAAAAAACCATCAAAAAATTCTTTGAATGTGTTGAATATTCTTTGTGAATACGGGATAATTCATAAGGTTATAAGCGTGAACAGGTATGCTGTCAGGAGAGTGATATGCGAAAAGTACTGATAATATTGGCAGTTTCTTCTTTATTTGGTTTAAGTGCATGTACCGACAATGGCTCTGTGATGGTCCATGCCAAGTCCGATAATTCTTCTGCAAAGCAGGATGATGGCAAGACCGGCGAAGATGACGGCAAGACCGGCGAAGATGACGGCAAGACCGGCGAAGATGACGGCAAGACCGGCGAAGATGACGGCAAGACCGGCGAGGATGACGGCAAGACCGGCGAGGATGACGGCAAGACCGGCGAGGATGACGGCAAGACCGGCGAGGATGAAAAATGTCAGGATGCCTGCAGTGAAGGTGAACCGGTTTGTGAAGGGACGCAGCAGGTCAAGTCGTGTGAAGATAAGAATGGCGATAGTTGTCTGGAATGGGTTTATGAAACATGCCCATCGGGGCAGATATGCCAGGGTGGCAAATGTGTTGACTCGACGGAACCCTGTACGAGTGAGTGTGATGAAGGCAAGGAATGTGCAGATGGCACTTCCTATAAGGAATGCAGGGACATGGGGGATGGCTGCAAAAAGTGGGTCGTGACGCCGTGTTCGGAAGGTACGGAGTGCAAGGGAGGATCCTGTGCGCCGAAAGGTGCTGAGTGCAAGAATGAGTGCGAGGGCGGGACGAGCTGCAATGGTACGAGCATTCTTCAGACGTGCCGGGATGACAATAAGGATGGATGCCTGGAGTGGATTCCGTCGAATTGTCCTGAGGGGACGGAATGCCGGGAGGGCAAATGCGAAGTACTGGTGCCGCCCTGTTCGGATACTTGCGATACGCCGACAGCCTGTGATGGCAAAAAGATCAAGGAATGCAAGGACACGGATAACGATGGCTGCAAGGAATGGACGCCTTCCAAAGACTGCCCGAGCGGTGAGGAATGCCAGGGGGGGGCTTGTGTAAAGCCGGAGCCGACCTGTACGAACAAGTGTGCGACGAGCGGCGCGCTTCAGTGCAGCGGCAATGAACTGCAGGAATGCAAGGACAGCGACGGTGACAAATGTCTGGAATGGGTCAAGAAGGAGACCTGCAAGTTTAAATGTGAGAGCAACAAGTGCGTGGATGATCCGAACGGCTGGCTGCCGCAGTGCACGACGTCGGTCTGTCCGACTGCTGTCAACGATTTGAGCAAGCCCATTTCTGGCAATACGAAGAACAGTAAGAATAATATTTCGGAATACACATCCTGCAAGTCATTCAATAAGAGTTCGGTTGCCAACGAAAGCGGCCCCGAAGAGTATTATGCCGTGAACATCAAGGAACCAGGTTATCTCGTTGCTGGTGTCAGTTGTTCAGGCAGTGTGGATGTTGACGTTCACATTCTGAGTGAACTCAAGGGGGATAAATGTCTTGCACGCGGTGATGTCGGTGCGGGAGCCTATATTTCGAAGCCCGGCGTTTATTATGTGTCGGCCGACACCTATTCGGGCAGTTCCAAAGCAGGTGCCTATACGCTCAAGATCACGTTCATTCCGGATTCGGGCAAATGCGGCATGGTCAAGGAGGATCTTCCGCGCCACAAGAGCTGCTCTCTGTATTCATCCATTCCGATGCCGGTAACGGCGGGGACGGCAGCAGAGGCCCATCTTGTGACGGATCATGACCGCTCTGTTCATGGCCAGAACTGGTGGCCGTCAAGCATTACGGATGGCATCGCGGAACATAAGGCATATACGAATCAGCTCTTCGGCAATGATACGAGCAGCGGCAAGGATTGGTGCCCCGAAGAGGGGTGTCATTTCGGACAGGGCAGTGCCGGCAATTTTGTTCCTGCCGATGCTGAGGCGTGGTACATCAATATGTACTGGAAATCGAAACCGGCAAAGGGAACGCGGTTTCTCGTCATCGATCCGAAGAGCGGCAAAACGATCGTCGCTGCTGGTGGGTATGAAACCGGTCCGGCTTCATGCGACCACATGGGCGGTGCAGTCTATGAAATTCACCATCATTTCGGTACGGGCCATAACTCGACGCTGACATTCGGTCGGCTTAAGGAATCCTCTCAGAACCTCAAGTATGGGCCCATCGATTGCAATAATTAAAAAAAGGCGTGCGAATGCACGCCTTTTTTGTTTGGCTCTGTTATACGAGTGTGGTTTTTTGGGGGCTTATAGCTTATAGCTTTAAGAGGTGATCTGCATTATCCCGATCCTTTGCCAGAATCTTAGTGTTTGCACAACTCACAACTCCCAACTACCAACTTAACCATATCCATGTTGGTTAAACAAAGCCTTTTATTTCTTCTTATTGGCATAAGCTACAGCGGCCTGTTCGATAGCTGACCATTTGTCGGGTTCGAGCCGCTTGATGAGTTCGTACTCCATGACGTAGTCGCGGCCGCGCTGTGTTGCGGGCTTGTAACCCGGATTGTGGGTGTTTTCGACGTAGTCGAAGCGGACAGTCGTGCCGTTTCCGACAGCGGTCGCGGTGACCAGGTACTGTCTCATCGTGTGTTCCTCGACGATGCCCCACTCGGTTTCGATGGAATATGGGTTCATCGAAGGACGAACGGCGTATCCGGAGCTGTAAAGCAGGGCTTTGGCCTGCGCCATGACATTGTTGATGTCGGAGCTGAAGGTGTACGACTGAACCTGTTTGGTGATGTAGCTGTCCTTGGCTGAAGCATACCGCATGCTGGCGCAGCCCATCGTTGTCGCAGCGGAAAGAGCCAGAATCGCAATGAGGGTGAATATGCAGAATAATTTTTTCATAGTGTCCCTTGATTGATTTTTTGATTTTGCTGAGGAAATCCGGGGATTCGATAAACATCGGAAATGCCGGGAAGGTAATTTTAGCATATTTGGCATGACGCATTAACCAAATAATAATCTGTACAGACGTGTCGCGCCACGTCTCTAACAATATTCATGACGCATTACGCATTATGCATTATGCATTACGCATTACGCATTGACATTCAGCCTTCGACCTTTGACCTTAGACCTCACTTATTTATAAACTTGATTTTCCTTCTATTCCCACTCGCTCTCACCGCAAAATGCAGCCAGTAGTTACCCGTTCGGCTGTTGTGCTCGAAGATGAGTTCGTCGAAGTCCTCGCCGCTCTCATCGCTGATGTCCAGCAGGATGGTGGCATAACGGACAAGCTGTTCGTTGCCCAACACGCGGATGTCAGCTGCACAACCTGTCAGGTGGTTCGAGGTAGCTACGCCACCACCCGCTTTGTTGACAGCAGGCGAGCGGTAGCCGCTGTTGATGATAATCGGGTCGTTGCCGTCCCCATACCGTTTGTTCCACTCATCGCGGAGCATCTCCAACCACCTTGTGAGCCGTTTCAAATTCGTAATCACTTCCTGACTCGGAAAATTATGATCAGCCGTTTGGACTGATGTCGAACACATCTCGCTGAGCGTGAAGTGA
>JAFRYG010000031.1 GCA_017441205.1 Pseudomonadota bacterium
AGCGCGCTATCTACGGCACGAGGTCATGCTAAATACAAGCCTCCAGGCGTTCACGCATTGCTTATCCCTCTTTTCGTGTTAGCTAGACACGAAAGACTTTGTCAACATACAAACCATACAAGGCGTTCAATATCAATAGCCCCCGGTTGGAGCCGTAGGCAACTACCGGGGGTTCAAAGCGTTCCCCTCTTTTTCCGAACTTTTTGCCAGCCCAAGAGGCTGGTAAAAAGTTCGGCGCGGAGGAGAGGGATATTCACCTATCCCCGGCAGCTAACGCAACCGGGGGATACTATATGAAAGCCCTGAAGGGCTTTTGACCAGGCTGAATTGTTACTTGTATTTTGTAAAAAAATAAAAAATAACTTGCGTGAAAGATTGTGATCTCTATAATACGCGCCGCTGCGAAGCGGTAAATTCGCAGTGATGCGCCGCAGAGCCCATGGCGCAGGGAGTCTGACAGCGTTGTGAAATGCAGTCGGATTCGAACTACCATCCTCTTTGGTGAGTGTTCATCAGAACATTCAAAACTCGTATTGGAGCCCGTTATTGAGGGCAAAAACTTAAAAAGGTGTGCAATGAAAACATACAGTGCAAAACCAGGTGAGGTTGAGCAGGGCTGGTACATCGTCGATTTGGAAGGCCAGCATCTTGGCCGTGCTGCCGCTGCAGTGGCAAGCATTCTTCGTGGCAAACATCGTCCGACATTTACGCCGAATGTCGATACAGGTGAATTCGTCATCGCCATCAACGTCGACAAAATGGTGCTGACGGGTAAGAAACTGAGCGATAAGAAGTACTATCATCATACCGGTTATGTCGGTGGCATCAAGGAAATGACCGCAGACAAAATGATGGCTTCGAAGCCTGAAGATGTCTTCAAAGCAGCTGTGAAAGGTATGCTTCCCAAGAATACCCTTGGCCGTACGATGTTGAGCAAGCTCAAGATTTATCGTGGCAGTGATCATCCGCACGCCGCTCAGCAGCCTAAAAACCTTTCCCTGTAGTTCATCTTTCTGAAGGAGTAAAAAATGATTAGTGTTCAGTGGTTAGCTACAGGTCGTCGTAAAAGCTCCGTAGCGCGTGTTTATCTTCGCCCCGGCAAGGGTTCGGTGATCGTCAACAAGCAGAGCGTCGAAGAATACTTTGATCGTCCGACACTGCAGATGGTCCTTCGTCAGCCCCTCGAACTCGTCAACATGACCGAGAATTTCGATGTGATCGTCAATGTTTTCGGCGGCGGCAAATCCGGACAGGCCGGTGCCGTTCTTCAGGGAATCGCCCGCGCACTCGTCAACTACGATGCAAAGCTTCGTTCCCCGCTCAAACATGCTGGTTTCCTGACCCGTGACTCGCGTGCCAAAGAACGTAAAAAATACGGTCTCAAAGCAGCTCGTGCAAGATTCCAGTTCTCCAAACGTTAATCGTTTCGGATTTCGAAAAAGAAGCCATGTTGCAAAGACATGGCTTTTTTTGTGTCTGGGGGGGCGATGCCCCCCGCGTCGCTATTGGCAAAGCCAATACGCGCCCGCACCCAATCAGGGGGCTTGCCCCCTGCGTCGCTATTGGCATGGCCAATACGCGCCTACCCCCGAAATATCATTAAATCAGGCTATGTTTAACGATCGTGAATTTGGGGTTTCATTGTTTTAAAGTACCAATCTCACGAAGGGAAGTAGAAGTCCGTAGGAATTCATGTTTTGTAACCCCCGCTGGAGCGCAGCGAATACCGGGGCAATGGGGTATCAGAGAATCATCGTAGGGGATTCCCCAATGCAGTTTGTTGGGTAATTCCTGCGGGATGAATGGAATGTCCATTCCTATATTCACAGCCGGGGGCGGCAGGGAGAATCTCTGATGGGGAACTGTATGAATTTTCTGTACATTTTATAACGATATGATTTTATTGTGTAAATTTATAATTATATGATTTTATTGAATAATTTATTTTGTAAAATGGGATTGACGGATACCCCGGCAATCTCTAGGTTATGTTTAACTCAGTACTTTGTGTTACCTCACTGATGGAGGTGACTATGAGATTCAAAATGGCTATTTGGGGTATAATGGTTTTGAGTTTTTTTATGGGATACGCGATGATTTATCGCTGTATAATGATGCGGTAAGTACATCATCCGGAAATCAGGATGTGTATTATTCCATTGCAACATGGAATAATGCATTTTAATTATAAGGAGGTCGTGATGCGTAAAATTACTATTGGTATTTGGTTTTTCTTAATCTTTGTTTCATCACTTTTTATCATTTCCGGGTGTGTGAGTTCTGACCATTTGGATAATGCTGCATCCAATTCGCATTCTTTGAAGGCGGCTGCCGATGCATGCCAGGCCGGACAGATGATTCGCAATGGGGAATGTGCTGATCCGCAGGATATCAATAAAGAATCTAAAATGGGGAATGACGCCGAAAAAACAGATGACTGTATGAATCTATGTCCGGAACATACCGTCTGTCACCGGAGAGAATGTATTCCAGAAGGTTCTTGTGAAATCAATCCTTGTCCTCCGACAGACATTTGCGTCAACCATGAGTGCGTCGAGCCCAGGTCGATGCTCGAGTGCGATGGCAGGTGTGAAGAGGGTATGAGATGTCATCGCAACAGGTGTATTCCTGAGACTTCATGCGAAATCAATCCTTGTCATCCGGCGTACATTTGCATCAATCATCAGTGTGTGCAGTAAGGAGTATATCATTTACTCTGCCATTGTGGAGAGAGACGCTTTATCGGCCGGGAGAGGTGAGGAGATCATACGAACCGAACCTTCCCCCCCCCAGGCAATTGTTCGGTACTTCGCTGGTTCCTTTAAAATTCACGTTTTTTGTGTATCTGAGGTAATTTCCCTGTCCGGAGGGAACGATGAGATTCAAACTGCGTGACTGGATGATAGCTTTAGCATTTCTGGCAATGCCGGGAATATGTTTTGCCGATGACTTCGATGATTCTGAACAGCAGGATGATGCCGAAATACAGGATGATGCTGCGAATATTGAAGTACCGGAAGAGGAAGTCGTGGTCGAGGATCACAGGCTTCCGGTGCATTTGTTTGCCAAAGACAAGGTCATTCAGGTAAAAATCGTGACCAGTGCCGGCGATGTGATGTGTGATTTGTATGCAGGTCTCCATCCGGTGACGGTAGTGAATTTCGTGTCTTTGGCGAAAGGCACGCCGGGATGGACCGATCTTTCGGGTAAGAATCATCGCGATCCCTATTATACAAACATTAAATTTGCCCAAAGAAGCAAGGGGGCCTATGTCATCAGCGGACTGCGGCCCGAAGGCGTCAATTTTGTGATAACGGACGAACGTTGTCTGAGCCATGAGCCGAAGGCGGGCGCGATCATGATGCTTCAGGATTATCCGGGACAGGCATCCGTACAGTTCATGATTCTAGGCAAGGATATGCCTGCGTTCAAGGGAATGTACACTGTTTTTGGCCAGTGTTCTTCGAAGGATGTGATTCAGACGCTGACGAAACAGGATGCGGTTCTGGAACGCGTTGAAGTGCTTTGAGGACGTATTGCCGCCGTGGCGGCAATAGTCCGAAAGCGAAGCCGTATTCGCGCAGCGAAAAGGCGAAGCATACTAATGATCAATATTGAGCGTCTCGATTTTTCGAATCAGATTGCGGCGTGAAATCCCGAGTATCTCGGCTGTTTTTGTACGATTTCCGTCATTTTGTTCGAGTGCGATGCCAATCATGCGCCGTTCGATATCCTCAAGTGCGGAGGGCAGGGTCTGCCCCGGGTGAAGCTGGAACATGGACTGGAGATCATCGGTGCTGCCGGATTGTGAGACGGCCTGAATGATATCCTGCTTCATTGCCTGCGTGCGCGTGATGCGCTGACTGATGAGATCCGGCGTGATTTCGGTGGTTTGCGGCGAGAGAATGATGAGGCGTTCGATTTCGCGTTCCATCTCGCTGATATTGCCGGGCCAGTCGTATTGGTAAAAGATCTGCAGCGTTTCGGGGGAAAAAGACTTGAGTTCGCGGTGATTTCTGCGGCAGATTTTTTTCAGGATGTCCCGGGCGATTGGAATGATATCGTCGCGTCGCATGGCCAGAGAGGGGAGTTTGATGTGGGTCGTGCTCAGGCGGTAATAGAGATCGTGCCGGAATGATTCCGCATCTGTCAGGGCGCGCAAATCCCTGGCTGTAGCGGCAATGATCCGAACATCTAGGACATGCGGGGAGGATTCGCCGATGGCTGAGATTGTGCCTTCCTGAATGAGTTGAAGCAGTTTGTCCTGGAGTGCCGGTGGCAGGGCATCGACGTCGTCGAGAAAGAAAGTCCCCTGGTGGGCGACATCGAGCAGACCGGGCTTATCGGTCAGGGCATTCACGAATGCACCGCGCTTATGTCCGAACAGCTCCGAATCGAGCAGGGCTTCGTTGAGAGCGGTGCAGCTCAGCGCAACGAAAGGACCGTTTCGCCGGATGGATGACTGATGTATCGTGCGGGCAAGCGTTTCTTTTCCGGTTCCCGGGGCGCCTTCGATGAGGATTGGGGAGGGACAGTCGCAGGCGGCATCGAGGGTTTTGAGGATATCTTTCATGCAGGGGGAGACGGCCGCGATGGATGAAAAGTCGTGATGCCAAGGATTGTCGGGGGGGAGCGGGCAGACGGCATCATAGATTTGCGGCAGCTCGAGGAAAATGTGAGTCATTTCCATGATCAAATCGGTCAGGATTCGGCTGTCGTGCGCAGAAATGACGGGGACACCGGTGGGTGCATTTTCTTCGGATGCGTCGTATTCAAATCGGAATCCCGAGGCAAAGAAAGCGGCGATGCATTGTGTGCCGATGAAGATGGGAACTGCGATTCCGCGCATTCCTCTTGGGCATTCCATAAACATGGAATCGGCGGCGGGCGTACTCAGGCGTTTGAACCATGAACGATAGGCGTCGATCTGGCATTCCCTGAAACATCCCTGGCATGCGGTGTGTGAAATGGTCTGCCGCGTTCCGATCCAGATGAGTTCGGTATCCGAAATGAATCCGACGTGGACTCCGAATTGCCGGCGTATGATTTCGGCCAGCCGCTGGATGGGGGGATATGGAATGATGTCGTTGAAACTGTTCATAATTGTGGGAACAAAAAAGCCTCCCTTTTGGGGAGGCTTTTACATGGGATGGAGGCGGCGGGAGTCGAACCCGCGTCCGAAAATCTTCAATTTCGCCCTTCTACGTGTGTAGTCTTTGTACGAATCCTCAGTTCGAAGCCCAAAGACAGGCGTGAACTGAGTGGTCATGATTTAATCTTGTCTGGGGATCGCCCTCGACCATGGCTATCCTTCGACCAGCCTGTAACTTGACGCCGATGCAAACCCACAGGCATGGCCTGCAACGACGGATCCACGTGGGATCTTTGTGCCCTTACTGCTGATTAGGCAGCGAGAGCGAGCTCAACGTTATCGTTGGCAATTGTAAGTTTCCAGCATTTTTAACGAGGTTACAGGAACCCCCGACACGCCGAACGAATCTCCGCATCCCCGTCGAAACCGTATCGCCCCCGGGGTAAGCCATGCGCAGAAACGCTGCAAAAGCGGAAAATATTATAGCGAATCCGAGTCGGAATGTTAAGGAAGAATGCTTGAAAGAGAAATAAAAAAGCCATGCCTTCCGGCATGGCTTCATGAGATAATCGCTGCTCTGCAGGCATGGCTGGCTTGGAATCACTCGTAAACACTCGCCCACGAGATGATTTCGGATTGCGGCTGGATCGGATCGAGATTGATGGCCAGTGAATTGATATCGGTCGATTTGGGTTTGAGTTTTGCGGAACCCGTATCGTTATTAAAGCTCGGGGCTTCTGTACTGGTCTGTGCAACGAGCTGCGGAGCCATACTGGAACCTTCCTTGCCATCTTTCAGACAATAAAGCTGATTTGTGATTTCGAGGCCATAGATCTTGGTTCCTGCGGGAAGTTCTAGTACTGAAGTCGTTGCAAATGCATCAAATGTAGATGGATTCTGAACGGTACCGCCTGCCTTGGCGTACTGCGTATTGGATTCGGGGGAGCCAATTTTCCAGATGGCAGCATGACCGGAAGCACATTTGTCTTCTGCATTCTCGTTGGCGATAAAGGTTGGGAAATAGGACACAAAGTTGTGTGTAATGGCAGCGCCGGTCATTTTCTGGCGCGAAGAGAATTTGGTCTTGGAAATCGGATCTTGCGTATAAACATGATATTTTTGTGTATAACCGTTTGCCGTATAGGTTTTTTCCATCGTAGTTACGTTTGAGGCCGGATTAAACACGTAAATGAGTGGATTATAGGATGCCGACGAATCATTGAGCTGATATTTGCCATTGCCGCTCGAATCACTGACATAATAATCGTAGAAATCAGCAACATAGTGGCGATCGCTCGAATTGACATTAAATGTGTCATTCGAACCGGTACCATAAATGATTTGAATGGTGGGTTTTGTGCTATCGGATTTGTAGAGCGAGACAGCTGGTTTATAGGTGATCGCTTCATATGTGACATTGCCGAGACCAGCGGCTTCGCTTGGGTTGAAAACTGGGGTGATGTTCTTGGCAGAAACATTACCAACGACATAATCGTGAGTATCGCTTCCCCACTCAGAGCGGTTGCTCGAGGATACGTCGATGCGGTAGAGATTGGCTTTGCTGTCGCCGAAATAGAGGTGCTGAGCAACCGCGTTGAAGTTGTTGGGATACACCGCAACGGATCCTGTAATGGGGTTATCAAAGTAGAAATCCTTAACGAGCAGATTTTCTTTTGATTTCGGGAAAAGTCTGACAATGTAGAGTGCAGCACCAGCTCTTTCGCCCATATCGACACTTCTTGAACCACCGGGAAGAACGACGACGGGTTCAATCTTGTTATCGATGACCATGTTGGTAATGACAGGTTCTGCTGTAGATTTACCCATGAGCAGGAAGGGATAGCCCGTGGAATCGGCTTTATCCAGCTGGATTTTTGCTCGATTGGCCAAATCCATCCCCGGGGTTACATTGAGTGTATTCTGCATATCGAGGTATTCCGGATTGGCCGAAGACTGCCACAGATTGTCAATTTCCCAAAGGATCTTGGGGGAACCCGGGTTGGTGATGTCCAGAGCATAGTAGCCAATGCCGCCATTGCCGAAACCACCGACCATCACTGTTTTCCATGCAGTGGATTCAATATTGACTTTATCCCCGGAGTAGGTCACTACATCCTTGGAATTCGGGTCGTAAACATCCATGACAATCGGCGTGGCATTGATGTTCGTCTGAGGGCCGTATTTAACGAGCTTGTAGAGATTCTTCATGACGCCTTTGGGAATGAAAGCCCAAAGCTCATCACCTTCGGTGAAAGTACGCAGATTGCCGTCTTCTGGAACGATGGAGGGGTCGGCTTTGTAGATGCCTTCTGTATAGCTGCCATTGCCGCCGTTATCGCCGAGAATAAAGGCATGCATCATGCCGTCGTTTGAACCGGCCATGAGCATGGTGTCGCGCTGCCAGTATTTCTGGCTGAACAGCTGGTAAGATGTGTTGCTGTAGGATCGGAATGGGGCTTCTACCGGAACGGGGGTGGCATATTCGATCGTACCGAGGCGCTGTGTCGAAACAAACTGGCGGATATCGCCATCATTGACGACGCCCGGGAGGCATTTGCCGGCATGGCAGACGCACCCGCCATCGTCAGTGCCGCATTTGCCGATGCAGCTTTCGTGAGTCGTGCAGGCAATGCCGCTTTCACGCAAACGTCCATTGATGCATACTTTTCCATTTGCATTATCCGTACAGGAATCGCTGTAATCATTGGGATTGACGCATTTGCCGAGATCGCAGTGGCGGGGAACCTGATTATAGAGTCCGCAGTCAAAGTCCGTTTCGCATTCAAAGGGGCTGAGGCGATAGTTCGCACTTACCTTATATGCGGAGTAATTGGAGGTGATGTCCGGACCTGTTGTGCTCGTTTCATTCTTCGTCAGGAAATGATAGTCAGTATCGGAGTTTTTGCCCTGTTTGATGAAACCTGCGAGGGGGACATCATTCTCGTCTTTATCGAGCAGTGTAACGACATCCGGCGCAATTTCGTATCGATTCTTTGAATAATCCCCTGCGAATATGTATCGATCGCGCGAACAGGTGTTGGTCATCGAGAAATCCGAGGAATAAATGTTGCCTTTAGTGGCGCATGGTGCCGGAGCTGATGAATAGCCGGAACGACTGATGATGTCAGCATCAGTGCAGTTGGTCAGGCGGCAGGCCAGTCGATTGCTCAGATCGATGAATTGATTTTCGACATTGTTGAACTGTCCGCTGCTGCCGTCGCAAATAAAGGATTCGCGCTGCAATGCCGTATTGCGAACCTGTCCCATCGTGATTTCGTAGCCTGAATAGACGTTGTAGTAACCGCTGTTGTAGGTTTTGGTTGCGGTATCATAATTGTTCTTCAGACTGATGGCCGTGGTCGTGGCAATCCTCGTTTTGGAAACGAAGGAATTGAGCATATCGGACAAGGCTGTGACCAGCGCCGTGCGCAAAGCACTGTTGTCTGCGGCATTGAAGAAACAGATTTTGCCTTTTTAATGAAGTTTTTGTATGCATCATCGTCGGTTGGACTGATGATTTCTTGTGTGTCCGGATCGCGGCAGGTACCGCCCTTCCAGGCAATTTTATTCATGACGTTGCCGACGCCTGTTTTGGTTAGGTTGTTATCCGTTGTGTCGATGGAAATAGATGTCTGTGCGTAAGCAATGGCATAGACGCGAACGCCCAGTTTGCTGTAGAGTCGTGCGGCATCCCACCAGACCTGGCTGCCATTGGCATAGCAATCCTTTCCGCTGCATCCGGCACCGGCATTGGGGGCACCATCGGTAATGACGAGGACGGCCTTGGGACGGCAGGCAAAGTAATCGTCGTACGTTCCGGGTTCCGTTTTGTTGGGAAGAACGGTAACTTCGTTGGTATTTTTGACGTATTGATGGGTCAGTGCCGGATCAGGCGTACTGAACATAAAATAGTAGTCTGCCAGACAGCCGCCAATGGGGGTGGAGGAATCCATCCAGTATGAACGAACTGAGTTAATAATGTGGCTGTTGGACTGGTACATGTCCATCATATCGTCCGAAACGGTGGGGTAGAGCGTCGGAGCAGGATTGCTTTCATCATAATCACCATCATATAAACCATATTTGTATGAATTGGGGGCATTAATCGTTATTCCATATCCTTTGGGAAAAATTGATCGATTTGTTTTGACACCCTTTCCATATTTATAATTATCTTTTGAATAAGCATTCATTGCACCAAAGCCGAATTTAACCGAATACATATAGGATTGAATGATGCCGTTGCCGTAATAGGCATTGGCAAAATCGTAGCTTTGTGCATTCTCTAGGGAATCGGGATATTTGTTATTCTGTTTGATGAGTTTGGCTGTCTGATAAGAAACAGGCACATATCGGGTTTCACTAGTACACCCCGTTGACGTGCATTCGGGATAGGTTCTTGGAAGGTAAATTGTTGAAGATATAATAGAAATTTTCCCATTCGATGAATTGGTATTATCGGTTTTAGGTGCACCCGCAATTTCTGCCTGAGCTTTGGTCAAACGGTTATGACCATCCGAACCGAACTTTGCGGCCATACTTGTAGAAGTATCAATAAGTATCATGACGATGGGCGCGAGGCTCTTGTCGATGTTTTCGGGGGCTTGTGCAAAAGAAATGGCAGGTTTTCCGATCGTCGCACAAATCGAAATAGCCAATGCACTGAACAGAATTTGCTTTGTATTCATCATTTCCTCCGGGGAGTGGGGGAGTGGGGGGATAAGACAATCCATCCCCTTGCCCAGGTGAAGACACACCCTCACCTTATTATTGATGCGAGTACCCCTCAGAGTCAATTTTTTTGTTGAAATAAAACAAAATTATCCCCTAACAGGAGACAGGCGGACTCTGCTGCAGTGATGAGCGACAGATTCGTGAACGCTCGGAAATCAGGTGGTAGATTGGTATGAAATGAAAGATCAAATCAGTTTATTGTATCTTTTTTGTCATGGCAGGGGGAAGTCTCCCCCTGCGTCGCTATTGCCTGCGGCAATACGCGCCGACCCCCTCTGGCCAAAAAAAAAGCTGCCGTTCGGCAGCTTTTTAATTACAGAAATATTCGGATACGATTATTCGACATCGTCCTCATCGTCCAGATCATCGTATTCGTCATCATCGCAGAAACGAATGATCATCGGCTGTTTTGATTTGATTGCATCGTTGAGCTTGGCATTCATGATGTACCAGCAAATCTTGGCAAAACGATACGGATCTTCTTCATTAAACTCGACGTCAATTTCGTCAATATTGACGTTCGGATTGAGCTTGAGGGCTTCGCCGATCATATCGAGTTCGCGGCGGAGTGCGGGGACGGAAGAAATGTCGAGGCTGTTCTCATCTTCGTCATCGCAGCAGCAGCATTCTTCATCGTCGTCGTGATTGCAGTGGCATTCTTCTTCATCTTCGTCGTCTTCATCATTGTTGACATTGATCTGGGCAACAAAGGGAAGATCGACGGGAATGCAGACGCATTCGAAGCTGTTGCCGATCGAAAGAACATGGGGGAATTTTTCGGGATCGCCGCTCGAATCCTCGCTGTCCAGTTCGTCTTCGAGGCGTTCAAAGACATCGCAGTCCCAGGGGTTTTCAGGATCCAGTTCCAGACCATCCAGATTGCCATCCAGTTCAAGCTTTGCTGCGATCGCATGCAGTGCCGAGAGCTGGCGATCATCGATCACGTCGACCGAAATTTCCTCATCCTGTTTGTCGGGATCAAGTTCGGGTTCATCCCAGCGGATTTCACGACCAAAATGCTCACTCAAAACATCCTGGAGTTCAGCAATGGAATGGCTCACATCCGAATCGCTCTCGTCAACTTCATTCCAATACTCGCGTAATGACATGGCAAATAATTCAAACATAATTACCTCTTTAGCCTGGGCCGTCTTTCAGCACAAATTGAGTAAGACATCTAATACCGTGGCTGCCAAAGCAGCAGACGTGATCTACACCTTTTTGCCACAACCTTGCAACCATCATGTGCGACATTCTGGTCGCCAGTATTCGATCATAAATCCTTCCATCGGATGCCTGAGTGCGCACCGGTATGCATGGATTGGCGGAAAAAACTTGTCACAGCCGTAGTTTCCCGGAATCCGGCTCAGAATGATACCGTCGGCTCTGTCCAGCAATGCCCGATAAACACTTTGGCCGCCTATGACGTAGATTTCCCGCTGAAATTGTCCACACCATTCCAGCAGGTCATCCAGGTCATCCGAAAAAATACACGGTGTGTCGGGAATCCGTTCGGGGGCAGAATGCGTCCAGACGGCACACGGGCGATCCGGAAGCGGACCGCCGATACTCTGATAGGTTTTCTTTCCCATCAGTGTCGGATGGCCAATCGTCTGATCCCTGAAAAAACGTCTGTCTTCCGGGAGATCCCAGGGAATGGTTCCCTCGCGGCCGATGCCCATGGCATCGTCGACGGCTGCAATCAGAACGAGTGATTTGGAATCGTCCGACGGACGTTTTATCGGTATCGTAAAAGGCATGTTGAGTGGCTAGTGAATAGTGATTTTACCTGGGGTTTTGGCAAGAACTTTGGAATTGCATATCACCCAACTCCCGTAACGATTCAGCCCTAGGGGCATTTTTTTATTTTACAAACGGATTTGCTCAGGCCTGACGGCCTTCGCGTTTTTTATGCTCAATTCTCAATACCCCCCAACGCACCATTGAAACATTTTTAAGGAGAACAAGATGTTTCTTTTGATGATGTGAGCAACGTTAGTTGCGAACAAATCCGTTTGTAGAATAAATAGTCCATTATTTCGAGGGCTGAATTGTTACCAATACCCAACTAAACAAAGTTGCATAGCCAATTTGACCGGGATGCGCTATGTATGCAGGGGTGTAACACCGGAGCTCTTTTGCCCGCAATATTTTCCATTCTGTCAGATAATGAAAACCATCACTAAACTGGCTTTAGCGGCCTTTTGCATATCTCTTGTTTCTGCATGCGAAGATCCGGAACCCTGGCCGAATGCCCGGCGATTTCGGGCTGCCGTCGATGAAATCGTCTACGAGGCACCCGAAAATGCTTCGGAATCCATTGCTGCAGCCTGGTATCCGATGTCCATGGTCCAGACTTCCGAACATACCGTCCTCTATGTGGCGCGAGGATCGCGAAAACTCGTCGAACTCGACCTCGATACCGGTGTTCAGCAGGAGATGTTTGATCTTTCGCCTTATGAAAAGGCAAGGAATGCATCATTATATTACAGCAGCATGTGGGGCATGCATTTGTTGAGAGCTGAGGGGGACTGGTACATTCTGGCTTCACCGGGCAGGCCGCTGCTCTGGGTTAATTTGGATTCGGGACAAATACTGGAGATGGGAACGATCAATCCCGTCGAAGCCCGGATTCCTGAATCCGGAATTTCCATGGAGAATGTCGATTTTTCGCTTTTTTCGGGCATTCAGAGAACGAACGGCGGGTTCTATATCGCATTTGGGCAGCAGATTTTTCGCGTGGCCTGGAATGGGCAGTCTCCTTCGGCATTGATGAATGCTCCGCTTGAACTCATCGCGGGTTCTCTGGATTCGCAGGACAGCCAGACCTCTGTGGCCCGCGATGTGCGCCTTGAACTGCATGATTATGTGTTTATGGCCGAGAACGATGGTTGGCTGTATTTCTGGGATGGACGCCGTCTCCGGGCCGTGCGCAATGATCGAATCCTCACGGTTACCGGTGACGGGGCATATTCCCCGCAGGAGAGTCTGAGTGATTTTTATGCCCAGGCATTGCCGGAATCGCCTTATATCGCAGCCCATCGGGGCAAGCTCTATACGCCTTACTGGGAAAACAGGAATGCATTGATCGAAGTCCAGGTGGATGATCTGGATGAAACGACGCAGACGGTTTCCGGACGTCTGAGAGCCATCTATCCCGGTGCCGGTTCGATGTTTTATCTGATCCCCTTTGAGGATGGTTTTCTGAGTCTCGACATGGGAGCCGGAAGCTTTTGGAAGATTTACGGGGATACCCTGGATTCGGCGCATCTGGTTTGGGGGCCGGAAAGTGCCGAAGAACGCACTTACAGTCAGAACAGCGATGCGAATTCCCCCTACAATCCGAATGCAATTCTCTTTCCGCTCTCCATTCAGATGCTCGATCGCGGCAAGGCTGCCCTCGTGTACTCACCCACGCTGTATCGCCTGAATTACCTCGATCTGGATACCGGCAGAACCGTGACACTTCGGGAAGGAAGTCAAAATGCCATGGTGACAGACAATGCCGGTCAGGCATGGATTGCGGACGGAAGATCCCTGTATTTCCTGGTATTTAATGAGGACGGAAAAATAGATTTTTCGTATGTGACGTTTTTCTTTAATCCGGCGGAAGTCCTTGGCTTGCCTTGTAATTCAGACATTCTGCGGCTGCCGGATGTGCCTGAAATTGAAGTCAGCGCAAACCGTCTGCTGATGTTTTCAAAAAATGCCGACCGCATCATGGCGCACGATCCTGCCAGTGATCAGGTCACTGCCATCCATGATTCTGGCTGGTCACTGCCATCCCGAATGACATTCGATATCTATCTGTCCGGACTGATGCCATCGTATATCAAGGAATGGCAGGCGAACGATGTTTTCGAAGCCATTCTGCTCGAAGAAAAAGGCAAGCAGTATCTTGCGCTGGCAAACATGACCAAAAGCAGGGCAGAATTTGGAACCATCGAAATTGCACCGCAGAACATCCATGTTCTTGCGGGGATGGGAACGCAGGAAATCTCGGACGGACTGGAAGTTTCGCAGACATCGTTGACGGGAATCACTTCGGTTGCCCTGTCTTCGTCCAATCATATCGTCGTCGCGACGGAGGATGAATTATTCGAAATCACGCAGGATATGCGCTGGCATTCGCTCTCGGAGATCTGCCCATCCGGGCAAATCGCAGGCATGAAGGATTTGCGCATTTCGGGGGATGATGAATCACTTGTGGTGATCGGAACGATCAACGGAACGGTGCATGCCTGCAGTCAGACCTCACGGTCGATAAACGGCAGGGATATCGGTCATTCCTGGACATCGCTCGATGCGGACAGAATGGCTTTTTGCAGCAATTACATCGTTTATCAGCAGGGAAACCGGATTTGTTCGCAGGCACTGGTGGGAGGCTCTGCTCACTGCGGAACGATGCCCAAAGGGATCGAACCCCATGAACTTGCCTGCAGCGCACAGAGCATTTTTGTATCGGGCAAAAAGGATGATTCTCCCGGCGTTTTCAGTGCACCGCTGCTGCATCCGGAAAAACTGAAGCTCTTGCTTGGCATGGGGGCGGGTATGCCGGATGAGATCGAAATTCAGAATGCGCAGCTTGGATCGGTTCTTGGAGGCATGGCGACAGACGGACTTCCGTATCTGTATTTCTGGATGAAGGATACCTGTACGATATGGAAAATACCGGCATTCGCGGATAAGCCGATAGAAGCCGAAACCCGCGTCAGCCGGGTCGTCACGCATGACCTTTTGTGTGATGCCGATGCATTTGCGGTGCAATATGACGGAACGATTGCCGTGGCTCGCGAACGCAGGCTTTATCGGGTCGATGGCGATGAACCGGAGTATCTGGCAGAGTTTCCGGATGATGTCCTGGACATGACGGACATTGGGGATGGCTTTGTCATTATGACTGCCGGCGGCCTCTATCTGTGGGAAAAGGACAGGCTCGTTCAGAAATCCGTCAGTCCGGCCTTCATTGAAAATAAGACCATTCATTATGCGGTTCCGGCACCTGTATCTCCCCGGATGATGCAGTCCCCGGACGAGAATGCCGTATTAATTCCCGTATTTGGGGGTAGTCGCATTCTCAAGATTTCGTTATAAGTTTGCGCGGCGTATGCCACCGGCATAGACGCGCAGGCGAAGCGTATGGCCCGCAGGGCCATAGCGAGCAGCCATAATTATCCACAAACGGAAAGGCACGAGTGATGTCAAAGTTAGATAAGCTGAAAAATCGCATTCATTATTATGAAAAAGCTCTGGAATCTCTGAAGAAATATGGCGGCAATGCTGAGCTCGTCCGCGGCGTTGCGCGCATTGCTCTGCGAAAACCGAGTGATGCCGTGCGAAAACTCCGCTGGAAGGCGATGAGCATGGGGACGTGTGTGGATCGCGTGATTCTGGATTTTCAGAAATTCAAACTCGCCGTCGATGCCCGCGATGAAGGCATTGCTGCAGAACTTGCGCTCGATCATATGCATGAACCCTTCGGAACCCGCATTTTGCTCAGCATTCTGAAGGAAGGCATGACGATCGTCGAACTCGGCGCCAATATTGGTTACTACACGATGCAGGAAGCTTCGAACTCGAATAAACCTGCCCGCATCGTGGCCATCGAACCGAATCCGGTGAGTTTTGATCTGCTCACAGAGAATGTTCAGATGAACGGCCACGATTTTGTCGAGCTTCTCAACGTCGGCATCAGCAACGTCGATGGCAGCATGCCCTTTTATATTTCGAAGCATTCCAATATCTGCAGCATGGCACCGCGCGAGGATTACGAACGGAAGATGGATGTTCCGGTCATGCGGCTGGATACGCTCGCGGCAGAGAAGAATATCGAAGGTGTCGATTTGATCCGCATGGATATTGAAGGACATGAGATCTGTGCACTCAAGGGCATGATGGAGACGCTCAAACGCGACAAACCCTGGATTTGTATGGAGTATCATGCGCCGATGATTTCGGACGAGGACAGGGAATTCTTCATTTCTACGCTGGAATCGCTCGATTACGAGCTCAAGTGTTTTACCTTCCGGTGGAGTGATTATCCGATTTTCGGACACAATATCGTCGATCGCAGCACGGTAATCAAAACCGGAGATTTGCGCACAGTACTCGAATCCGTCACCAAACAGGTCATGCTTCTCTTTATCGCACCGCGCTCCACTGAATTCGAAATACCTGCATTATGAGCGAATCCTCCTGGTCCTGGCTCAGGGATGACGCACCATTAAAACACAAAATTGTGCGCTTCATCTTTTTCTTGTCGTCCTTTTCTTGGACGTTCAATCCGATCCAGGACTACATGGGTGAATCGACGCCCATCGAAAAAATCTTTACGCGGATGATTCCGATGTTCATCGTGGGCATTTATTGCATCACGAGCGAGCATCGGGACATGCTCAAGCGGATATTCAGGCCCGGAATGTGGCCGCTGCTGTGGTACGTCCTGTTTGGGGTGTTTTGCGGGATTTCGAGCGTCACGCCGGCACTTTGTGCCTGGAAAGGTCTGGAAATATTCATTGCGATCATGTTTATCACGGTTTCGTGCCGGGATGCGGATTCCACAAAGAAGGAATTTGTCGCATTTGTCAGACTTTATGAGGGCCTGCTCTGGGTTACCATCCTTCTGGCAGTCATCAATCCCGCGCTTGGTCTGCGTCATTCTCCGAGCATTATTCCCTGGATTCAGAGTTACATCCCCATCGTCAATCCCAATGCACTGGGGTTTATTTCGGTTTTGTGTCTGGCCAGATTGCTGTTTCTTCCGGCCAGAGCAAAACCCCTGAGGATGATCATAACGTCGGGGGTGCTGCTCTGTGCACAGTCGCGTACCAGTTATGTCGTCACGCTGTTCATCCTTATTCTTTTTATCATCAATGGACTGAGGACGCGACAGTACAGCAGGGTCGTTGTGGCATCGGTTTTTTCGATTGCTGCACTCGCACTCATCCTTGGATGGCACGAATCGCTTCTGGGAATCTTCATGCGCGGTCAGTCGTCTGAAGAACTGGAGTCGTTGTCGGGAAGGACGGATTACTGGGAATTCTCACTCAGATACGTTTCGTGGCTGGGCAATGGGCTGGCAACCGGATCGCGATCTCTCATCTTTATTGGTGAGGAAACTTTCCACAAAGGCAGCGTGAACCTGCATAATTCCTATATCGAAGCTCTGATGGGAGCAGGATATGTCGGCGCATTGCCATTTTTCATGATGTTCATTCTGAACGTCATCCGGCAGGGGGCACATGCCGTCACCAGACGCAATGTCTTCGAAGAACTGTTTTTTATATGTGCCATCATTTTCGTTGCCCGAAGCTTTACCAGCATCGTTTTTGCACTTTATTCCTTCGACTTCAACAATATGCTGATTTTCTGGTCCTGGCTCTATACGCACAATGTCGGGGTACCGGAAAAAACAGTCATAACGCGTCCCAAACCACGGGCTTACGACAAAACGCTTCATGAACAACAGATCGGTATGGAGCAAATAACTTGTCAATCCCTGCAGTCGTAGTAAAAGAGGGCACGGGTTCGGGGGAGTTTTTTTCATCAGGTCTTTTCATGAATACCAAACATCAATTTTTCGTCGATATCGGGAATTTTCCGAATAAACTCTGTATCTTCAGACTGGTCGTCATCCTCATCAGCGTCACATGCTTTTTGTATGGATTCCCCGTTATTGCGGCTTTTGTTGGCCTTATCGCAGGGATTACCGACAAAATCGATGGCATCTATGCCCGCAGACACAACATGTGTACGGAGCTCGGTTCCTTGCTTGACCAGATCTCCGATCTGATGTTCAACTTTTTTGTCATCAGCGTTGCGGTCTATATGGGTGTCTGGCCGCTGTGGGTGCTCTTTTTGTGGGGATTCCGGGATTTGTCCGTATTGTGTATGCGTACATCGGCCGGACAGCTGGGATTCAAGATTCCTTCGAGTCCGCTCGGACGTGTCGCGACGTTCGAAATGTTCTGCGCGCTCTTTTTCATGCCGCTGGACTGGGCTTTGAACAACCCGAACTACATGTATGCTGAATTCGTGCAGGCGCATTTCCATCCCTACGTCGGTGTCGGCATGCATTGGTTCGCGTTTCTGGGAATCCTGGTCGGTATTGTCATGCAGTACGTAGCTGCTGCCAAATACGCCGCATTCTATATCCGCAAATACGATGAAATCAAAGGCCCCAAAAAGGAATCCGAACCGGAATCAGCATCCGGCAATCCTGAACAGCCGGCCTCAGAAAATCCATAACCTATGGCTCATCTGCACGAATGAGCTTTTGGAACGAAAACGCCTATGAAATGTCTTTTATACATTCCTCCTTTTGAGTGCGAGGGAACTCGCGTGTCAAATATTGCTGACGTTCGTGTCGGCGGCATTTCCCTGTATCAGAGAGCATGCCGGAGTATTCAGAAGGCCGGGTTCGAGGAAATTATCGTAGCCAGGCCGGATTCCGTCCAGATAAAGCCGGATTTTCAGATCATCAAAATCCCCATTCAGCTCCATGAATACAAAGCCCGGCTGTCTGAAATTACGCAGCCGCTGCTCGATGCACTCAAGGATGAAGACGAAAACCAGTCTACCTGCATCTGCGTTCTGGATGGCATGTTGTCGCCGGAATGTCTGGGCATGCGCCCCGTCGGGGCGGACGTGAGAATCCTCACAAAAGCAGAGCCGACCGGCGTCTATTTCGTTTCGTACAAGCTGCTGCGTCAGCTCCTGGACAGCGAGGATATTCTTGAAGAAATTGAGGCGGATATTACGGAGACATTTCAGGCTCCAGACAATGCCATCTATCACAGAATGCTCTGTTCAGATGATGCCAAAATCGCCCAGAACATGCTCACAAAATCCCTTCGAAAACCTTTTGGAAGGGATGCCGACGGTCTGATCGCCTATACCATCAACCGTCCCTGTTCGCTGTTTATCAGCAAACGCATCGCCAATTCCTTCATTACCCCGAATATGGTCACGGTATTTGGGCTCATCCTGGGACTGGTGGCGGCGGGACTCATGTTCACCGCAATCGATTTCCTCATGATCCTCGCCGTAATCCTCTGGCAGATCTCGTCCATGGTCGATGGAATCGACGGCGAACTCGCCAGAATGCGCATGAATCCAAGCCATAAGGGCGAGTGGTTTGATACCGTCGCAGACGACATCACAAATATTACTTTCATGTTCGGTCTCGGACATGCCATGAGCATTATCAAGGATTGTCCGCTGTATTTCTATATCGCATCCGGCGTCTGCGTGCTCATGGTCATCGCATGCCTGTGGTTCTATCGCGAATTCGTCAAAATGGGGATCGCCAGCCACAACCACTTCGAATGGGGATTCGAAGCCGAAAATAAAGAGAATAAAAGAAAGGAACATCGAAATATCTTCCGGAGATTCGTCGATTTGGTCGCCGGTGGTTTCGCCTGGATTGCCAAGCGCGATTTCTATACTTTCCTGATCATGATCCTCGTCATCATTCATCAGACGCCGATCGCTTATTACGTCATGCTCACGGGGGCTTCGTTCGTCGGTATCGGCAGTCTCATTGCCCTGACGATCCGGGCTGCCCGGAATGCCAGACGAAAGCGGATGGAACTCAAAAAATCCAAAAGTTCAGCCCAGAACAAGGCCGTGCCGTCTTCTGCCAGAGCAAAGGAAGAACCTGCTGAAAAAACGGATTCGGAAACTGCGGAATGACATCTCCGGGATGGTGCATGATTTATCCAGTTTTTGGGTTTTAGGATATGAATTGCACCGCTTTTGGAATCCTTTTTTCCAAAAAAAACGCGTCTTTATCTTTTGATTTCGCGAAAAATAAATTAAAACACACTTACGCCTACATCATGGCGCAATTTCTGCAAAGCATGGTGCGGGCCTTGGTGCCTGATTTCTCAAACGTTGTTTGCATGCTTTGATTTTGTTGGAGATTAATAAATGGATGATTATGCCAAGCGCTATCGCCTGATGTGTCCGGGACCGGTAAACGTCTCGCAGCGCGTGTTGGACGCCATGATCGGAAGCGAAATTGGCCATCGTGAATCCGAGTTTTCTGCACTTCTTTGCGCAATCCAGAGAAATTGCCTGAAGATCATGAATCTTTCCCCGGAAAAGTACGCCATGGTCGTCATCACCGGATCCGGTTCTGCGGCCAATGAAGCCGTATTGTGCAGTGCCATTCAGCCCAGTGACCGCGTTCTTTCCCTTTCAACCGGTGAATTTGGACGAAGACTCGGTGAAATCTCATCCATCTATAACCCCAATACCAAAACGCTCGCTCAGGATTGGGGAACGTCCATCGATCTCGAAGCGGTAGAAACAGAACTCCGAGAAAATCGCTACGACTGGGTCACCATGGTGCACAATGAAACGAGTACCGGCGAGCTTCAGCCAGTCAAAGCCGTCGGCGATTTATGTAAGAAGTACGGGGTGCGTCTGTTCGTCGATGCCGTCAGCAGCTTCATGGTCGATCCGCTCGATCTCGAGGAATGCGGCGTGACCTTTATGAGTACGTCTTCGGGAAAAGCCATCGGCATGAATCCAGGTCTTTCCCTGGTCGTTGGCCGTATCTCTGAATTCCGCAGGCTCTCGGATTATCCGGTGCGCAATTATTACCTGAATCTCGCCCGCCACTACGATTTCATTACCCATAAGCAGCAGACGCCGAACACGCCGGCCATCACGCTGTTTATCGCGCTCAACGAAGCCCTAAAAATCATTCTCGAAGAAGGCGTCTCCAGCCGCTTCCATTTTCAGGCCGAAAAGGCAGCTTCCTTCCGGCGCGGACTCGCGAATATCGGTTTGTCGCTGCTTCATCCCGATCACGTCCTCTCCAATGCGGTTTCTACCATTTGCCTGCCGAATGGCCTGAACTTCGACGAACTCCGGGCTGCTTTGCGCGAACGCGGGTTCATCGTCTACGGCGGCAAAGGACCACTCGCCAACCGGATTTTCCAGGTTTCAACCATGGGATGCGTCGATTTTAATGATATCAACGACCTTCTCGGGGCAATACAGAATATTGTGACGCAGACCATGCATTCTGTCGCCTGAGGTTTTCTTTTGGGCGCGCGCCTATTGCATACGGCGCGCCGTGTCGGCTATTGGGCTGCGCCCAATACGCCGACACAACTCATATAACACGGCATTCGATGAATCGGGCATGACAATGACATTGCGTCCAATATGGCTGGCAATCGCCCTTGCGGCGTCATCATTCGCCGGTACTGCATGCGATCAGATCGAAGCACGGACTCAGGCTGAACAGGGCAAAACTGCACTCCTCAATTGCCAGTTCGAAGCTGCTCAATACCACTTTTCCAGAGCATACGAATTCTATCCGGAGCATCATGATATCCAGATTGGATATGCATTTTCCGAACTCTTGTACTATGCGGATACGCAGGAAGTTCGAGCAATTCTCAATCGTCTGGGAATTTCGGAAAACCTTGCTTCGCTTTGCCGTGAAGAGGTGGAGCCCGAAAAGGGCGGAGAGAATTCTGACGAATCAAAAGATGATTGCGATATCTTTGGATTCGTCGGGGATGCCGGGACTGGTGACGAAAGCGAATCGTTTGATTTGGAGCAGATCGATCCGACGCTGACGTGGAATGAAATGATCGGAGTTTTGCATGATCAGAATGATTTGCTCGAATCAGCGGCGGATCATTTTGACACAATATCTGAGTTCGTCGAAGAAGATTCTCCGTGGCGTACGGATTTGTTCGGATACCGGGACGTTCCTTTTCATAAAGTTGATTTCGCATCGCTGGCTTTTGCCCTGCATACTTTGGCTGCCATGGTACATGCGGCATCCGCTTATTCGTTCGATATGCCGGTATATGATACCCTCAGGGCGTATCGGGATAATGACAGAACATGGATGGCTGGTGCTCTCAATCGGACATTGTTTTTTCCGGGAAAAAGCGGGGATTCGGAACTGGCTTATCCTGAGCTGATTAAGGCTATTAAATCTCTCCAGACAGCTGTTCAATATATTGAAATTATTAAAGAAAATTCAGAATCGGAAAATCCGGAAGACCAAAACGAATCTCATGCATGCAGCAGCCGGAATACGCTATTTTATTGGGAAAACATGCATTACGGCATATTATCAGACCTTAAAAAGGCTTCACATATTATCGACAATTCAGAGCAGATAATGGATCTTAGTGCTTTCCTCGAACCGGAAATGAATGTGAACATTGAGCAGATGTTTTCAAATCTTCCGGTTCGGACGGATGCATCGGACGTGATTGTCGAAGTTCAGCAAGACCGGTATGTGTGGCATTTTGAACACCAGATCCAACAGTTCAATGCATTTTTTACCCCCGAACTGTTTGCCCTGGATGCCGGGGATTTTTCTTTAAACGACGATATTTATTATCGTCTGAACTCTGCATGGCTAAGGTGGAAACCAGAGACGCTTCTGTATTCCGAATAATGGTTGCCGCTCTCTATGATGAGCTGTTCACACTATTCACTAATCACTCCAAGCTCATTTAAGTTGGGAGTTATGAGTTACGCAATCACGAAGGTTTTTGCTAAAGAATCTGATAATGCAGCTCACTTCAAAAGCTCTAAGCTCTAAGCTCATCCTATATTCACACACGTATAACAGAACCCCCAAAAAACTGAGCGGGATATTTGTATTGTGGTGCAATATTTGCTAGTTTATCGAAAATCCTCAGAACATGAGGCAATTTTTTCAGTATTATTCAGGAATTGTTTTTTGCCTTGTAACTTGTGGTCATCGTTCCTCAAGGAATTGGTAAATCACCGATGTTTCAGACATGTGGGACATTATTTCAGGAGTTAAACATGAATTTCAAGCGTATTCTTCCCCTCGTTATTGCTTCTTCTTTTGCCGTTTCTTGTGTTGCATGTGACGACAGTTCCTCAGGTAAGGATGATTCCTGCAAATGTGCTGATGGTACTGCATGCCCGGATGATGATCAGGCTAAATGCGCAGCCCCTGCCGAATGCAAATGCAGCGATGGCAGCGCCTGTCCCGAAGGCAACAAAGACAAATGTGCAGCACCCCAGGATTGCAAATGCAGCGATGGCAGTGCCTGTCCGGAGGGTAACAAAGACAAATGCGCAGCCCCGGCCGAATGCAAATGCAGCGATGGCAGCGCCTGTCCGGAGGGTAACAAAGACAAATGTGCAGCTCCGGCCGAATGCAAATGTTCCGATGGCAGTGCCTGTCCGGAGGGCAACAAAGACAAATGTGCAGCTCCGGCCGAATGCAAATGTTCTGATGGCAGCGCCTGTCCGGAGGGCAACAAAGATAAATGTGCAGCTCCGGCCGAATGCAAATGCGGCGATGACACCGCTTGTCCGGATGGCGATGTGACCAAATGCGCAGTTGCCCCCGAGGGGTGCGAATGCAGTGATGGCAGCGCATGCCCCGATGGTGATGAAGCCAAATGTCCCTCATCCTTTGATAGTGAGAATATAGATAAATTACTCGGTGCATGCGACTTCTCTGAGGCCGCCAAGGAACTTGAAGTTGCTTATAAAGCAAATCCGAATAATGCCGAAATTGCTTTCCAGCGTTCGATTCTCGGCCTCATGAATTTGCTGCATCACGAAAAAATTCAGGCCATTCTTAAGGATCTCGGCTTCAAGGATGCCAAGGTCGATTTCGACACCTTCCTCTGGGATAAAGACGGTATCTTCAAACAGATGGTCTCCGAGGATAAGGATTTCGAAAGCGTCATCGAAAGAGCTCCCCATAAATACTATACGGATGATATCCCGTTCGAAGAATCCATCAGCAAGTCCATTACATTTGCAAAAATTCTCGAAGCTATACTCGGGACTAAGGATACCGTGCTCTCGCTTGCCGACAGCTTTGAAGCTGCCGCCAAAGGCCTGGATCCAGAGAAAAATTACAAAATCAAAAAAGCCGGATGCTCACTCGATAAAATCGGTTTTAGCTCGGCAGATCTTTATGCCACTGCCGCTGCGCTCAAATTCATGGTTTCCGGAATGCATCTCGTTTCGGCCTACGATCTCAATGTTAAACTCTATGACCTGTTCGACAAATGGCCGGAATACGCTGTCGACGATTTCCGGACGTTTACGAGCAAAGATGCCTCCTATAACAGTGCAAAGGAAGAAATGACCAAGGCCTGCACTGACTATAAAAAAGCAATGGATTCTCTTTTTACATCGCACATCACTAAAGTCACTGGCAGTACCAAAGCCAAGGCCGGACGTGAGTATTTTGTCGATGGTGTCAGACTATTGGGTGAAGCTGTTAAAGTCGCAGAAAATACTCCGAGAAATTCCTTCATCGGATGGAGCAGCTTCAAGGGCGGCATCAATAAGGATATTTCCGATATCATCGCAAAAGTGGTCGCAAGCAATAAAGGCGACAAAGAATTTGAGATTATGCATATTACTCCGACAGTCAAAGGCAATCTCAAAAAACTCTTTGACACACCGTTATCCCATACATTCAAGGCTAGTTGCGATGTGAAAGAGGTAGAGGGCGGCGGAACTTATTATCTTGAGGCTTCGTATGAGGAGATGGATTATGATGAGTTGGACAAATTCTTCGCCGTCGATTCCATCAAAACCCTGACCGGCAGCAACATCTTCTATCAGACTGAACCTGATGAATACGGAGATAGATCCATCGAAGTTGATGACAAATACAGCCATGACTTCTCGTCACAGTGGGAAGATCTTGATTTCGATAAAATTTTCAACGACCATGGATATTTCTATAACGGCGACTAATCGCATCTTATGATTGTGTAAAAAGCACCCCTTCAGGGGTGCTTTTTTTAGGTCATGTCCATCCCCTTATATGAAAAAACGTGGAGATAGCAACCGATCAGACTTTTTCTGATGGTAACTTTATTTTTGTTTTACTTTAAATAAAATAAGCATAAAACCAAGCAGGAGTTTGTGCGATTTTATATTAAAGGAGAATATATGAAAATGAATAAATATATATTATTGGCTGCCATCGGCATGGGTATGATTTCCATGAATGCATGCACAGATGATTCTTCCGTGTCGGTATCCGGGGATTCTCAAAAGGATAATACCAAAGATGATGGACCCAACGGTAATAAAAAGGACGACGATAATCCCGATAAAAAGGATGATGATAAAAAAGATGACGATAATCCCGGCAAAAAGGACGAACAGAATCCTGAAAGTTGCAAGGATCAGTGCGCAAAGGACACCAAACGATGCGAGGACAATAAGATCTGGCTCTGTGATTCCAGTGAATCCGAATGCCTCGAATGGCGGATTATTAAAGAATGCCCGTCGGGGACGCAATGCGATGAGGAGAGCTTTTCGTGCAAAGCCGATTGCAGTACTGCGTGCGATCCCAATGCCCTGATGCGCTGCGATGGCAATTCGCTGCAAAAATGTGAGACAGACGAAAGTGGCTGTGTCGTATGGAGCGAGGAAGAGCAATGCGAAGATGGATGCGATCAGCAGAGCCTTGCATGCAGACAGGTTTGCAAGAGTGAGTGCTCGCCGGGGGAGAAAAAATGCACCGACAGCGGCATCGCGATATGTCTGGACTCAGATGGTGAGGGGTGTGGTGCATGGGGGAATCCTGAACCATGCGAAACTGGCAAGGAATGTAAGGAAAATCCCGTCGAATGTGTTGCGTCATGTACCTCGGAGTGTGAGGCCGGCAAAGAAGAACTCCTCGCGGCATCGTATCGTGTTTGCAAGGATTCTGACGGCCACGGTTGCATGAAATGGGAGACCCAGGCTACATGCCAGAAAGGGGAAGAATTCGATAAAGCATCAAAACAATGCAAACCGGTTTGCGGCGATAAATGTGAAAAATTCTCGATCGTCTTTTTGCCCGATACTCAAGAATACGTGCGAAATGCGGGCGGCGGGGAGATCTTGAGAAAGCAGCTCGACTGGATTAACAAAAATTACAAATCCAAAGACTGGAACATCAAAGCCGTCATGCATCTGGGCGATATGACCGATACCAACGATCCAAAAGCGTGGGCCATGAATGACGAAGCTTATCGCAAATACCTGGATTCCATCGACCTGGCCTATCTGCCGGGTACCGGAAATCACGATTATCTCATGTGTGCCGATAATGATTCAGCTGTCGCGACGTGTTATTATTCCCGAGGCGGAACGCGGTTTTCTTCACATGGCAAATTCAACAACGATCGGTTTAAGAACAAAAACTGGTCCTATGCCAAATTCGGAACGTTCAAATATACGGGGAATTCTTATCTGACCATGACGGTTTCGGGCATAAAGTTCCTGCTCATTGCCCTGGAATTTGCCCCTCGCAAGGATACGCTTTGCTGGGCCGAAGAGATTATCGGCAAACACCCGGATCACAAAGTTATCATCACGACACATGCCTATCTGAACAGTTATGCGGATACCGTCGAACGCGACAATAAGACCCAGAAATATGGCCGGAACACTTATACCGCCGGTTCAGGTCCCGACAGTCTTGCCACCGGTGCTCATGGTTTTGAGGTCTATCAGGAACTCGCCGCGCGCCACAACAATATTATCCTCGTCGCAAGTGGTCACGTCAGTTCAAATACGTTCCGAATCCATAAAGGCAATGCCGATAACTGGTTCAACGAGATGCTCGTCGACTATCAGACCGAGGATCCTGCAAACGGAAGATGCGCACATTCCCATGCCAACGGAGGATCCGGCGGCGGCTGGATGCGCATTCTGACGTTTGATCCTGCCAATTACACGATTCAGGCCAATACCATTACACCATTGCCTGACAGTTATTTTTATAAGAACAAAAAATGGTTCTATTGCTCTCCGGATCCTGAAGCTGAAAATGTCTGCTATGAAGCAGATCCCAATAAAACACCTGCGGCACCTCTTTCAGCTGAAGATATTGCAAAAGCCAATACGACGACGCACAAGTTTACGGTCAACTACGATTTCGTAACGCCCGTCGATTACAAAAAGACCGATGGCAATGTCGGCTTTACGCACATGTTCGTCAACGATATCAGCAGCGGCAATCAGAATAATCCGGCCATCGCCATGAATCGGAAGACGCGCGATTTCGTCGTCGTATGGTCGGACGAAGCCTATGATTCTGACGCAGACAGCGGAAAAGATACCGATGGTACGGGAAATCACGATATTCGTGCGCGCGTCATGTGCGAAATTGGCTGTCCCAAAGTCAGTCAGTTCACGGTCAATACGACGACTGCAGGGCATCAGCGAAATCCGGATGTCGCAATGAATACTGCAGGGGATTTCGTCGTAGTGTGGACGAATGCTCAGGACAACAGCGTCTATATGCGGAAATTCGACAGTGCAGGCAAGGAACTCGTAAAGGAAACCAAAGTCAATACGTCCGGCAAAGCAGACATGCCGACCGTCGGTATTGCGGGGGATGGATCCTACGTTGTGACATGGCAGGATGGCGACATCTATATGCGCGGCTTTGATGCAAAAGGCAGCGAGTTGTTCTCGCAGAGAAAAGTCGCAGCTTCGGATTTGGAGGCAAATGGCAGAAGAAATCTGCCGGATATCGGCATGGCCGAAGACGGTGCATTCGTCATCACCTGGGAAGATGATGTCGATGGCAATGAAACTTACGAAATTCGTGCCCGCGGATTTAATAAGGATGGTTCTGAACGCATCAAGCAGATTGCAGTCAATGTCGTCAGCGACAATCAGCAGCGAGATCCTTCCATCGGCATGAACAGCAAAGGCGATTTCTTCATCGCCTGGGAAGATGATACCGATGGCAATGAGGTATATCGCATCCGCATGCGTGCTTTCGATCGCGATGGCAAGGAAACGACAAAGGATACGTTCGTTTCAACGCCGGGCCAGGATGCGACAGACCCAAGTATCTGTATGACGGACAATGGCGTCGCATTCTTCAGTTGGGCTGCAAAGGAATTCGAAAAAGGAAGTACGACCTATAAGAATGTAGCGATGCACAGCCGTTCCGATAAATTGTCCGACGAATTGCTGGTCAGTCCCATTTATTCCGGAACACAGGATCAACCGGCCATCGCTTGCGCGGCGAACACGCGCAATGTCGTGGTATGGCATGACGATCTGGACGGAAACGATTATTACGAAATCATGTGCAAGGGATTTTAGGGAATCTCTGAATATTTGTCTGGTGCAACCAAACTGTGTTGTAGAAAACTACTTCCCTTGCCCCATTGGGGAAAGGGGATGGGGGAAAGGGGCCAATTGATCAGACATTCCTTAAGCCACATGCAAAATTTTGGAAACGAGAGACCGCCCGCGAATAGACGTTCCCACGAACGTCTATTCGCAGGCGTATGCTTTATAAAAAAATGATTATAAATATATAAATACATAGACCTACATGTAATACTCAGTAACCGTATATGCTACCAAATCAAGCAAAATAGCGGTTTTTTTGCATTTTTTATGAGGATAAAACTTGATTATTCGATGATGTTCCATTAGAGAGACACCGCATTGTGTTCATGCCCTGAAAATTGGTGTTCTGGGGCTTTATTCATGGCAGCTGTGCTGCATTTTTAGGAGTTATACTATGAGTAAAAAATTACTGGCTGCATTGATTGCGCTTTCGATGGTTGGTGCTTATGCATGTGACAGCGACAGCGATGATGGCAATGGCGGTGCCACTGGTGATTCCTGTACCGCAACAGTCTGCGAAAGTGGCACATTGAAAGTTTGTTCGCAGGGTAAAGTGATCACAACAAAGGCCTGTGAGAATGGCTGCACAGCGGATGGCGCAAAATGTGCCGATCCCAGCCAGCCCGCTCAGACATGCACTGCAAATGCCTGTAAAGATGCCACGACGCTGAATCTGTGTCAGAACGGCACGATTATTCCGACGCCTTGTCCTGCCGGCTGCGATACTGCCGCCAACAAGTGCAAAGATAATCCCAATGCCGCAACATGCACCGCAGATGCCTGCAAAGATGCGAATGTGCTGAATAAATGCGAGGGCGGCAAAGTTCTCGAGGTTACCTGCCCGAACGGCTGCGAAGCCAATGCCTGCAAACAGGCTGCCCCTGCAACCTGCACCAAGAAGGCCGAGGATTGCGGAGCCGGTACAAATTTGGATACAGCCAAATGCGAGTGCGTTCCCGATGGCGGTGGCGAAACCTGCACCAAGAAGGCCGAGGATTGCGGAGCCGGTACAAAATTGGATACAGCCAAATGTGAGTGCGTCCCCGATGGCGGTGGCGAAACCTGCACCAAGAAGGCCGAGGATTGCGGAGCCGGTACAAAATTGGATACAGCCAAATGTGAGTGCGTCCCCGATGGCGGTG
>JAFRYG010000032.1 GCA_017441205.1 Pseudomonadota bacterium
GTTCGATTGTGAACACCCCCTACTACAGTTCACAATAGGCTACTCATTTCGTCTCTTTTGCCTATCGGCAATCGACTCATGATTAGCCTTTGTTCACTGGGCTCTGCGATTTTTATCGTTCACCGAACGATAAAAATCTCGGCCCCCCGCACGCTTTTCTATGCAACCGCAGTTGCGGGTCGAATGTCCATCCATGGACATGCCTCCCTCGCCTCTCGCCGCCGTCCATGGCGGCGTAGGGGTTATGATGAGTACCGATCACAGCTATTCGGAATCATTGCTATAACGGGACGTTATTAGGTGTTAGCGGTTAGCACAAAAAATCTGCCAAGCCCCAATGGGGCGATACATGGGTAGCCGTGGGTGAGCGCAGCGTAACCCACGGTAATAGTGGTTAATGGCCCTTGGCGAACTGAGGCGAATTGTTTGGATTTCGAAAGAAGGGGGCGTTGCGGGGGCTCTCGCCCCCCCGCAGAGGGGGTAGACGCGTATTGCAGGAACAATTTTGTTCCTGCAATAGCGGCGCAGGGGGAGACCTCCCCCACCAGAGCCCTTATCTCAAATCATTTCAAATGCCCGTTCCCCGCTGTAATCACCAAATACACCATCCAGCGAGGAATTCGGTTCATGCATCCACCATGATTCGCATTATTTTGCTTTTGGTGCAGCCTGTGCAGGAGCACTCGGCTGTGTCGGCTGTGCGGGAGCAGGTTCTGCCGCTACCTGCTTCTTTTCCTGAACAGACTTGCCCGAAACACTCTTGGCAATCTGCGTCACCTGAGAGATCAGTTCATCAAATTTCGGCTGGTCCATATTAACATTCAGAATGACATCCGATTTTTTGGACTCGAAAGATATGCCGCTGACGAACGAATCGAATCCAAGATCCTTGACATCCTGATCCTTGCCGGCATCCTGAAGAACAGCAGTCATCAGTCTGGCTGTCTGGGCAGCCGATGCTTCCGAAACCATTTCGACACTCGACGAAACGCTCAGGCCCTTTGAAAAATCAAACACCACATGGCCTTTCTGAATATCTGCCAGTTTCAGGGTTCCCAGCCCACCTGCCGTCATATCGATGAGGGGATCAGCGCGCCCGATTGTTTTTCGCTCTTTATCCGTCAGGGCAAAGACGAACCAGGCATCCATTTTTCTGTTTACCCTTTTGAGTTCTGCCTGAAGTGCTGCTCTTTTGGGGCCATCCTTATAACCGGCCTTATGGGCCTCGATGACCTCCTTGACGCGCAGTTCACTGCCGAGCACCAGGACACTGCCCAGGATGGCGAGGCATTCGTTTTCGCGTTTTGTCGCGAAGTACTCTACCCCCTGATGAGATCTGGTATCTATTATCTGTGAATGGGCCGAAAGCAAAACCTTGTATTTGGACAAATCCTCCGATGTTTCCCAGAGGATAATATGTTCCGCGCGCTCGACATCGACCGGCACGCCGACGACGATGCGGGTCAGAATATCTTCCAGGACGATGCCGGCTGCACGAATTTCATCAAAAGCCTGTTTTGCAGCTTTATCTGTAACAAAAAAATTCATCAGGTACGTATAGATCCGACGCTGGACAAATTTAGGCACTTCGATTCCCCCAACGCCAACATAATCCCCTTGCAGCCATGTGACTGAATCGACGCCCTCAGCCCAGGCCGGCGTTACCGCCAGCCACAATGCCATGACCAACCCACCAAATATGCCTTTCTTCATTACAGGACCTCTTTAATCTTAATGCTTTCCGGGCAAACGCCCTGTTCGCAGGGGTCTTAAACGAACGACTTAAAGTTTCATTCAATAATAAAATAAGACTTCCACCTCCCGTTTTTTTAACATCCCCTCATCATTACATCAATATTCGCTGTTTTTTTACGATCGAATATCGTTTTTATCCGGTTCCACCGGTCTGAGCACACCATTGTTCTCTTCTTCGGGTTCACCATTGATCTGAGGCGCCTGAGGCCCCATAAATTGTCTGTTAAAAATCTCATCCATCATTTTAATTTGTTCTTCGTGACGTTTCATCATTTCGTCGAACAAACCGCCGCCGAATCCGAACGAGAACGAGAACTGTCCGGACTGAGCCAGTGCATTTTTAGCTACATTGCGCGGAATTTCGGGGAGCTGTTCGATGTCCCCGATTTTTGATTTGTACGTGTCCGAATCGATAGTGATCTCAATCTCACTGTTGGGATCATCGGGATCTCCGGAAATCTCGACCGTCGATCTTTTCATTCCATCCGGCGTTGCAACGATCGTCTGAAATGTCGAATGCCGCGACGAAGAGATTCCCTTTGACCCCTGCGGCTGAGGCGAGGATGATTTGGGAATCTGTCCGGGAACCGCGAGCCGGCTGCCGAGTCCGGCGCGCCCGGGGCCGGATACCGGCTGGGAATATTTCCATACGATTTCATCGGGAAGTCCATCGAGTTTCAAAAATATCTGTCTGTGTTCACCTTTCTGAATCACATCCAGCGTAACCTGAGTCCCCTTCGGGAGTGATGAAACATAATCCTGCAAATCCGATGGCTTGGAGAGCGCATGTCCATCGATGGCAAGGACGATATCTCCCTGTGAAAGACCTGCAGCCTCGAGCTCACCGCCGACCACGATATTGCTCACCATCAGCCCTTCCCCGTCCGAAAGCCTCAGATGCTGGAGCAGGAGGGGCGAAGCCTGAAGTACTGACACGCTTAATCCAAGTCGCGGACGACTGTCCTGTGCACAGGCACCAAAACCAACCAATAGTGAAATTAAACAAGTAATAAAAATCAGAAAAATGCGTTGTTTTCTCATTTTCACAATCCCTTCTTTCAATTCCTGCTGCATGGATCCCATGCTGCATTCATACAGAAAGCATTCTTCTTCATTTTTATTCCGCTTTTTTGATCATTCGTCAACTATGACGCCCTCCGGGGCGCATCTGATTTTCATTATGCATTAACCCGATAATATTCTGTACAGACGTGTCGCGACACGTCTCTAACAACAATTCATTGCGAATTGCGAATTACGAATTGCGAATTGTAGAACGTCTCTAATCTCTCAGAAACTACTTAATATTGCCTCCTTCCGATAAATCGCATAATAATGATCTGCCTGTTATTCGGGCTGTCGCATTGGGAAATGAGGTATTTCATGCCAAAAGTCATGATTCTGGATCACGAGTTCGAGGATGTATTTGCCCTTGAGAAGCTGTTAAAATCGGCCGGTTATGACGTCTGTCCGCTGACGGGGCCCTACGGCATTCTGGCAAAATTTGACTTCGAAAAGCCCGATATTCTGCTTTTTAATCCAGACATGCCCAACACCGATACCGATGCCCTTCTCAATACCCTTCGAACTGCCCCATCCATGCAGAATATGATCATTATAATTATCTGCGAGGGTGATGATCCCGAACCCATCATTCAGTACACACGCCAGATGAATCTAAACGGATACTATATGAAATCCGCCGGTTTTGATGGCATTCTCGATTATCTGCAACGCATTTACGACTGATTCAGGCAGCCCTCATGAACGAGCGTTTTGGTCCATACATCCTGTTAAAACGCCTCGGCATCGGTGGCATGGCCGAAATCTGGCTTGCGGCTCGCCAGGCAGCTCCCGGCGTCAGAAAACTCCTTGCACTCAAGTGCATTCTGCCCTCCTACAATGACAATCCGGACTTCGTCCGGCTCTTTTATCACGAAGCCGGCATCGCCCTGAGAATGCAGCATCCCAATATCATCAACACATGGGATTGTTCTGTCATCGACGGCAGACATACGATGTGTATGGATTATCTCCATGGAGTCACGCTTCAGGAACTGCTTGAGAGGATTCATTCCCTGAACCAGCCATTCAAACCGGAATTCGCAGTCTGGATCGCCATTCAGATCCTCGAAGCCCTCCAGTACCTGCACACACTGCGCGATGAATCCGGCAACGACCTCAGAATCATTCACAGGGATATTTCGCCGCAGAATATTTTTATCTGTCACAACGGTCAGTGCAAACTCTTCGATTTTGGCGTTGCCAGAATGGGCGAAAGAGACATGGACATCCAGCAGGGCATGATCATCGGCAAACCCGCCTACATCAGCCCGGAACAATGTCAGAGCGAACCTCTGGACGGTCGCAGCGATACCTTTTCACTCGCAGTAATTCTGTATGAAATGGCCACAGGAAGCTCCCCGTTCCAGCGCGAGGATGATATTCAGACGCTCAATGCGGTCATGCACAGTCCCATTCCCTCGCCCAATGCGCTAATCCGCAACTTTCCGGCATTTCTTTCCAGAATCATCATGCAGGGAATCGAGAGGACAGTGTCGAAGAGATACGCAAGTGCTGCTGACTTTGCCAATGATCTGAGAACATTCCTTAAAGTCAATGGACATACCAATGTCCAGCCGGCGCTTGCGGCACTGATGCACAGCCTGTTTGCGCCAGAAATTGCACAGAACACCCAATTCCTGGGGCAGTTCCTTCCCCGTCTCGAAGCAGGTGCTCCCAGTCTGAATACCTTGATTGCCGCCTCCAGACCCATCCACGATATCGCCGTAGGAAACGTCGTCGGAAGCATCACTGTATCCAAAATAAAAACCGGAGATTTCTGAAAAAAATGAAGCCCGACGATTAAAAAGAGTTGCAGAACACATAAAAAAGTGGATTTTCAGAAATTCGCAATCCGGAGCACCTGTCCCTGCGAAAGGATGGACTGCTTCGGTTATCTTCATGGACTGAAAATCATTAAACCTCAAACTCATCGATACGAATTCGATCGCCCCGGAGATTTCTTCATGGCACCCAATCGCACCGCAAGCGTAAGAAATATTGGCATCATGGCCCACATTGATGCAGGCAAAACGACAGTCAGTGAACGCATCCTTTTTTATTCAGGCCGCACCTATCGCATTGCCGAAGTACACGACGGTCAGGCCACGATGGATTTCATGGACCAGGAGCGCGAACGCGGTATCACCATCAGCAGTGCGGTCAACGAAATCCATTGGAAAGACACCGATATTTATCTTATCGACACTCCGGGACACGTCGATTTTACCGTCGAAGTCGAAAGGAGCCTCAGGGTTCTGGATGGCGTCATCGCATTGTATGATGCCGTTGCCGGTGTCGAACCCCAAAGCGAAACCGTCTGGTATCAGGCCAATCGACACAAAGTGGCCCGCATTGCATTCGTCAATAAGATGGACAGACCGGGAGCAGATTTCGATCGGTGCGTCAAGGAAATCCACGATATTCTTGGCGGTCATCCCATCGTCCTGCAGCGCCCCATTTTCGACGGACAGAACTTCATCGGCGTCATCGATCTCATCGCCCAAAAAGCACTCTATTTCAATGAAGCCGATCAGGGCGCAAGCATCAGCGAAGGCGAAATTCCCGCCGCCATGGTGAATGAAATGCAGTCCGCCCGTGACCTGCTCATCGAAAAGCTCGCAGACGAAGATGACGAAATCGCGGAAGCCTGGCTCGAGGGTTCCGAGATTTCCGAGGCGCAAATCAAACAGGCCCTCAGACGTGCCACCATCAGCCTCAAGGCCGTCCCCGTATTCTGCGGATCCGGACTCAAAAACAAAGGCATTCAGCCGCTCATGGACGGCATCGTGGACTATCTGCCAGCCCCCCTGGATTTGCCGCAGCTCGAAGGTCTCGATTTCAAGGGCAATCCCATAAAGCACTCTCGCGAAGAATCTGCACCGTTCTGCGGACTCATCTTTAAAATCCAGCAAATCGAAGCCAAAAAGCTGGCCTTCGTGCGCATCTATTCCGGCGTGCTCAAGGAAGGCGACACCATTCAGAATGCCACGCAAAAACAGAGCTTCAAAATCAAACATATCTTCAGACTCTATGCCAATCGCGTCGATCGCGTCGAATCCGCCGGTGCCGGTGCCCTGATTGCCATGGTCAAAGTCAAGGGAATGGCCACCGGCGACACGCTGTGCGATCCCTCAAGCCTGATTCTGCTCGAAAGAATCGAAGCCAACGATCCGGTCATGTCGATCTCCATCGAACCGGAATCCATCAAGGACAAGGACCGACTCGTCGAAGCCCTCAATGCGATTCACGAAGAAGATCCGACCATCATCTTTGAAGAAGACACCGAAACGGGTGAACTCCTGCTCAGGGGCATGGGCGAGCTTCACCTCGAAGTGGCCTGCGAACGACTCAAACGCGAATTCAACGTCCTCGTCCGCAAGGGCAACCCAACAGTCGTCTGCAAGGAATCCCTGCTGGCATCAGCCTGCGAAACCGCATCATTCGAGCGTGAGCACGAAGGCGACACGATCTTTGGCCAGGTTTCTGTCGAAGCGAGCCCGCTGGAACGCGATGCAGGCCTCGTCTGCAAGCTCGAACTTCCCGAGGATCATCCCTACGTCCGTCCGGAAATTGCCGATGCCATCGTCAATGCCGCCCGCGATGCCATGCTCTATGGACCGAACGGTTTCGAAATGGTCGATGCCCAGGTCATCATTACCCATATCGGCGCCGATCCCAAAGGCAACATCAACCTGATTGGTTCCCGCATTGCCGCCGGCGAGGCCGTTCGAAGTGCCTACAAATCGGCTGGGACGAAGACGCTCGAACCGCTCATGGGCGTCGATATTATTGCGGCCGACGAAAATATCGGCGATCTGATTTCGGATCTCACCCAGCGCAAAGGCATCATCGAGAATCTCGACACGGACGATCCCCTGCGAAGCGTCATCCATGCCGTCGTTCCGCTCCGGAATATGTTCGGTTATTCGATGAAACTCAGAACCATTACCCACGGACGCGGCAATTTCTCCATGCATTTCCTGAGATTTGACGCGCTGTAATTGCGTACGGCATTTTTATTTTTGTGTCTGGAGGGGGAAGTCTCCCCCTGCGGTGCTATTTCGCCGGAGAGACGTGCAGTCCGCACGTCTCTGCCGCCTCAATACGCCCCTACCCCCTCTGCGGGGGACCAGAATCCAAACGATCCGCCTCAGTTCGCAAGGGGGCCAAATTTTCAGCAATGGCGCGGCGTATGGAGCGCAGCGGCATAGCCCGCGCCCGCAGGGCGTATGGAGCACCGGTGCACACCATGCGGTGCGCACCGTGCGACATAGCCCGCGCCATTTCTGAAAAAAAATAGTATAAAAATACAAAAATATCCCCCCGAATACGTGACAGGATAAAGTTCATCATGTAATAATGCTGAGTTAGTATTTTCTGTTCCAACACTCTGGAGGAATGATGAAACGATATACGCTTGCAGCTTTGATTTGTGCACTTATTTGGGGATTGGGCGGATGCAATGACGACAACTCCATTCACGTCGGATCTGGCCAGAATGGATCCAGCAAATGCGAGGGCGACGACTGCGATGAGTGCGAAGAGGGCGATGAGGATTGCAATAAAGAACCCCCGGATAAAGAAAAAACATGTCCAAAGGGATCATTGAAGAAGAAACCCGGCGTATGCGGATGCGACGAGGAAGATGTCGATGAGAATGACAACGGCATCATGGACTGCAAGGAAAAAGACGATCCGGAAGACCCGAAAGAATGCCCGGATGGCAAACCCAAAGGCAAATGTGGCTGCGGCGTGGAAGAAGTCGATGAGAATGACAACGGCATTATCGACTGCCTCGAAAAAGATCCTGTCGTGCCGCCGGATAACAAATGCCCGGAAGGTTCCGTAAGCGAAACCTACGGCAAATGCGGATGTGATATCGAGGATACTGCCGAAAACACTCAGGACAGCGATGGCGACGGCGTCATCAACTGTCTGGATCAATGCCCGAACAATCCCAAGAAGACCATTCCGGACGCCTCGGGATGTGAGGACGGCGGTCAGCAGCCGACGGACACCGATACCGATGGCGACACGGTTCCCGATTCTCAGGATGCCTGTCCCCAGAATCCGGACATCAGCGATCCCATCATCGAAGGCATGGAAGTGGACTGCAATCCGGCCCCCGAAAACATTCTCGAAATCAGGAAAGCTGAAGATTTTGAGATGGTCCGTTCAAAACTTGCAGAACTGACCCAAACGCCGACGGACGGTCAGGCATGCCCGAGCGACGATGAAAAACAATGCAAGGATGCCACGACCCTGCTCGAATGTCATATCGGTGTGTGGCGCGCCCTTTCATGCGGTTCGTGCGATGCCAATACCTGCAACACGCCTGCGGACGGCTACAGCATGCCGCCCAAAGCCTATACCGTCCGGGTCATGAACGACATCAACCTCGCCGACCATTACGAAACCACCGAAAGCGGCGGCACCTGTACGACATCGGCCTGGAAATCCATTCCCTACGTCGACAGCATTCGCTTCGAAGCCGTCAACAATGCGGTCATCAGCTTTACCAAAAATAACGTGCGCTGCACGCTTCCCGAAGCCCTGATCAACCGCGCCGTTCTTTCGCAGTTCAGCAACCTTACGCTGGATTTTGACATGGGCGCTTCGGCACGGGCATCGCTTCTGAACGAAGCCGATTCCACGACACTGACCAACATTACGTTTAAGGGAAAGATCGTCACTGCGGCAGAACAAAATGTCGGCGGCATTGTTGCCCAGACGACATCCTCGCAGGACAACACGCAAAAAGAACTCGTCAAGACGACGCTCAGGGGCGTTCACTGCGACGGAGCATCGATCACTGCCGAAAAAGCCACCAATGTGGGCGGCATCGTCGGACGTCTTGCAGATGCCACGCTTTCGACGGATGCAGCAACCAACAAAGTCGCACTCGTCAAGGGCGTAGCCAATGTCGGCGGCATTGTGGGTGAAATGTCGAGCGATTCCGATACAGCGTCGATCGAAAATGTCAAATCGGAAGTCGCGAAAGTAGAATGCACCAAGAAATACTGCGGTGGTGCCATTGGCGTTGCCAATACCGCCGGCAGCATTACGCAGGTGACCAGCACACTCACAGACATCACAGCCAAAGATGCGGAATATATTGCGGGATTTGCCGGCGGCCTGATTCCCAAGGAAGGCAAGCTGGACGTTTCGAAAGTGACCAATACCGTATCCAACGTCAATGCCGAGGGCTGTACCTATTCAGCCGGCTTTGTCGCCTATGCCAATAAGAATGCCTCTCTTCAGGCCATTACCAACGTTATCACCAAGATAAGCGGTGACTACTTTACGGGCGGTTTTGTCGCGACATCTTTGGGTGCCTCATACAGCAACATCAGCAACTCAGTCGCAGAACTCAGGGCGCAGGACGCCAGCATGGATGCTGCATTTGAAGGCGGATTCGCGGCCGAAGCCCGGGGCGGTTCATTTGAGCAAATCGTCTCTAAGATCACGGCCATGCTCAACGTCTCCGGCGGTTCATCATCGACCCTCGAGGAAGACCAGAATTCCGTCGGCGGCTTTATTGCCTCAACATCCGACGCAGTCACAGTCAGAAACGTATTATCGTGGGCGATGATCCACTCCAACCGCATCTATCCCGGCGGACTTGTCGGACGCCAGGAGACATCCTGGCAAACGGAAAACACCACCAGTATGGCTCTGACCAATGTCGTTTCCATGGGCAAACTGTTTCAGCTCAAGGATGCAGCCAACCTCAGCAGCAGCGAAGAAAAGCCCATTCAGGCCATTTCCGGAAGCCTTCCTCAAGTCACGGCAACGAATGTTTATTTCTACAAACGAGGCAGCGAAAATGCCCTCGCCAGTGGGAAGGGCGATGGATCTTTCAAGCCAATAACAAGCAGCAATAAATCGGAAGCCCTCTCCGCACTGAGCGCTGGATGGTCGGGCTGGAAATCCGGCAGCATTACCGTAGGCAGCGAAACCGTCGCCGACTTCCCGGTATTCGATGCCGGAAACAACTGATTTTTGTCAGGCTGATTCAACCTTTTAGGCATTTTCAATGGAAAATGCCTAAAAAAATATTGATTTTCCATTACATATGCTAAGAAATATCCACTTGCGAGGAGTGGGTCGTGATGCGAAAATTTATTTATTTACTTTTTCTTACGCTGTGCATGGGGTTTGCCGGTATTCCGGAAGCCCAGGCACTGCCTCGCAATTTTCGCAACGTCGATACCTTTTACGTCGGTGCCATGCCCGACGAGGATGATCTCGATGAGTTCAAGATGCTCGGCATCGGGACCATCATCAGCCTCCATAAACTTCCCCCCGAAGTTCAGAAAAGGGCAAAAAAACTCGGGCTTAAGCTTTACAGCTTTCCCCTTCGGACGCGCCTTCTCCACATCGACGAAATCATGGCCGTCATTCGCGAAGCCCCGGTAAACAGCGTCTACCTGCACTGTCTTCATGGCGCAGATCGCACGGGAGCTGTGACTGCATACTGGCTTTTGACCGAGCGCCATCTGGATCCGTTTGCAGCCCTGGCCACTGTCGTCTCCCCGACGGAATTTCATGTCAAAGGCCTGCGTCAGCTGGGCCAGGAATACGGAGTCTGTCTTTATAATGTTCCGGAGGCATGGATAGGCATCTATTCCGGTGCCCGCAACGGCGGTCTCGAAGGCCTGAAAGTATGCGGTGACGAATGGTACACGAAACTCGCCCGCAATTTTTTGTCGATCACAATTGGAGATCCCGTAAATCTTCGCAATGATCGATTCTGGAAAAAGTACAATCACGAGAAATAAAGATCTGTTGCGCGAGTGTGGATATTTTGTTCGCCTGGAGCTTTGAGCCTGGTGTAGTGAATGCGTTCTCAAAGCTCAAAGCAATGAAAGACATATTCTATGGAACATTGCATATCCACTGTGGTCAAACATAGCCCATAATAATGCTCATTCGACGCAGCTTCCCCGTTCGATGATGCTGCTGCCAAAATGTTTCTGTATTTCGCGAATCGTCCTGTCTATTGCAGAGTTTTTGAGATCTCTCTGAAGCTGCTGTCTGTTCTCGAACAACGAACGCTGTCGTGGGGCATTTTTCTGTTCCAGGTGGAAAAGGCGAATGCCGAAAGCCCGCACGGGCAGAACCCAGGTATAATGCTGTGAAAGCATCATCAGTGCGTAATCGGCGATGACAGCAGACGCTTCGATGCCGAAAGATATCCCCATCTGATACTGATGAAACATCAGTGTACAGTCACGAACATAAATCTGCATGCCGCGGGCGACAAGGCCTTCATCCTGCAGTTCGAAGGCAATGCGCTGGGATAGTTTTTGGATGACAGGCCACAAATCGGCGCTGCAATGTGCGTCTTGCGGCAAAGTTGTACCATGCCCGAGAGACTGTCTTGGTTCGCGCTGTGACGTTACCGGGCTTTCATCCAATCCATTGGCAAATTCCCAAATCATAAGGCCATTTTTGCCGAGCATGGCCCGAATAAAGTTCCGGTCAGAAAGGGCGAGTGCGCCGATGGTCAGAATGCCTGAACGATGCAATTTTTCGTTGCTCGAGCGACCGACGCCGAGGAGGGCAGAGACCGGGAGTCCCCAGATTTGATCGCGAAACCGATCTTTTCCGATATAGGTCACGGCATCGGGCTTTTTCATGTCCGAGCCAAGTTTGGCAAAGACTTTGTTAAAGCTGATCCCGACGGAAATGGTCACATCGAAGAGACGTTTGATATCCTCCCGCATGCGATCTGCCAGTTCGAGCTGTGCAGAGACCGCATTATCCGCATATCCGGACAGATCGAGCCAGCATTCATCCAGTCCAAAGGGTTCGACCAGGGGGGTATATTGTGCGTAGTACCGGCGGATACTCCGGCAATACTGTTCATAGACATCGAAGTGCGGAAGAACAAAGCGAATTTGGGGACATTTTTGTCTGGCCAGCCAGAGGGGATCTCCGGTTGCCACGCCGCATTTTTTGGCAAGTTCGGATTTGGCGAGCACAATTCCGCGGCGCAATGCCGGATCACCGCAGACAGCGACAGGAAAGCGGCGCAGCGCTGGATTCATGGCCATCTCGATGCTTGCAAAACAACTATTGATGTCGCAGTGAAATATCGTTCTCATTGCCGGTACCATGGATATCGAGTCTGCACCTGCGTATTGGCATTGAGATGCCAATAGCAGTGTGCATGTGAGCAGTAGTTTTGTGCAAAGCACAAAACAATGCGAACCCACAAACAAAGTGTACTGCGTATTGTCGACGCGTCGGCAATAGCAGTACACATTCGAACCGCAGTTTCGCAAAAATGCGAAACAAGGTGAGAACTAAATTATACGATAAAATGTTCAATGAAAACATGAATTCACATTCGCATTCAAAATCATTAAAAAAGCCCATTTTACTCGACATCTGAGGTTCACGCCGCTATGTTTGCGCGGTGGTTTCACTGCCACAAGTTCGATAAGGAGCCCCAAGATGAAACATTTCTGGTTATATCTTCTCATGGCATCTGTTTTAATTGCCTGTAATGATTCGAGCACCGGTTCAGATTCCACGCCGCAAGAGCCGGAAGAACAGGAACCGACGAAACAACCGGATCCTCCGGCACCGACGACATGTGAAACGATGTCCTGTTCGCACGGCTGCTGCGATGGGAAATGCGTGGATTTGCGTTCGGATCCCCAGCATTGTGGCCGATGCGAAACCAAATGTGATCAGGTTTGTCTGGACAGTGTATGCCAATCGGACTGCTCCTCAAATGGCGGCAAGATGTGTGCCGGCCTTTGCGTCGACACGACCAAGAATTCCGATCACTGCGGGCGATGCAATGAATCATGCGGTCCCAACCAGGTGTGTATGGACAGCAAATGCGGGTGCGAATCGGGATATTCGGACTGTGACGGCAATGCGGCCAACGGCTGTGAAAGCGAGGTAGAAACCTGTGAATGCACGGACGGAGAAATCGCGGAATGCTATTGGGGTGATACGAATACGAAAAACGTCGGAATATGCCGTGCAGGAACCATGATCTGTGAAAATGGCATATTTTCTTTCTGCGAGAATTATGTCGAACCCATGCCATACGAAATCCCCCAAAATGGTTTGGATGATAACTGTGATGGACAAACGGATGAGCTGATTGACGAAGACGGCGACGGCTATTATTACGGCTACGGTGACGGCATGGATTGCTGTGATAGCACGAATTTTTGCAACGTAGAGAATCCGGCACTTGTCAATCCAAGTGCCATAGAAATTCCGGGCAATGGAATTGACGACAACTGCAACGGCCTGGTTGATGAAAATCCGGAAGTGCTCTGTTCGACGAACCGGGTCACATTCGAGAGCAACAAGGCTCTGGGATCAGAAGATGCCAAACTGCTTGCACGGGCAATCGACATTTGTCACGATGCCGACAAAGATGGATACGGGCTTGTTTCGGCGGAACTTTTGCTTGCCGATGGCACGCCGCTTCCGGCAACGGGCAATTCGAGCGTATGCGGAAGCACCACAACATTGATTTCGCCGGCCGATCAGGTCGCAGTTGCCACGGATCTGGGAGGTATTGTCAAGCCATTGAATGGCACGATGGCCATTCTGTCTTCAGGTAAAGCCCAGGGTAAGGATAATACAGGATTCAAGGACTGCACGGGAACGGAAGTGACGGCACCGGCAGAATTTCTGGCTGCTCATGATGGATTTCTTCCTGTCAGCGAAACCTGTCTGGACGACAATACAAAACCATCTCACAAACAGGCCAACGACTCCATCATGCTGCGCCTTAAACTCAAGGCACCTTCGACGGCAAAAGGCTTCAATTTCCGGTTCAAATTCTTCTCGAAGGAATACCCGGCCTACGTTTGCTACAACTACAATGACTTTTTCCTGGCACTGACAAATGCCAGCGGAGCCCAGATTCGTCAGGATCACAATGTATCCTTTGACATCAAGGAAAATCCTGTGTCCGTCAACAACGCCTTTTTCACCGAATGTGACCCCAGTGCATGCACCAAAACCAAGGGATGCAGCGACTGCAAGGATGGCAGTGACAATGTTCTGGCCTATGTCAACGATGTCAAACAGGCCGGTGCAACAGATTGGCTCAAAACCTCGGTTCCGGTCAACGGCGGAGAAGAATTTACGCTCGATCTCATCATCTTTGATGCCGGTGATTTTGATACTTCGAAGGGTACAAATACCAAGGGGTATGGTCACCAAAGAGATTCTCTGGTCCTCATCGATAACTTCGAATGGGATGCAGAGGCAACGACACTCCAAACTGTCATTAACTGATTTATTCATGTAAAGTGTGCTGCCGCATTGTTTTGTCATTCCCGGAAGCAAAGCAGGCAGCCAGTTTGCACGTGCTTCGATGGACAGGGATGCCAGTGCGCATCCCTGTCCGCCGAAGCAGAATTTAGCTTTATATATTTGAATGTTCTCGTTTGTACTGAAAGGATTAATTGTCGGGCTCACCGTAGCCATTCCCGTAGGACCTGTTGGGCTGCTTTGTCTCAACACTACGGTAAGCCGCGGACGCAAAGCAGGACTGTACGGTGCAACCGGTATGGTTCTGGCGGACGTATTCTCATCCACCCTGATGCTTCTTGGCATGAGTGCATTCTATCAGGTTGTTCTTGAGCATTCCTCCCTCATCAAAGCCATCACGGCAGCTCTGTTTGCAGGCATTGGCCTGTCCATTCTCGTGTTCCGGAAAAATCATACTCAAAAAACCACACCGAGTGATTTGGCCAAACTGAGTATATTTTTCTTCATTCTTTCCGTTTCTCCGGCAACTTTTGCCCTAATGCTTTATCTGTACCCGGCACTTGAACTCAACGATATGAACTATATCGTTCCCATTAATTTCGGGGTTGCCATTGGAAGTATCATATGGTGCACGCTGATTCTCAGTTCCGGTGCATTCATTAAAAGAATTCTTGGCGAAAAATTAATCAGATTCAGAACTGTCGTTGGTGTATTATTCATTCTCATCGGCGTTGGCGGAGTACTGGCTGCTCTCCTTTAACTCATGCTTGAAACAGCTGAGCTACTGTTTTTAACTAAAGGTTCTTCATATCATGGCATGGAACGATCCATTTGAAGCACTCGTCGAAACGATCGTCGAAGAATTGGGCGATTTTCTGAAGGCTAAAAACACACTGCCAGCCTATGACATCACAAGAACACAGGAAGTATGCAGAGATTTTTGCAATTTTCTGTGCAAGGACATCCATAAAGCCCAGAAACAGGATTATGCAGTTTACCTGCAGCTCCATGCCATGTCCGCCGAAGACGAAGCCGATTATGAGATAATGCTTTCAAATATTCGGGAATTTTGTCTGCAATCCTCACCTTCTGCCCCGAATACCCAAATTAAGAATCAAACGCCACACCAAAACAATTTAGACAATACTGCTATCAATGATTTATTTACTATCCAGGATTCTCCCAAAAGAACTGTCTCGAACAACCATAAAAAAACCATACAGATAAATCCACAAAAAGACTCCGTTCTCAGCAAGGCAACGCCCAAAAAAGAGCTCTCTGCAGTTCGCAACAGCACACAGTCATCAGAATCCCTTGCACAGCGTTTTAATAAATTTGATTTTTCTCTCGACAAGGTTTTAGAGGAAGAACTCAGCAAAAGCAAATCCGGATTTTCGGCAGCATCCAAATCCGTCAGTCACCAGCGATATCAGACCAACGAAAATACCCTTCGTACAGCAGCATCGATCAGCAGCCAGTTCAACAATACTGCACAATCTTCCTCAAAACTGAAAGATTCTGCCTATAGCTCCCTAAAAAACGATTCTTCCTTTACCTCCAAATCATCCAGTGTTTCCAATATATCCAACAATAATCTGGATCTCCCCATATTTGAATTCAGCCAACCCGGTGAAAGCAACAGCAATATTCTGCCCCCACTACCGGAAAACCCCGAGATTAAACCTGAGCTTTTTAAGGACGTCACCGGTGTCAATTATCACTTTGATGCCAGCAGCATTCGTAAGATGCGTGAATTTGACACTGAACAGCTCAAATCAGAAATCGCAGTGAATGTCCCAAATCCCACTGACGAATCTCTTAATGGATTTCGCCCTTATCTCTTCGAATCCAAATATACCATAGATATTCCTTTACCAGATCCCAAACAGTTCTCCCCCATTAAAACCGATTTAATTGCGCGTTATCTGTTTCCCATAGCTCCGACAGCCATACTGTTCGTTCTGGCTTTGTTCTCCATGACCTTCCATGTTGCCGTGGGACTGGCACTCATGCTCTGTGCAGTCCTGCTCCTTATTGTGGTGCTGCCCGGTATTATCAGTAGTTCACAGCAAACGCCCCAGGCGACATTATATGCCTATTTGAATGCCAAAAGAGGACGCTGTTATCAGAAAGCATATTCTTTGCTCGCCAATTCAGAAAGCAGCACAGAAATCCCCGATTTGCACAAACTCTGGGCTCCGGAAGAGAGCTATGCCAAAGCCGTTTTCGAACGTTTTAGACATCATTCCACCCCCGATACCAAAACCGTTACCGGAGCCGAATCCCAGAACAAGCTTCTCTTCATTCACAAAGAAGAGGACAGCTACTGGCTTCTTCCCATGGTTCGTATCCAGTCCAAGTGGTACATCACCGATCCGCGGATGACATGTCACAAACTCGAGAATCCTTCAGATAAAGCCAAAAAGTAAGGCTCTCTATTTTTTCAGGCACTCCGGAACAGCTCCAAACCAGCTCACGACAGAAGAAGTACCGCCATTCTGAGCCTGACATGCATCGAATTCAGGCCACAGTTCATCAGCATCTGCTTTTTCTCCCGTTGCTGCAGCATGTGCTTTTTTCGATACAACATGCCAGAATTTGGACCATTTTCCGTCCTGAATATCTGACATCGACAAGGCGCTGAGTTTTTCAATACCTTTCCAGTCCTTATCGTCGATTAAATCTCCGAGCCATTGAAGACGCCGGCGATTGGCTGTCATCGCAGTTTCCGTTGCCCGCAGTTCCTTTTCGATCCAGGCATCCAGCTCAATCCGATGGCGTGCATTCATATTTTCGCGCAATTCAGCTTCGTAGGCCACATAGAATTGAGCAGCCTGCACGGGTGCGTGACTGGGACTGTACTGACGCATTACATCCACTATACGCCGCCGCATCTCAGGCTTCCACCAGCGAGCAGATTCTGAAAATGTCTGATACACCAGTTGGGGACTTTTTAACCGAATGACCCTGACGTATGTTTCCAGTGATTCCCGCGGTATATCCTCCTGCCGAATTGCTTTAAGCATCATATCGAATGAGTGAAGCTGAGGATGAACAATTCGCGAACGATTTTCGATTACATTGCCGGCATACTTTGCAGCACGTTCATAATCCCCCAAACTCCAGGCCGTCCAGGATGCAAGCAGCTGACGTGAAAGTCTGGCAGGCTTCGTCCCCTTTTTAACCCATGCCGCAAATGCTTTGTCGAGTTTCTTTATATTTTTTGGCTCAAACTGTTTGATTATCCAGGCATAACTACTGGCATTGCGCTCGTTGAGCTGATCTGCTGCCGACAAAAATGATCCCGACAGTCTGGTTTTGCACGATTTGAATTCAGTCAGGCGGCGATAAAATGTCGAACCTGAAAATGCACGATTGACGCTTCTTTCAAGCCTCGCCAATTCAGTAAATCTATGCTGCTCCAAAGCCAGAAGACAAATGACCTGAATCTGACAAATCCATTCCTCAACCGGTGCGCTGTCCCAATGATGATTCCAGGACGCATCATAGCCATACCTGGCCCACAAGGCATCCAGTTCGTAAGCCAGCTGCCCCATGGCATCAATGATTAAATCATTGTCCCTGGCACTCAGTCCTGTGAGTGCATCACCAAGTACAGACTGAATTTTCTCCTGCCGGGCACTCTGCTGTTCATGCTCAAACACCGTACACTGAGGCGTTTTAAGTTCCCCGGAATCCAGATTCAGCTCTACCTGTACTCCCGACAATGAACTGCCCGGTTCAAGACTGGACAAAGGAAAATACATGGCACTTTGAGTTGTCCAGCACAGGATATCATACTGACGATCAGGCCACACCCTTTCCATTGTGCGCACTCGTTCGCGAATTTTGCGAATGGAAACCAGATCATTGGAACCCGCTGCATGCCGCAGAAGATATGGCGCAAGCGTCAAAGAAATCCCGATTTTCTCCAAAGGTGCCAGAGTCTTTGTCTCAAACATCACATTCTGGGAATCATCCAGCAATGCAGCCTGAGATACATCGCGATTCTTCAGATACTCATCATAAAGGGTCAGCAGCGTATCGAGAGCATTATCCTGAGCAAACGACTTGATTCTGGAGAGCGTATCTTCGCGAGCCTTTCCATCGTCATCGAATCCAAGCATCCTGGCAAATGCCGGATCTATCACATTTTCGGGGGAGGGACAGGCATCAATGCCAAGGACGGAATAAATCCACGTCTTCCCCTCCAGTATCATCCTCTCGAATTCCCCATGAGAATAGGAATCATTATCATTCTCATTGTGAACTTCAGAATTATCAGCATCCGCGTCACCCGGCTCCGACAAAACCTCTGCCGAAGGTACTTCAGAAGCACCAATTCCGCGTTCAACATCCAGGACCTGATGCACCTCCTGTCCCAGAACATCTTCGGATGTCCATATCCAGCATGCGCAAATGCATCCCAAGAGTCCCAAATGACATAACGCATATCTTGTCAGGTCTTTAATTCGTTTCATGCCTAAAACCATCCGACACGTTCATCCATGCTCCTGACCATTCCTATATATGAATACCAGGATCTGACAAGAATAATAAAAAATGAAAAAACTAAAAAAAAATGACCTTTTTCAAATTATAATCCCAATAAACAGATATCAGAAACCAAATTTATCCATACACCCATTCATAACGGCAAGAATCGTTTATATCCAGGGAAGGAGAACAGACATGTCAAAATCAAATTCTACAGAATCGATCAAATCGGTCACAAAAAAAGCCGTCTCCAATTACTATATTGCATTTGCAGATACACTCTCCGCTCAATCGCTGGCGAGTCTGCGATCAATGGCTCAAAAAAACAGAAATCCGGCTCTCGTATCTGAAATACGCAATGGTCTTGGCGATACATCCGATAATACCTGTTCCGAATCCGGTAATCTCAAAACCATTTCTCTCGATTTTCCCACCGGCGTTTCCATCAAAACCATCTCTGCTGCAAACCTGCGAAAAACCTGCGGCCGTTTCAAACACAACCGTTCACAATCCAGATTCAATTCCAAATCCGCAACATCGCGGAATCCACATCATTCATCCAAACCCGGCAACGATGATCCGGTTCCCACGCCGACGCCCATCGCCCTGGGAATTGTGCCCACGACATCCATTTCTCAGTCATCCGAAATCATCCCCCGCCTGGAACAAACCAATATCACGACCACGATCAATAATTGTCCGGACGACCAGTGCTGCGAACAATCTCGCACCCATGCAGCCATTTCCTTCAATGATTCCGAATGTCAGGATACCGTCATCCAGGCACCCTTCCCACAAAAACGTCCGTCATGCGAAATTGATATTGGAGCTGTCGTCGCCGGCCGATACGAAATTCTCTCGGAAATCTCGCGAGGCGGTCATGGCATTGTCTATCGGGCAAGACAACTTGGAATTGATCGCATCGTTGCCCTCAAGCGTCTCCACTCCCAAAATGACAAATCCATCACCCAGCGCTTTCTTCTGGAAGCCAATATCATTCGCGACCTTATCCATCCCAACACCATTCAGCTCATTGATGCAGGAAACGACAACAATCACCTCTACATCGTGATGGAATATATCGAAGGACAATCACTGCGAGATCTGCTCATCCAGGAAAAATCACTCGATATCCTGCGCACCATCAACATCGCTCGCCAGATACTCAAAAGCCTGAATGAAGCACACCAGAGAGGCATCATTCACCGCGACATCAAGCCCTCCAACATCATTATCCGCAGTGTTATCGGCGAAAACGATTTCGTTAAAGTCCTCGACTTCGGCATCGCCAAGGCGAGATACCAGAATATGCCTCACCTCACTCAAAACGGGAAACTGCTTGGTACACCTCAATATCTGGCTCCCGAACTTCTCTTTGGAGATATCGCCACGCCAGCTGTCGATCTGTTTGCAATCGGTCTGCTCCTCGTCGAAATGCTCTCCGGACATTCGCCGCTTCCAAAGGATGCCGTTGAGGTCGTCAAGCTTGCGACATCTCCTGATCCCATAGAAATCCCCGAGTGGATCAAACAGACAGAAATCGGCCCCGTCATCCAGTGTGCGCTGCAGAAAGACCCAAAACAAAGATATCATTCCGCCACCGAAATGCTCGCAGATCTGCAGCGCGTCGAAATGCGGATTCACATGCATATTCACAACAAATCGCCGCTCACAGCATCCCGCCGACTGAACAGACATGACCGGTACACAAAGATCAAACTGGCACTTGCAGCCATGGTATTCATTCTGGCTGCCAATGCATTTGTCTATTATCTGTTCCTGTAGTACGCGTTTCTACTGAACATGCTTCATGAGCCAGCCAACCACTTCTTCATACCATACGGCAGAATCGGCCGGATCCAATACCCAGTGACCTTCATTCGGGAAATAAAGCAAGCGGCTTTCCACACCCATATACTGGAGGGCCGTAAACAACCCGACGCCTTCCGAAATAAAGCAGCGGAAATCCTGTTCCCCCTGAACAACGAGCGTCGGAGTCCTGAAATTCTTCACAAAACGATGCGGTGAATGCCGTAAATACGACTCAGGTTTCTCATATGGAGCGCCGCCGAACTCGTAATCGCAGAACCATAGCTCATCTGTGATATATCCGGACATCTCCGTATTGAATATGCCATCATGACTCACAAGAGCCTTAAATCTGTCGGTGTGTCCCATGAGCCAGTTGATCATAAAACCACCAAACGAAGCCCCGGCTGCCGTCATTCGATCAGCATCGATCTGCGGAACTACTTTAAGTACATGATCGACAAATGCCATAATGGCATTCGGACAATCATCGCTCCAGTGACGGCTGATCGAACGCGTCAATTCATGACCATATCCCGTGGAACCATGCGGATTACAGACTGCCACCACGGCCCCCTGAGCCGCAAACATCTGCACGTTCCAACGATAGTGGAATGAATCCAGAAAAGCGCCCTGAGGTCCGCCATGGATCAGCAGTATCAGCGGATATTTTCTGCTTTCATCAAACCCAGGCGGCGTAACGATATATCCCTCGATCTGCGTCCCGTGATAATCAAAATGCGTACAGATTCCCGCATGCATTTCCACATCAGAAACGACGCGCCCAAACTGCGTCAGGAAGGTCACTTTTTCTGCCGAAACGCATTCCTCCCCCATCTTCAGACGCGGAGAAAATGCCTTTAAATCGCTCAATTCAACGCATTCTGCAGGCGCATCCAACGATTCGAGACTTGCAAGTACCCGACCGCCGGCACTCGTAAACTGAGTATAAGTCCTGCCCGAGGTCAGCTGCATCACATCGCCGCTCGCCAAATCCAGCATAAACAGCGAAACATGCCCAAAATCCTGTGCATTAAACAGGAGTTTGTCATCATCGATCAGTTCAAAATGATCAATCGAACGCTCAAATGTCTCCAGATAAAGGCGCGTGCGGCCTGTCTCTGTATCATATACCTTAAAGCGTTCTGCATCCGCCTCATAACCGGGCGTCAGCATCGAACTGTAACCAATCTTCGTGGCCGACAAAAACCTCGGTGAAGTATCCCGACCATCAGTATCTGATATCTTCTGAACATTTCCGCGACAACAGCCATCTATCTCCATCAGATAAATGCTGTTGTTCGTCGAACGGGCAATCATTCTGTCCGGGTTCATCGCAAAAACGATGTGCTTTCCATCCGGCGAAAAATCGTACTCAAGCGAGGATTCCAGCGCGATCGGCGGCACATCGGCATCTTCCGGTGTCAGGTCCGTTTCCTTCCCTGTCTCAACATCCAGAATAAACAAATGGTTGCGCTTATTGTCGCACCAGCTGTCCCAGTGACGATACATCAACCGATCTGTCACTCGCGCTTTGGCTTTGGGATGAGACAAACCATAAATCTGCGCCAAATCAGGCTCCGTACCCGTTTTCTCATACGCTGCCTGAATTTCAGCATTCATATAAACGCTGCGCGAATACAGAACGCGCTTGCCATCCGGCGAAGGTACCGGCTTCGAAGCTCCCCCGTGAGTCCGGGTCAGCTCAACGACATTGCCGCCCATCGGCGTTGCAGAATAAATATGGCCGTCCGCCACAAAAAATAGCTTCTGCCCATCCCGCGAAAACGCAAAATCCTTTGCGCCGCCTTCGGCAAAAAATACGGACTCCACCTGCCCGGTCGCCAAATCCACACGATAATTCACATTCTTCGAAACATTATCGTGAAGAGATATGCTCCGCACCACCAGCCAGGCAAGCGTTCCATTCGGAGAAATAACAATCTGCGACAACCGCTCAATACAAAAAAGATCATCAATCGTGAGCGCTCGTCCCATTTTCTCTCCTGTCTGAAATGGGGCGTACTGGATTTGAACCAGTGACTTCCACCGTGTGAAGATGGCACTCTACCGCTGAGTTAACGCCCCGGCTTTACTCCGGCATTTTACCAATGCCAAAGCTGGGCGGCTTTTAACGTGTCATCCCTCTCTTGTCAATCTTTTTTATTATCGTCTCGCTATTCGTGGCTAATGGCCACGAATACGCTCGACCATCGCTGCTATATGCCCAGCGGTCGGTTCACCGGTCGCGGGGCATATACGCTGCGATTAAATCTGGTGATCAGTACTCATCATCCTCGTCGTCGTCATCATCCTCGTCATCCTCGTCATCATCATCATCA
>JAFRYG010000033.1 GCA_017441205.1 Pseudomonadota bacterium
CACCCAACTTCCAACTCATTTTCCGATGCAGAAATGGGAGAATATTTCGTTGATGATGTCTTCGGAAGCGAATTCGCCGGTGATGAGAGAGAGCTGCTGTGCAGCGTCGTGCAAATCGGCGGCAATACATTCCGCAGGCATATTATGATTGAGTGAATCGAGTGATCTGCGGATTGCGGCAGCGGCATTATTGAGATGGCTGATGTGCCTCTGGGATGTAATGAGGGTCACATTTTCGAAGTGTGATGTGATATTTTGGGCAGTCCGGACGAGGGCATTTTCGAATTCAGCGAGTCCCTGTCGGTTTATGACAGAGATATCGTAGATGGTAAGATCGTTTTGAGCTGCGAAATCATTGATTTTGTTTGAAATTTTTGGTCTGTCCTTCAAATCGGCTTTTGTGCGCACGAGCATGAGCTTTTTATTTTGGAGTGCGTTATTGAGGGCATCCGTGCAGCGTTCATTGAGTTCCGTGAGGATATTGTCGTCGTTGGAGCAGCCGTCGAAGAGTACGACCAGGATATCTGCAGTCATGATTTGATCGCGGGTGCGTTCGATGCCGAGGGATTCGATGGGATTATCCGAATCGGTGATGCCAGCAGTATCGATGAGACAGAATGTCTGCTGCTGCAGATTGAGCGTGGATTCGATGGTATCAGTCGTCGTTCCTGCGATTTGGGTGACGATGGCCCTTTCGTGTCCGAGCAAAGTGTTGAAAAGACTTGATTTTCCTGCGTTTGGCTGACCGACGAAGACGGTTCGGAATCCGCCTGCCCTGTATTGTTCGTGAGCGCGTTTCATTCGGTCGATTTGATCGAGAAGGATTTGTGATTCATTCCGGATTCTGTCGACGGGCATCGGGGCGAGTTCTTCTTCGGCGGAAAAGTCGATGGTAGCTTCGATTGCGCATAGGAGGGACAGGACGCAAGCGCGCAGTTCGCTGACGGATTTGGAGACGGACCCGGAGAGCTGTCTTTGTGCTTCGCTGCACTGCATTTCGTTTTGAGCGTGAATGACATCCATGATGGCTTCGGCCTGTGCGAGGTCGAGTTTTCCGTTGAGGAATGCGCGTTTTGAGAATTCCCCGGGTTCAGCGGGTTCTGCGCCGGCTTCACAGAGTGCATTGAGGACGCGGGACAGATTGACGAGTCCGCCGTGCGCGTAGATTTCGACGGAATCCTCGCCTGTAAAGCTGTTTGGTGCTTTGAACCAGCATACGAGGACGTCGTCGATTTTATTTCCGTGAACGTCGAACAAAGTTCTGGCGTGCATGGTTCTTGGGCGAAGCGAGGAATTGTGCAGGCATTTGGAGATGATCGTCAGTGCGTGATTGCCTGTCATCCGGACGATACCGATGGCTGCGGGTGTTTGTCCCGAAGAGATTGCGGCGATAGTTTTTTCGAACTGAATCATGAAAAAATCCAAAGGAATGAGGCGCGTATGCCGCAGGCATAGCGATCTACATGTGCTTTAATAGGCGATTTCAGACGGTATACGATGTCTTATTCGCGCTTTGCAGCGCGTTTGTTTGGTTTTGTACGCTTCGCGGCAGGGACGGATCAGTTCTATCCATAGCGGAGGATAGAACAAAAGAGCAAAATCCAAGTTACATCATTGAAGGCGTAGCAGGCAATCTTCTGTAAAAGCTGAAGATCGTCAAGACGTCCTTGAGTGCCTGAATACGTTCTTCTTCGTTGAGGAAGCGCGAGTCCATGACGAAGGCAGCGGGGGCATCAATGAATTGCAATGTGATGTATTTATTGAGTTCTTCCATGCTGAGCGTGTTTTGAGACAAGTCGATAAACATGCCGGCGGGTCGTTCGGATCCTTCCTGTCCGCGCAGCGATCCCGGGGTAGGTGTTTTTTCGAAGAGGCATACCTTGTATCCGGGGTCTGTCGTATATCTTGGCGGTTCGCCGGCCAGAGGCCCTGCCTGCGCGAATCTGCACGGACCGAAGGGGTGGCTGAAATCGATATTTTTGGCGTTATCACTCCATTCGAGGCGTGCGAAGACGATGGGGGCATCCTCGCCGGAGATGCATGAAAAAAAGAGTGATTTTGCGGGGTATTCGAGGGGGCATTCGATACCGGATCCGATGGGGATCGTCTTGGGGAGGCATTTCCCTGAGCCGGTCAGTTCGGATTGAATTTTGGGGCAATCGATGCGAGGAACCTGAATGAATTCGTATTTGACGGCGATATCGAGTTCATCCCATGCGAAATCGGTTTGATTGAGGATTTTGGGTTCCAGCGGCGGATCTTCCGGGGTGAGCAGGTTGCATGCATTTGCAGCGAGCAGAATCGGAAAGATCAGAACTGAGGGGGATATATGAAGGTGCATAGAGTTATAGTCGGTGATTTGCGCAATCGTGGTAACATTCGGGCAGACAGTGGGCCATGTATATTTTAGCGTTATGTGCCGTGATGATGACTTCGCGTGCGGAGGCTGCGATTGCGCCGGATTCTCCGGCTCTGAGCTGGAATACTTCGCCTTCGACGGTGAGTTCCGCTGCGGATTGCATGACAGAAATGAATGTCAGCTCGCCGTGCATGATATTGGAGCATGTGCCGGTTCCGGAAATGATTCTGGCCATGAGAAATGGTTTTTGTGAATAATCGACGATGCGCAGACTGTTTGAACTATATGTGACTGTTGGTATTGTGCGGCATCGCGTTTCGAGTTCCTTCCCTCTTGGTGCATTGATATCGATATAGTTGAGGGCTTCGTCGAGGTGCAGCGGCCTTGGTACACCGTAGGGGAAGAGATTTCCGTTTTCGTCGTATTTTCTGTTCCAGTCGTGCAATCTGAGCGAGAGCGCTTTTTTTCCGGGCTGCATGAGCTGAGGTTCGAGCGCGCAGACCCCCGCGCCGAGCGCATGGATCGTGCATGGCGGAATGGTATAGAGCTCACCGGTGGCAACCGGAACGAAGTGGAGGAGTGGTTTGAGGTCATCTCCGCGCTGGATCGTCTGAATAAAGTCATCGATCGTGACGTGTGGAGCGAGGCCGAGGTAGATGCCTGAATCAGAGTTGTGTGCGAGGATGAGCCATGATTCCCATTTTCCGCTTTGTCCCGGTGACAGATCGGAAGCTTCGATGGGGGGGTGGAGCTGGAGCGACAAATCGTAAGCGGCATCAATATATTTGACGAGCAAGGGGGATTGGGTTCCCCAGACATGTCTGTGTGCGCTGCTTAACCAGGAGGATGCCATTCGCGGCATGTTTAAAAAGTCTGCGAAGGTACCGTTGAACTCGCCGCGACAAAAACTTGGAAGTTCAGAAGAGGTAGAGAATTCCCATGATTCGCCGATATGCGTCGGCAAAGACAGATTGAGATCTGCTTTGAGAAATTGCGCGATTCGATGGCCTGCCCAAGGTGTTCTCGTCTGCGTCGTAAAATTGTCGGGTCTAAACTTTATGAATTTCGAATCCATGACGTTCACAAAAGAGGTTTCTGAACTTCTGACAAAAAAACACACTATTTCAAATATTCAGAATATCAAAGAAAATAAGGCAATTTATTTGGAACTGTTATTGGGGGAGAAATGAGCTGCTCATTGCGAACTGAGGCGAATTGATTGGATTTTGGGGTAGGTGCGTATTGGCGCGTGCTATCTCGCTGCAGAAACGCGCAGCGACGCGCTTCTGCAGCTCAATACGCCCTGCGGGCGCGGCTATTTCATACGCCGCGCCAACAGCGGCGCAGTGATTGTGATGAGTACCAAACATGGCTATTCAAAATCATTGCAGTAACGCGACATCGTTAAAGAAATCCTTTGGGACGCTGCGTTGCTGCGCAGGTTAAACGTATCCGATCCACCCTCTGACAGTACCGAATCATTATTTTCGGGCGGATCCGACTTTGGCCCTGTGTTTTTCGGCTTCATCGGCGAGTCGATGGTATCGGTATTTTTTGAGGAACTGGTCGAACTGTTCGTATGCTTCAGTTTCGTCACCGAGGTTTTCGGCACAGATACCGCGGTAATACCGAGTGAATGCGTCCATTTCGGGGCTTAGATCAGATGGATTGATTTTGGAGAAATACCGCCTTGCGCCTTCGAAATCGCTGAGCTGGTAGAGCGACATTGCATAGTAGTAATTGAGTCTGGGAGCGTAGGCGGTATTTTCCTTATAGGAGAGGCTTTTATAGAAAGCGTCGCGCGCCTGTTCGTAGTTGGATGCGTTATAGAGCATGACGCCGTCGTGGTATGCATTTTCGGCGAGTTTCCATCGGATGTCGTCGATTTTTGCTTCGAGCAGAGCTCTTTCAGCGGGATGTGTGAGCAGATCGATGACCTGCGTATATTTTTCGATGGATTCTTCGAACAGTCCCTCTTCAATTTTCTGATAAACTTCGAGTGCAGCAGCGGAACCGCGTTTTTCCTTTTCGAATTCATCCTCGAGGATGGTTTTGGCCTTTATGGCGTTTGCGTAAGTTTCCTGTTTGTATTTAAGATCAGTAGCTTTGGCATCGTTTCGCATGTTGACGCCGATGATGACACCGATGACCGTGAGTACGGCGAGGATGGTGAATGCGATGCAAAGATTGAGGGCGTAGCGTTTTTGATTCTGGATATTGGTATTCTGCAGCTGATTGAGTGAATCGAGACATTTTTGGTTAATGTCACGCGATTGAGCGAGCAATTCCCTGAGCCGATCGAGATCAAGCGGAGCGGGTTCGGGTTCAGGCGTTTTTTGCTTATTTTGTTTTTTCTGAAGTTTGTGAGGCGCGATGGATTCGCGTGAAGCAACGGACTCGCGCTGTGCGATGGATTCGCGGGGTGAATCGTCATTTGGCGCGGTATTTTCGTCTGCATCATTTTTGATGCTGACATGCAGCTGATCGAGAGGTGACGAGGACTGCGAGGGAGTGGAATCCGGGGATTTGAGAGAGACTTCTTCGGGAATCGGATCCTGTGGGATGTTGTCGAGGAGGCTGCTGGCGGCAGGAAGGGCGTCGCCGGAATCGAACAGTACATCTCCGAGGAGATTTCCCGTAGAGTTGTGATCATTGACTGCCGGAAGATCGACGACGCTTGGTGCCGTTGATTTTTTACTTTTTCTTTTAAGTTTTCCGGGATGTATTTCGTTGAGATTATTCATGGAAGACCTGATATCAGACATAGTGGCATGCCCGTGTAACTGACGGGCAAGGCCTTTTAACAATTCGTGGTTTAAGTGACAAGACAATGAATGAACGTTGGGGTTCAATCATCGATCGTTGTGAGAAAACGTTTGATGTAATGCCAATAGTTGACAAAGTTTGGTTAAGAGGGGTAAAAAGTCAGACGGCAGGCTTGTGCCTGATTTTTTTATCGTATCGTGACCAGGGATAATAAAGATGAGCATTCGGAAAGCAGGCGAAACGAACGTCGGCAGAAAACGCAACCACAATGAGGACAGTTTTCTCATCGTACATGATCAACTTTTATATATCGTCGCCGATGGGATGGGCGGTCACGCAGCAGGCGAGGTTGCCAGTAAGATGGCAGTAGAGACAGTATCCCAGTTTTTTAAGGATACTGCGGAAGATGACGAGATAACCTGGCCATTTAAAATGGATCGCCAGAAAAAGTACGAAGAGAATCGTCTTGTAACTGCGATCAAATATGCAAATCTTCGCATCTATGAAGAAGCCCTTGCGAATGCCAAGAAAAAGGGCATGGGTACGACCATCGTTGCTGTCAATTTTACGAAAGACGGCGTCTATATTGCGCATGTTGGTGACTCACGCATTTATCGTTTTCGCAATGGTACGCTGAAGCAAATGACAGAAGATCATTCGCTTCTGAATGACTACATTAAAATGAAGGTGTTGACGGAAGAGGAAATCAAGAATTTCCCGCATAAGAATGTTATCGTTCGTGCCCTTGGAATGAAGGATAATGTTCAGGTCGACATCAGTTTTGAAGTTCCTCAGGATAAGGATATTTATCTGCTTTGTTCAGATGGTCTTTCGGGTGAAGTTCCCGATGAGCAGATGCAGGATCTTCTCCGTCAGTACGGGGATGATTTGAATGGTGCCGTATCGGCCCTCATTCAGCGCGCCTGTGACAATGGCGGCAAGGATAATGTCACCTGTGTACTGGCCCAGTATGTTGCCGACTGATGTACGCCAAAGATAATTGATTTAATAAAAGCCGCGCAGATGCGCGGCTTTTTTTGTTGGATCAGGTCTTATCAACACTCCGGCAGTACAAGCACCTTATCATTATTGTTGGGAAGTGCAGACGGGAAATCTGGTGATAAACCAAGCGAGAGCAGCTCGCTCGGGGAGCGGCAAGGAATCGTCCTGAAAGAGCAGAGTACCGGCCATGGAGAAAGGGGATTCCAGTTCGATACCGTCGCATGTATTGGGTGAATTGGTATTGTCTTTGGCATCGTCCCCGACATCGGGATTGCATGTATTCGGGGATTTGGGTGGCGTTGCAGCGGTGATGGTAAATCTCCCGGCACGCGGAATCGTCTGAATGGATAAGCCGTTTGTTGCAACTGCACGTTTATTTTCGAGCGTATACGACACGTGATTCGAACCGTTGAATGTTTCGAATTTTCCCGGATCCAGGCAGTTCAATTCGAGGCGATCAGCACTCGCTATTGCATACTTCATTTGTGCTCCGCCGCCGTTATTTTCGATATGTCCAAGAATTTTTCCCGATTTCCGGATAATGACCTGATTCGGATTGCGGCGGACACTGAGTTTTATGGAACTATCACCGGTTCTGAGCGTCAATGTATTTCCCAGCTGTGCGAACGTCCATAGAGGATAATCCTTGTGGATCGGGCGATAGTGGTGCGTTTGATTATCCTCGGGGGTCAGGTAGTCAACCGCCGAAGGCATGGGGTCTGAATTGCCGCATCCAACAAGCAGGGTGAGTGAAAGAAAACACAGCGTCAGGTATTTCATGGGATAATGAATTTATGCGACGGAAATATTGTTGTCGTTGCACAATTGCTGCAGGATACCATTGATGAAGTTCTTGCTTTGATCGGCACCAAAGATTTTGGCCAGCTCAACGGCTTCATTGATGAGAATTCTCGGCGTAGAAATGCGTTCAAAATAAAGCTCGTAGGTTGCGAGTCTGAGGATATTGAGATCGACGAGCGCCATTCGCGGAATTCTCCATCGTTTGCTCGAATTCTGGATGAGTTCGTCCAATTGATCCCTGTGTTCAAGGATACTGCGGATATTGAGCGCAGCCTGGCAGAATGCGAATCTCCCTCGCGCATTGTAAGTACCATCGTCTGCAAAGAAGCCGTCGAATGGGAATTCATCGCGAATGAAATCGGGATCGGGGCATGGTTGAACGAGCTGCATGACTTCACTCTGGAGTTCTTCGAGCGAGAGGGAAGGACTGTATTGAAGGAGATAGAGGGACGCGAGGACGATCATTCTCATCGCCTTTCGCAATCTCGTTCTTTGTCCGGCAATGAGCTGACATGCGTTTTTGGTAGTACCGCGCAATTTGGGATTCAGCATGGATGTCGTTCGAATGATGGCATCTTCGGTGAGCTGTGCAGAGGAAGATTTCAGGTTTGCCATAAATTCGAGGGCAAGCACGCGCAGGGAAGCTTCTCTCCATGGGAGGATTTCGTATCCCTCAGTGTGCGTCGTCTGCATGATTTCATCGAGGAGTTCATCCGTGATGTCCTGATATGGGGCATGTCGCATGGCCATGGCTTCGGCCTGATTCAAATCTGCTTTTGGAAAGCAGATTTTCAGGAGGGAGCGAATATCTTTTTTTTGTGAAGGTTTTTCTGAGAAGCGTGCGATGCTTTCATTGGCCTGCGATTGTTCGGAAAGATAGTTTTTGAGCATGCAGAGCAGATCTGCATAGTCATTATCTTTGCTGGCAATGAAAAACCATGCGGCAGCCGCAGAACGGGTCTGCGTCTGTTCCGGAGTCAGGGGAGAGGGAGACCATGCAGAATTGGTATGATTAGTCATGATGTTATTAATCTATGCGTTGAATAAGTTGCCGGAATATGAAGGAAATCGTTACAGATTAATATTTTTGAAGAGCTGAGCCATTTCGATAGCGGCGAGAGCAGCTTCAGCACCTTTGTTACCAGCTTTTGTACCGGCACGATCGATGGCTTGATCGAGCGTGTCAGCCGTGATGACGCCATAGGATATGGGCATGTGGTAATTCAGAGCGAGCTGTGCGATACCTTTGGTGCATTCGGCAGCGATGTAATCAAAGTGAGGTGTCGCGCCGCGGATGAGTGCACCCAGACACACGATGGCACTGAATTTTCCCGAAGCTGCGATTTTGTCAGCAGCGACCGGAATTTCGAAACATCCAGGGACTTTGAAGATTTCGACATCCTCGAGATTTCCTCCATGTCGTTTGATGGTATCGAGGGCACCTTCAATGAGTCGTTCGGTAATGAAGCTGTTGAACCGGGTAACGACGACAGCAATTTTAAGATTTTGAGCGTTAAGAATGCCTTCGTGAATGACTGTCATGAGCTTGAATCCTATGTGTGAGTGTTGAATAACGATTAATTCGGTTTATGGGGTATGAAGAGGAACGGTTTCGATGATTCGCAATCCAAACCCATCGAGAGCAGCCAGTTTTTTGGGGGAATCGGTGAGCAGAATCATGTCGGAAATGCCGAGTTCCCGCAAACACTGAGCGCCGGTGCCATAAAGTTTTGTATCCGGTGCGACACGATTGACAGCTTCGTCATCGGGGGCAGCTTGTCCGCTCAAAGCGGCGTCGAGTGCATCATCTTCGCGGTGGATATAGAGCAATGCGCCGCATCCATAGGTTCGGATTCTGTCGAGCGCATGCGAGAGCGCATGTCCGTCGTCGTTGAGTCCGAGCAAATCGTTCCATACGGCGCCGCTGTGAACTCTGATTAATGGCGGAACCGTGGCATTATCGAGATTCCATGTCAGTGCCAGATGTGTTGCGCCGTCGATTTTGCTTTTGAATGAAATGGCTTTAAAGCCTTTTGCCATGCCGTCCGGCAGTATTTTTTCGTTTGTCTTGACGACGAGGCATTCTGTTCGCAGACGATAGGCGACGAGATCTGCGATGGTCACGATGGGAATATCGTGAATCTGGGAAAATATCTCGAGATCGGGCATTCTGGCCATCGTGCCGTCATCTTTCATGATTTCGCAGATGATACCGGCCGGGACGGGACATTCGCAGAGTTTAGCGAGATCGACGCTTCCTTCGGTTTGTCCGATTCTGACGAGTACACCACCGGGACGCGCAGCGATGGGAAAGACGTGTCCGGGGCGCGCCAGATCTTCCGCATGACAATGGGGAGAGGACGCCAGTTTCATCGTATGAGCGCGATCTGCGGCGCTGATCCCGGTGGTGACGCCTTCTGCGGCTTCGATGCTGACGTGAAATGCCGTGTGGAAGCGACTCGTATTGTGTGCAGTCATCGGTGGAATCTGGAGTTCTTCGAGGCGTTTTTGCTGCATTGTCAGGCAAATCAGTCCTCGCCCGTATTTGGCCATGAAATTGACATCATCCGGGGTGACATCTTTGGCGAGCATGCAAAGATCCCCTTCGTTCTCGCGATGTTCGTCATCGACGAGAATAATCATTTTTCCCTGGCGCAATGTCTCAATGGCGTCATCAATAGTGGTTAACATTCCATGCTCCTCGTGAGCATAACAAACGCGAGTATCCGCCTTTGAGAAAGATTCACCTGTCAAAAAAGCGGACTAAAAAATATCCGACTTCAGATTAATAAAAGCCAGCTTCGCGCAATTTTTGGAGTGACAGCGAAGATGGCGCAGAATCTATATCACTTTGTTTATCGTTGTGGCAAGAGAGCAGTTTTTCGACGTATTTTCCAAGGATATCGACTTCGATATTCACGATGCGTCCCGGCTGGGTGAATGATTTTGCCAGTACTGACTGCGTATGGGGAATCATCATGATTTCGAAGGATGCGTTGTCGACGCGATTGACGGTCAGGGATGCACCGTCGAGCGTAACGGAGCCCTTTTCGACGATATATCTGAGCAAATTGGGGGCAGCCTGGATCGTAACGGCCAGACTGGATCCATGTGGGGTAGTGTGAGCGATGGTTCCCGTTCCATCGATATGTCCGCTCACCCAGTGTCCACCGAGTCTGTCACCGAGCTTCAGAGCGCGTTCGAGGTGAACCTCATCGCCGGGATGGAGCGTACCGAGGTTTGTTCTTGCCAGCGTTTCGGAGGATGCGTCTGCCCGGAAAGAATCGTGGTCAAATGAAATGACGGTCAGGCAAATACCGTTTACCGCAATGCTTTCGCCCAACTGATAATTCCGGAGTGAGGAGGATATGGTGAGCTGAACGCCTTCGTCTGCCGGCAGTATTCTGCGAATTTGTCCTGTAGTTTCGATGAGTCCTGTGAACATGTCCGGAATCCGTGTTTATGACCATCGGAGACGTCCGGAAAGCCGGATATCGCTGCCGAGTCTGATGATTTCATTCCATGAGAACTGAGCGGCATCTGACATCTTATCGATGCCGGTTCCGGCGATGCACCCGCGTGCATGCAGACCGCCGGTGAGTTTTGGAGCCATATAGATATGAACCTGATCGATGAGATGCTGATCGAGCAGGGCACCGTGGAGTGCAGCTCCCCCTTCGCAATAAAGCGTGGTTATGGTGTATTTTTGGGCAAGAGTCTGCAGAATTTGCGTGAGATTCAGACGGTTTTCTGTTTCTTCGGCATATTCGACACAAACGCCGCGATCCTGCCACGGGGCAGTCTCGGCGCTATGATTTGCGGTGAACAGGATGGTTTTTTGATTCGTCGTATCAAAGACGTTGTGGGAGAGGGGAATCCTGAGGGTTCTGTCGAGAATGATGCGAATGGGCTGTTTCCAGGTTCCGTCGAGTCTGACATTGAGCTGAGGGTTATCGAGGAGAATGGTCTGTGTGCCTGCGATAATTGCGTCGTGTTTTGAACGTTCAACATGAACATCACGTCGTGCTTCGGGCCCCGTAATCCATTGTGAGGAACCGGTGGCGGTAGCGGTATGTCCGTCGGCGGTCATGGCCCATTTTGCGGTGATGAATGGGCGATTATCCCGAGTTCGGGTGAAGAATGCCGCATTGAGTTCGAGCAATTCATTCTGGCAGACGCCGACGACGCATTCAATGCCGGCTTCCTGCAGCCGCCGTATGCCTGCCCCCCGGACGCGGGGATCTGAATCGACGGATCCGATGACACATCTTTTTATGCCGGCTTTGATGAGGGCTTCCGTGCACGGTGGGGTTCGGCCATAGTGATTGCATGGTTCAAGCGTGACGTAGATGGTGGCATCCCTGACATCGTGTCCCAGTTCCTGCGCCTGTCTGAGGGCTTCGATTTCGGCGTGAGGCATACCGGCTTTGTGGTGATATCCTCTTCCAAGTTCCTGGTCGTGCCTGACGATAATGGCTCCCACCATGGGATTGGGATGAACTGTCCAGCCGCCTTTTGCGGCTTCGTTCATAGCCTGCTGCATCCATTCAATATCGTTCATACATGCAAAACCAAAAGAGATGGCCGCGCGTATGATAATAGCGCGGCGAGTGTCGGGCGTATGTTTACATAGCCCGACGATACCATAAAATTATCTTTTCAATCCGGCAAATGGATTGTTGCTAAACTGTCTGGAATCATTTTTCTGAGGACGGTTTTTGTCATGTAACTTATTGTTATTGTTGAAAGATTTTGTTTGGTGAGCAGATTTTGCAGGCTCATCCTGGAGCCGGCAGCTCAGTGCAATGCGGTTTCGCGGCAGGTCGACGTCGATGACGCGCACGCGGATAGCATCGTTGACATTGACGACTTCGGCGGGGTTGGAGATGTAGCGGTCACAGAGGGCAGAGATGTGAACGAGGCCGTCCTGGTGGACACCGATGTCGACGAAAGCACCGAAATTCGTCACGTTTGTGACGACGCCGTCGAGTATCATACCGACCTTGAGATCTTCAATTTTTGTGACTTCGTCGTTGAATTTAGGCGGTTCAAAGACGGCACGGGGATCGCGGCCGGGTTTTTGGAGTTCCTGAACGATATCGTTGAGGGTGAGCAGACCGACATCGTCAGAGATATATTTGGAGACGTTGATTTTTGAGGCCAATGCCGGGTTTCCGACGAGTTCACGGACGGAATGGCCCATATCTTTGGCGATTTGTTCGACGAGTTTGTATCGTTCGGGGTGAACAGCCGAAGCATCGAGCGGGTTGTCACTTTCGCGCACGCGGATGAAGCCGGCGGCCTGTTCGAAGGTTTTGGGACCGAGTCCGGAAACCTTGAGGAGTTGTGCTCTCGAATTGAAGTTGCCGTTTGTTTCGCGATGGGACACAATTTTTTTGGCCATGGAGGGGCCGATGCCAGCGACGTAGGAGAGGAGTTCAGCCGAAGCGGTATTGAGTTCGACGCCGACGCGGTTGACGCAGCTTTCGACGACTTCTTCGAGTTTTTTCTTGAGCAGCGGCTGGTAGACGTCGTGCTGATACTGTCCGACACCGATGGATTTGGGGTCGATTTTGACGAGTTCGGCGAGTGGGTCCTGAAGTCTTCTGGCGATGGAAATGGCGCCCCGGACGGTCAGATCCAGGTCGGGAAATTCTTCGCGGGCCAGGTCTGATGCGGAATAAATACTGGCACCGGATTCAGAGACCATGACGACGTATGGGCGGATCTCTTCGGGGAGTGACTGTACGAGGTGACGGACGAAAGATTCCGTTTCGCGTCCAGCGGTTCCGTTTCCGATGGCGATGGCTCTTGCCGGATGTCGGTGGAGGAAGTCGAGCAGAATTTTTTCGGCTTCAGCCTGGTTCTTTGTTTGAGGATAAATGGTTGTATTTTCGAGGAATTTTCCTGTTTCGTCGAGGGCAACACATTTGCATCCGGTGCGGACTCCGGGGTCGATACCGATGACGGCTTTGGCGCCGAAGGGCGCAGCGAGGAGCAGTTTTTCGGCATTTTGTGCAAAGACGTCGACGGCTTCGCGATCGGCGGTTTGTTTGAGTTCGACGCGCACGTCGGATTCGATACTTGCCTGAAGCAGTCGTTCGAAAGCATCTGTACAGGCTTCGAGCAGGATCGGACCGAAGGGGGATGCCGGATTCATGTGCATGATGGATGCGATATGATCGACGGCGTTTTCTTCGTTGATTTCGATGACAGAGCGGAGGAATCCGTCTTTTTCGCCGCGCCGGATGGCGAGAAAACTGTGCCCTTTGCAGCTTGTGACGGGAATTCTGTAATTGTAATACTGTTCGAATTTGGATCGTTCTTCGGAGGCTTTGTCCGTGCCTTCAGAAACGATTTCGCCTTGTTCCGTCATGTACTGGCGCAGGTAATCGCGAACGACGGCCTGTTCGGAAATGACTTCGGCAACGATATCTGCAGCGCCTTTGAGTGCATCCTCTTCAGATTCCACGCCAAGTTCAGTGTTGATATAGGCGGAGGCTGCCGTTTGCGGATTCCCATCCAATGTCTGTGACAGAATGACGTTTGCCAGACCTTCGAGTCCTTTTTCGCGAGCTATCATGGCGCGAGTCCGGCGTTTTGGCTTGTAGGGCATGTACAGGTCTTCGAGCGCAGTTTTGGTTGCGGCTTCCTCGATTTGTTTTTTGAGTTCGGGCGTCATTTTGCCCTGGGTTTCGATGGCAGAAATGATGGTATTTCTGCGATCATTGAGTTCGTTGAGGTAAGTCTGCCGTTCTTCGATCGTGCGAATCTGGACTTCATCGAGTCCGCCGGTGCGTTCTTTTCGATAGCGTGCAATGAAAGGTACAGTGGCGGATTCGTTGAGCAGTTCAATGACTGCGGCGACGGATGCCTGCGGAATGTTGAGTTCATTGGCGATGATGGTGCTCAAATCTGTATTTGGCATTGAATTTTTATCCATGGTTTATGTCTCTGTCATGCGTATCGTGTTGAATGGCACATGAATCCGGCAAGTCCTGACGGTAAACGAGGCGAGGACTAGGGCTCAGATATTCAGAGCGTATGTGAAAAAATATCGGGCTCCGGAGGGGAGCCCGATGTGATTTTAGAATGAATTATTCTTCTTCAGGTCTGGTGCGTCGCGTCCTTCGTATTCTGGGACGCGGGCTGTCCATATTATCCTGAGTCTGAGGAATTTCCTGTGGTTGAGCGCGGATTTCGGGTTCCTGAGCTGCGGGAATTTCTTCGGCCTGCGCATGTTCAGGTGCTGAATCCAGAGTTCCGGCAGTGCGCCGCGTACGGCGTGTACGACGTTTGTTCGTGCTGACTGTCTGTTCTGATTCGGGAGCGGCAGCATTCTCAATGCTCTCATTGCTTTGCGGAGCAATTTGAGAATGGTTTTGGGGAATCGGAGCCTGAGCCGCAGCGGGCATATCCTGGTTATCGACAGCATCTGCATTTATCATACGGGTTTTGCGTACTTTGCGGGTACTGCGTGTACCTTCGGAGGATGCAGATCTGAGCAATTCGAGAGCATCAATTCTGGGGGATTTTTCGATCTTATGATCATCCTCAGCAATTACTGGATTGATTTCTGCTGCGGGCTGCTGCGTCGATTTGGTTTTTCGTGCTGCACGTTCCCGACGATTATGCCGGGGAACTTCGACTGCGGCTTCCTCTGCGGTGGCAGAGGAAATGACCTGATTATCCGTGACTGCGACGGGCGCGGCAGCGGATTCCACGGGGGCAGCATCCAGTCTTTCGGATTCATCCGCTTTGCGGGTCATGCGAGTTCTGCGGCTTTTGCGTGCCGTGATGTCCGGATTATCCTGGATCTGTTCCAGAGAAACATCGGCAGCTGTTTTCTGAGGGATCGGTTGATTGTTCGATTCCTCAGCATTCTGCGCTGAATCCGAACTATCCGCACGTTCCGGAATAAAGGTGGCTTCCGGAATCGCATTTGTCTGCGGCATATCATTTTGTCCCATGGGGTGTGTACGGTGTGTACGCCGCACGCGTCGGGAATTGCTGTCGGAAACTGCAGGAGCATCGGCGATTTGAGGTTCACTGGCAGGCATTCGAGGGGCAGTTTCTGCTGGAATGGGTTCCATGGGCTGGGGATCGGGCTGTCTGTTTTCGCGATCCCGGCGTGTATGCCGAACTCTTCTCGAAATGGAGACTGCCGGCAATTCCTGTGTGATTGCCTGCTCGAGTGATGCTTTGTTCTCAGCGGCACGTTTTGCTTCTGCATCATCACTATCACTGAGCATGGTCATTGGGGCAATGGGCACATCACTCGTGACGACTTCTGCATTTTCACCTGCGAAAGGCGAAACTTTTCGGGACTGGTCAATCGGCTGCCGCAGCTTACGCGTTCGCGATCTTCGGTGTTCAGCTTTGTTTTCGGAATCATCCGAATACATTGAATCTGAAAGTGCATCGGCAGGTTCGGCGTGTGTGTCGTTTTCCGATTGTGCTGGGGCATCGAAAAAGAGGTCTTTGATGTCGTTCATATTCAAATCTTCGATCTGTTGTTCGAACGTTGGCTGCTGGACTGATTTGTCGGACGGTGCAGTATTTTCGGCGTGATCACCGAAGATAGATGCGCATCGTGCAGCAATTCGGTTTTGCAGCGTTTGAATGGATTTTTCGTTTAATTTTTTAGCATTTCCCAGAGCCGCATTGCGTTCGTCGATCAGAATTCTTGCAATTTCGTCCGGACGTGGATTGGAAGATTCGTCGAAGAGGCAATTGAGGCGTGCTGTTGCATGTTTTGATGTGACCTGATTTCGGAGAGCGATGGCCCATTTATTGAGTTCCTGCTGAGGAAGCTGTGCGGTTGCCATCAGCCAGTCACTGGCTTCGAGCATACGGTCGAGCATTTCCTTTCGGGAAACATCTGTACTGCAGCCACATCCGACGAGGCATACGGCCTTGAGTACGTCGAGTACGAACAGGCGCAAGTCGGACTGGATGCCAGGGGTTTCTTTTGGGGTATGCCGCCGTCTTCCGCGGAAGCTCAGATGATGATGGATACATTCTTCATGGCGGGCTTTCTTTTCGGCCATGCGTCCTCTCATCTGATCAATCAGAATGGCGAGTACAGCCAATGCGGAGGCATTGTGAGCGCCGGTGACTTTTTTGGTATCTGCGGATGAATCTTCAGAACTATCGTCGTTGGTTTGAGCTGTATGGATAGGAGCATTCTGTGACTCAGATTCAGGTTTATTGCGGGATTCCTGTTGTGCAGCCCGTTTTGCGGCGCGTTTGCGTCTTGCTTCTTCGCTTGAGAATTCTTCGAAATCATTTGGCCGGTAGGCATTTTCGCCTTCATCGTTTGTCTGATAGGCTTCGGCGACATCGATAATGGATGCTGCATCCTGATCGGTGTTGCAGGAACGTTCCGGATGGAGCTCGCTTTCCTGTTTTTTGGTCAGCCATTCGATGGATTCGTCACCGAGAGAAATATCGCGCGATGCGACGATTTCGATCCGGATGCCGTATTCGAGTTCGAGCTGAGCGAATTCACGTCTTCTTTCATTTTGCAGCTGCTGTGCGATATCCGGGTGGAGTTTGATGATAACGCCGCCGACTTCGCCATTGGCTGCGCGTGCGTCGATTTCACGAATCAGAGTCATGCCGATGGCATCTGCACTTGGAATGAATCCACGGCCGCCGCATGTGGGGCATTCGAGATGTGTTCTTTGCGACAGCGCCTGACTGATGCGCTGCCGGTTAATTTCGAGCAGTCCGTTGGCGCTGATTCTTTCGACTTTGCAGCGTGCTTTGTCGCGCATCAGAGCGTTTCGCATGACGCGTTCGACGTCGCGCTGATGTTTGCCGAGGCGCATATCAATGAAATCGATGACGATGAGTCCGCCGATGTCGCGCATTCTGAGCTGACGCCCGATCTCCACTGCTGCCTCAAGATTTGTGTGGTACGCTGTCAAATCCTGCGACTCGCGCTTGGTTGAATGTGCGGAGTTAACGTCGATTGCTGTCAGAGCTTCTGTCGGATCGATGACAATGAAGCCGCCGCTTGGAAGCCTGACCGTTCGTGCGTATATGCGATCAATTTGTTTTTCGATGCCGTATCGGGTGTAGAGCGGCAGTTTGTCGGAGTAGAGTGTGAGCTTGTTTTCGCTGCTTGCAACGGTTGCCTTGACGTATGTGAGTGCACGTTCATAGCAGGATTTGTCGTCGATGATGACTTCATTGATCGTCGAATCGAAATAATCCCTCATCGCCTGAACGACGAGATCCTGGTCATTGTAGAGCAATTTTGGGCCGGTGCTTTTAGCGGCTTCGGCTTCGATTTTATGCCAGAGCTGAACGAGAACCTTTGCATCGCGAAGCAGAATGGCCCGGGATTGATCCATGGCATTGGTGCGGACGATGCATCCATATCCATCGGGCAAATCCAGGCTTCGAATTTTTTGCGTCAAGTCGGCACGGGCATCATCATCGACTTTTCGCGAGACACCGCTTTTGGCATCTTTTGGTCTCAGAACGAGATACCGTCCTGCGACGCTGATATTGGTCGTGACCTGTGCCCCTTTAAGGCCGGTAGCATCTTTGATGATCTGAACGATCAATTCCTGTCCGACATTGAGGATATCGGCGATTTTGGAGGCATCTTTTACGGGTTTGGCGTAAACACTTTCGACGACATCATTAAAAGCAAGAAAACCATTTTTGGATTCGCCAAAATCTACGAATGCGGCATTTAAGCTGGGCGCAATGCTGGTCACAACTGCGCGGTAGATATTATTTCTCAACAGGCCGCTGTGCTTGGATTGAATCTCGAAATCTTCAAGTGTCTGGTTTTCGACGATGGCAACGCGCACTTCTTCCTCACGTCGCCCATTAATCAGGATCTTACGAGTCAAGGGAACTCCAAATTGTAAAAAAAACAGTCCATAAACATCCTGCCATATCTCCAGGAGCCAGGCTCGATCCCATTTTGGAGGGATACCAACCGGAGCTGCAGGCAAACCCATTTTTCTAACCTCGCATTATACCATTAGTTATCCACAGGGTGATCATTTTTTCGATCATGCCACAAAAAAAGCCGCGTTTCTTCGATGGATGCTGGCGTTTGGGCGTTGGATGCCGGGATTTGGGGAATTCATAATGCATCATGAATAGTGGTTGATGAATAGTGAGTACAGACGTGTCGCGGCACGTCTGTACAAATTAAATCAGCCACGCCCCAACGGGGTGTCACATCTGAAGCGCCCTGCAGGGCGTCAGAACACAGTCCGGGAGCAAGCCAAACGTATCTCCGGAGTTAGTGGTTATGGGTACATTGCAAAAAAATCGTACATCTGAGTGAAACAAATCCATCCTCAATGGCATCATGAAAGTGAAGGAATGTTCCTTCCAGTTTCAGGAGGTGCCGAATGTATTCATCCGGATTTGTCTGAAGACAATAATCTCCCCAAAATAATGTACGACCAACCGAGGGGCGGTTTGCGGCATCATGATTTCCGGACGCGGAACATGATACTGAAGTGCTGTACATGCCAGGCACATCGGGATGCTTTTTTTTACGATGATTAAAATCGGAAAGGGAGCAGTGTGCCATGACCGTGCGTATTTGGGGTTAGGACGGCGAGTCGGCGGGCGGGAAGGGAGAAGAGGAAACCCTTGTGGTTGACTGGTGATGTGTAGGTATATGTGGGTTAATGTGGGTTTATTAGGAAGGGGACTTGAGCGTTTATGTGGTGAGTATAGGTGTATTATGGGGGGATTTCTGAATATAGTGCAGCCAGTGCACTGGCAATGGGTGTAAGCGCGGCGTCGCTATTTGATCAACATCAATGCGGCGTCGCGATTTGGCTGCAGGCTGCGGATGTTACCGATTTTTGAGTATTCGTCAGTTGTTCTGCGGCATTTCGGTGTTTTCGTCGTCTTCGTCGGTATTATTCAAACCGAGAATGCGCTTGAGGAAGGATTTGGCATCGTCGAGAATGATGTAGTTGCACGGTACGATGACGAGCGTAATGACGGCGGAAAAGAGGACGCCGACGCCGAGACTGATGGCCATGGGGATGAGGAATCTTGCTTCCTTTGAGGTTTCGAGGATCATGGGGAAGACGCCGAGGAACGTGGTGAGAACCGACAGGAATATGGGTCTGAAGCGCCGCGTCGCGCCTTCTATGACGGCGTCTCGCAGGGACATGCCTTCCCTGAGGAAGTCGTTGACGACACTCGTCAGAACGATGGATGCGTTGACGACGACGCCGGACAGGGCAATCATACCGAGCAGACTGATGAGGCTCAGGTTATATCCGAGGAATATGTGTCCGAGAATGGCACCGACGAATCCGAAGGGGATGGCGACGAGGATCATGATCGGCTGTGCATAGGAACGCGAGGATATGGCCAGCATGGCGTACATGACGAAGATGGAGAAGGCGAAAAAGAGGATCATCTTGGACATCATTTCGCCGCTTTCGGCCTGCATGCCGCCCATACTGAGGGTCAGTCCCGGGAAGCTGGTCTGGAGTTCCTGCATATCCTTTTTCTGGAGTTCCTTCATGACTTCTTCGAAGGTGGTGACGTTGCCGTCGAGTTCGGCATTGACAGTGAGAATGCGTTTTCCGTCCGTTCGTGAAATGCTTTTGAGCGCATGACCGCGTTCCATGGTGGCGACTTCCGAGAGCGGGACTTCGCCGCCTGCCGGCGTCCGGATGAGGAAGTTGTCGACGAGTGCTTCCGTCGTGCGGACTTCGTATGGGTATCGGACGAAGACTTTGACGGTATTGCGTCCGCGCTGCTGACGGAGGGCTTCGGATCCGTAGACGGCGGCGCGGAGCTGGCGTGCGAAGTCATTTTCAGTGATGCCCAGGGCTCTGGCTTCGGGTTTGAGTTTGTAGGAAAGCTGTGCCTTTCCTGCGGCGGTATTGACATCGACGTCCTTGACGCCGTTGTATTTTTTGAGCCGGGAAGCGAATTCTTCGGCAGCGATGTCCAGAATATTGCTGTCGCGGTGCGACAGGTTGAACATCGCTCCGGCACCGCCGGCACCTGGCCCCTGGTTGAATCGGTAGCTCAGGGCTTCGACGCCCGGAATTTCGCCGACATTTTTTCGCCACGCGGCGGCGAATTCACTCGATACGTATTTTCGTGCGGTTGCCGGAACGAGATAGACCTGAACGGATGCCGAACTCCCGCCGGAGATCTGTGAGTAGACGCCGACGACGGTGCTCTCGCCGTTCTCTTTGAACTGTTCGATGGTTTTGTTCGTTTTTTCGATGAAGTATTTTTCAACTTCGCGCATGCGGCTGACCGGGCTTCCCTCGGCCATTCGGATGGAGGCAGTGACCTGGTCGCCTTCGACTTCGGGCATCATCGTATACCGGAGTCGACCGCTCGATATGTAACCGATGGTTCCGATGAGCAGGGCAATGGAGATGGCTACGACGATATAACGAATTTTAACGCATCCGACGATGAATCCATGGACGTATTTATTGATGAGTTTTTCGAACCAGTTGGCGAGTTTTGCCTGAAATTTCTGGAACAACGCGATAAATCCCTGCGTTTTTCGCTTCATTCCGGAAAGGTGTGCAGGGAGTATCAGCATGGATTCTGTAATGGAGATGCACAGAATGATGATGACGATGATGGGGAGATCCCGGTACATTTTTCCGAGCATTCCCGGCAAAAACAGCAGCGGAATAAAGGCGATGATCGATGTCAGAACGGAGAAAATGACCGGCGTCGATACGCTTTTGAGTGCCAGAATGGATGCCGTAGAACCACGATATCCCCGGCTGTGGTTGACGTAGAATTCTTCGCCGACGACGATGGAGTCATCGACGACGATGCCGAGTGCCAGAATGAACCCGAACAGTGAGATCATGTTGAACGAGACATCGAACATGACCATGATGGCGATTGCGCCGACGAATGATGTGAGCATGCCCAGGGCCGAATAGAAGGCAATGCGGATATCGAGCAGCAGTCCGATGAACAGCAGGACGAGCACGAGTCCCATGTAGGCATTGTTCATGAGCAGGTCGATACGGACGCGGTAGGAATCGGCCCGGTCGCTGCGGATGCCGACGTTGATGCCTGCCGGATACGTTCCTTCCCTGGATTCCAGATAGGCTCGCACGGCATTGGATACGCCGACGGGGGTCTCATTTCCGACGCTGTAGACGGTCATCTGGACTGCGGGAAGCCCGTTGTAATGAGCCGTATAGTCGGATTCTTCGTAAGTATCCGTAATCTTGGCCACATCGCTCAGATGGACGACGCGTCCGTCGGTGCTCGATTTGAGGACGACTTTTTCGAATTCGCTGGCGTATCGCTTGCGAAGTTCGGTACGCAGCATCACGGCGCCGCTCTCGGTTTTGAGGTTGCCGGCCGAAAGATCGACGGAACTCGAACTGATGGCACTGGCGACATCCGCGATTTTCAGGCCGTATTTCTGGACGGCTTCCTGGGATATTTCGACGGCGATTTCGGGGTTTTCCACATTCTGGAGTTCGACCATCGTCACGCCGTTCTGCGTAATCAGTTCATCGCGGACTTCTTCCGCGACTTCCCGGAGTGCGGCTTTATTGGTATCTCCATAGACGATAACGAAGAGAACCGAGGATTTTCGCGTCATTTCACGGACGACGGGCTTGTCCATATCGGATGGGAAGGTCGTAATCTGGTCGACCTGCCGTTCGATTTCGTTGCGCGTGCGCATGGTGTCTGCGCCTTCGGTCAGTTCTGCGATGACGCTTCCGGATCCTTCGGACGATGTACTCGTAATTCTTTTGACGCCATCGATACCGCGAACGGCCTCTTCGATGGCAATGACGATGCCCTCTTCGACGTCATCCGGCGTCGACCCCGGATAGTTTGCGCTGATCATGATGCGTTCCGTCTCGACGTTGGGCATCAATTCCTTGCGCAGATAGGGCAGCATGACGAGTCCGGCCACGATAAACGTCAGGAACAGCAGATTTGCTGCGACATGGTTCGAAGCCATCCATGCCAGCGGACCTTTGAATAGCGACGGATCCACGGGGGGAAGCTTCTTTTTGGTCGTCTCGGCCTGCATTTTTTTGAGGGATTCCGACGGCGTTTCCGGCTGTGTTTTGGGGGTATTCTCTGGTGTTTCCACGCTGATATTCTCTATATTTAAGGTTAATCTGATGTTTTTTGGGGGGGCGCCTGCTATTGCCCTGCGGGCAATACGCCCGGCGCGATCGGTCTATCGGCCCTGGCCGATACGCCCGATCACCTCGGCGGACCGAATCCTCTGCCCGTATCTTCCGATACGGTTCCGACGACATCGGTTTCACCTTTTACGCGCAGCTTTCTGCCTTCGACAGGTGAGCTGATCATCGTCGTCACGACGCGATCTCCGTCCTGAAGGCCGTCCGTGACGTAGACGTTGTCATCCGTCCGGTAGGGGGTTGTCAGATTTCGGATCGACAGCTTGTTGTCGCTGGTGCAGACGTATGCGAGGTTGCCTTCGCGGACGTATGCACGCGGGAGCTCGATGCTGTCGAGGGGGTCGGGGGCATAGATGGATGCATGGACGAAAGCTCCGATAAAAAGCGCCTCATTGACGGGCTCTGACATGGGATCCTGGACTGCGAGCAGGACCTGGACCATGCGTCCAAGCGACTCGACTGCAGGCTGAACGGATCGGATTTGAGCCGGTTTGGTAATGGTTTTGCCGCCGATATCGTATCTGACTTCGGCCTTGATTTCGCTGAGCTGCGAGCTGAGATTGAACCAGGCGACGTTGGCCGGATTCAGGCTAAGGTAAACCCAGAATTCGTCAGATGCGATGATGGAACCCAGCTGTGTGCCCCCGGAAATATAGTCGCCGATGGAAATATTTGTCGTCTGAACGATGGCATCATAGGGACATTTGACGATACTGCGATTGTAATCCAGCTGCGCCTGTTTGAGGTTGTTTTTGGCGAGTTCGACGTCGGCAATCGCGGACTGCAGCTGGGGCTGGCGTTTGACGAGGGCGGCTTCGTCGTCCGAGAGCGTCGTATCCGTCATGGTCTTTTTGAGCGTATCCAGTTCGCTCGAAGCGGCTCTGCCTCTGGCTTCTTCCAGCATCAGCGATACTTCTTTCTGGCGAAGCTGAATCTTCGCATTTGCCAGCTTAATCGCGTAGTCTTCCGTATTGATTTTGGCGATCACCTCTCCCTTTTTCAGTCGTGCTCCCGGATAAAACCGGTCGCTTATCCAGATGACTCGCCCGTTGGCTTCGCTCTTTAAATTCTGGGTTCTGCTGGCTTCTGCCTGTCCGGTGCCGGTAATCACCACGGTGTGTTCCTTTTTGGTTACCGGAACGACTTCCACGAGAATACCGGTATCCGGACGCTGGCCTCTTTTGGCAACGACCTTATCTGACAGGAACATTTTGTAACAGAATATTCCGACTGCCAGAATAATGATGGCAATGAGTCCCTGAATGATGAAGGGCTTTATTTTGCTGCTCAAGGTGATGTCTCCGTTTAATGATACGATATATCCGGTTGTGATGAATTGCTGGAATGGGGCAGTGGATTACGACGATTCGTCGGATTTCTCTTTGCCGTCCTTGAGTTGTTCGAGTCGTTCACGGGCGCGTTTTGCGCCTTGTTCAGAGGTTTCTTTGAGCCAGGTTGAACCGCCCATGGCTTTGAACAGATCGATTTGGGCAAGGAGCAGCGTTCGGCGTGCTTCGAGTTCGGACTGCGAAGCCGAGATCATGCTCTTAAGTGCAGCCAGAACCCTGCTGTAGTCGAGGTTTCCGTTGATGAAGTACTGTCTGGAAACTTCGAGGATTTCCTTTTGCCGTTCGAGCTGGGCCTGTGCATCCGTGAGCTGTTGTTCCCGAAGCTGCAGCTTCAGAATGGCCTGTTCGACTTCGGCGATGGCATTCATGACGGCCAGTGCATAGGAATAGCGCTCAGTGATGTAGGTAATGCGGGCTCTGTCGATGGCGGTCGTCTTTTGAAAACCGTCGAACAGACTTGCCGAAAAGCTGGCGGCGAGATCCCACATCAGTCTTTGGAACAGCTCGGTAATGCTGGCCGATCTGAACGAGAGCGACGCGCTGAGTCTGAGCGAAGGAAGGCGATCGGCGAGTGCAATGACGATCTGGGCATCCGCTTTCTGTGCGCTGCGTTTTGCAGTGCGCAGATCCGGTCGTGTCAGGAGGAGCTGATCGGCGTCGACTGTGCCGCCGACATCGATGGCCTGCGGCAATGAACCTTCGACTTCAGGCCGGGCTTTTCCGCCCGAAAGAATTTCGAGTGAATGCTGTGTAATGCGGATGTTGGTATCGAGTTCCTTCAATGTGGCACGAAGCGTTTCGAGCTGCTGGTGCTGTTCCAGAACGTCCATGCCGTTGGTCTGGCCGGTTCTGTAGTATTCCTGAACGAGTTCGTAATAGCTTTCGGAAATGGCGAGGAGTTGTTCGATGAGCGCTTTGCGGTCCCTGTAGTATTGAATATTGAACCAGTTGGTGACGACATTTGCAACGAGTGAAAGTGCTGCTGATTCGGCGGAATCCTGGACGGATGCCTGCGAGAGTTCACTGACCAGGGATTGTGCACGGACCTTGCCCCACAGGTCGATTTCGTAACTCAGTGTGAGGCCGAGGTTGTAGTTGGGATCGCTGCTGCTGTTTTCGGACACCTGTCCGCCGTAACCCGCTCCGGCATTGAACGTCAGATACGGGTAATACCCTGAGTGTGCTTGTTTGATCGATAACTCGCTGTCGAGGAGCTTGAGATAGGCATTCTGAAGTGTGGGACTTTCTTCGAGAACGAGGCGGACGTATTCATTGAGCGCGGCATCTCCGTATTTTTCCCACCACCGGTCGTAAACTTCGCCGGAGAGAGCAATATCCCCGTAAGTGGTTTCCACTTTCTGGGTATCGAGTTCTCCGGCGTATTTGACGGGTTTGAGACAGCCTGTCATGAGCCATGGAATGATACCTGCGGTTATCAAAAGGCAAATTAAACCTGACTTGAATTTCATGTTTTTGTTCAGAAAAACTCTGGTATGTGGAAGGCAGGGGAAAATGAAAAAAGCCCCGCAGAGATGTGCGGGGCTATTGTAAAATAAAACAAGCAGTTACCGTTAAAATCCGAGCTTACTCGTCATATCTGTCATGACCGGATTCCGTTGTACGGAATGAACGCACAGACTGGTTGTATGCCTTGACGAAATCAGGATCCGCCGAGATGTCGATTCTCCATACGCCGTCATTTCTGTACAGTGTATAGTTTTTTTGTCGTTCTTTGTTGCGTTCTTTATCAAAGTAGACGATTTCGAGTTTTGCCTTTCCGTCGATCATGTAGTCGAAGAATTTTGTGGACGATTTTTTTACCTCGAATCCGCCTTGCTTTGCCATGCGTGTCATGAGGGTATCCCATGTCCAGAAGAGTTCTTCTTTTTCGGAATCGCCGGTGATACCCATATCGCGGTTCATGTTGTTATCGTGCATGGCCTGCATTTTTTCCTGGATATCCTTGGTAAAAGTCCGCTTGAATCCTTTGAGATCCTTTTGCTGTGCGGCATAGATGGCGTCATCGAGGACGCCGTCGGGCAGTCTGACGAAATCTCTGGGTTCGAGTTTCATGAAGAACATATAGAGGGTAGCGCAGATGACGAGGGCAACGATGCCGCCGATGATTTTTACGGGTTTTGAAATAGTCATTGGATTACTCGGGATGAATTAGGGAAGTGGGAAATTGTTTGCGAACTGAGGCGAGTTGTATCGCGCTTTGCTGCGCGGGTGCTTTTTCTTGTACGCTTCGCGGCAGGGGGTGTTCGTTTGTGAACACCCCCTACAACCCCCGCACGCTTTGTTGTGCTGCCGTAGCTGCGGGAGGCATGTCCATCCATGGACATGCCTCCCTCGCCTCTCGCCGCCGTCCATGGCGGCGTAGTGATTATGATGAATACTAATCATGGTTATTCGAAATCATTGCAATAACGGGATGTCGTTAAGTTTTATTGGGAGTAGATAGTGAATAGGGGCGACAGCTTTTTGCGAACTGAGGCGAGTTGTTTGGATTTGATATCGCGGGGCGTTGCGGGCACTCCCGCATCGGGGGTAGGTGCGTATTTGCCTTTGGCAAATAGCACCGCAGGGGGCTTGGCCCCCTCCTGAAAAACTGATCATGGTGAAGCATGACGAAGGTCGGAGAAATCATGTTATGGAATGGGAATGGTGATTGTTCCGGCGTATGAAAAGACCGAGGATGTGCTGAAAATTGATTTCCAGTTTGCTCCGTCCGATGAAACGCTGACGTTCATTCCATCATCTCTGGCTGTTTGAGGCGGGTTGGTATCGGGCATCCAGCAACCGCTCAGTTCATATACAGTCAGGTAATCTCCTTGTGTGAATGATCTGCCAAAATCCAGGATCAGCTGATAACCGCTGCTGATGGTTGCAAATGTATAAGAGCCGTTTTGGCGGTAGTAACATGTGGTACCGTTGATGGAGTCGGGGAAACCGGTTGCTTTGTCGCAACTACCAAAACTGGGATTACAGTTTCCGGATGCTGTAGCAGGGTAAGAACCGTTGAGAAGGACGGCATCGATATCCGGTCCGTTGTCAGAGCTGGAACAGTTGGAGCTGCCGCAGGGTGCGTATTCAATTTTAGCGTACCGGTAGGTAGGTTTGGTGGAGACACATTGATTCTGCGAACAAGTCTGGTCGTTATTGCATATCTGGGAAGTTGCCCATTTGTAATTCCGGCATTCCTGAACGGTATTTCCGGAACAGCGTAAGCCACTTTCGCATTCCTTTGTTTCGCATTCCTTGGAATTTATACATGTGCCGGTTGGGCATGGGTCGGATTTCCAGTTATTGTCCTGGCAGGTTTTGCGCGAACCGGATTCACACTTTACTTCCCCTGGCGGACAATTTGCGCATTTGTCTCCGAAACAGCCATTGCCGTTACATGAAACAGGGGAACCCCACACGCCGCTGCTGCAGGTGGATTGTCCACTGTTGTCGCATTTGGAGTCGCCATCAGAACAGTCGGCGCAGGCATTGCCGTTGCATCCCTTTTCACAGATTTTGACGGTCGTCCATGTTTTTCCATTGCAGGTTTCGACGGTATTGTTCTGGCATCTCTGCTGTCCATTCGGGCAGACTTCGCATTCCATATCATTGTAACAGTTAAGAGGATTGTTGGATGCATCGGCACATGGTTTAGGCTCCCATTTATTGCCGATGCAGACAGATTGCGTTCCTGCCTCACATTTCTGGCTGCCGTTCTTGCAGTCGAGGCAGGTATTATTTTCGCAATACTTGCTTGGACAATGATCATTTTCGATGCATTCGACGCACTTCATGTTGTTGACGTCGCAGTATTTGTTGTCCGGGCAGCTGCTTTTTTCTTTTGTGCAGTCGACGCATGTTTCGTTGATGAGGTTGCAGACGCCATCCGGACAGTCCGTGTCATCGAAGCATTTTCCGGGTTCTGGTGGTTTTATGCAGTTGCCATCCTTGCATCTGAGATTATCACCGCAGTCGGCGTTCGTCACACATTCTTCTATACAGTAATGATCAGCGCCACAGATCGGACGGTTTTTCTCCGTACAGTTCACGCTGGTCAGACATTCGACGCATGCGCCATCGTTTTCGTTGCAGTATTTGGCATCTGAGCCTTTGCAATCCTCGTTGGTCATGCATTCACTGCAAATGCCGATGTTATTGCATTTGGTTTTGGTTTTGTTTTCATCGCAGTCGGCATCTTCCATACACTCGATACATTTATTGTCGACGCACATGGAACCCGTCTGCTGCTGTTTGCAATCCTTGTCATTTGTACATGCCACGCAGCCATCTTTATCGCTGCAAGTGGCATCGCAGTGGTCAATCTTTATGGTTTCATTGTCACAATGATACCATTCCTTACCTTCGCAGGTGGATTCGTATTCGTCATTGATGCATTCGACGCACTGTCCGTTTGGGCTGCAGTAATTGAGATTTGAGTTATTTTCATCGTTGAGATTTTCGCAGTCGCTGTGGTTGAGACAACTGACGCATCTATTGTTATTGCAGTATGGGCGTGAAGGATCAGAAGTGCAATCACTGTCTTTGTAGCAATCGATGCATTTGTTGTTGATGCAGCTCATGCATGAATCCGGTTTATTTTTATTACTGACACATTCGACACATTCCCCGTTTTTGCACATGCTTGCTGTGGGAGGACATTTGACTCTCATAATAAAGCCGCTGGCACAATAGATGACAGCATTGCCGTCACATGATGCCGGTTCAGAGCTGTGGCATTGAACACACCGATGTGCGTCACAAACCATACCTTTGGAGCAGTCATCGTCTTCGAGGCATTCGTAACATTTGTTATTTTTGCAAATTCGCTCTCCCTTGCATTTATGTGTTTTGTTATTATCAATGCATTCCACACATTTATGCAAGGTGGGGTCACAGTATGGCCTGGACATATCGGCGGCTTTGCATTCTGAATCTTTGGTACAGTCTGTGTCCGGCGGCAAGACGCATTGTCCGGCGGCATTGCAAATCTGGCCATCTGTGCAGCATGTATCATTGCATGGGTTTGGACAGTAACAGTAATTGCTGCCGCCCTGCACTTCCATCTGCATGCAGCGATACCCCAGAGGACATCGGTTATTGTCGTAAGCTCCTGCCTCATTGAAGGTTTTGCATACAGATTCAGTGGATTCGGCGTCACATTGTATTTCATTGATTTGAATATACGACATATTTGGACATGCCGGGCCGAGATTCAAAACATCATCAATAGAGCATCCCAACATTGCCATGCTCATTGCTGTTAGGAACAATAAAACTTTTTTCATTGAAAACTCCTGCATATCCCGGTGCGTCAGAATCCCAATACAAAACATACTCAATTCCATTCTATGTCAGAAATTTCAGTGGCTCAACCATGAGACACTAAAAATGTCATTTTTTTCCATGTACTCGCAGTCAGTGGTTAGTGAATAGAGATGTTTCACGGATGTCTGTACAGCTGCGGCGCAATAAAAAAATATTCATTTCCCTTACAATCTTGACAATTAAGAGTTCTGTTATTAGACAAGCCGCTGCTTTTGAGGGGGACAGTGTCACTCTGTGAAGGAATGATTATGAATACGATGTATATTATTGGTATTGTTGGGGTTTTGCTCATTGCAGCGCTTCTTTTCCCGAAACTGAAAGGAAATGCGATTCAGAAAGCAATCGTTCATGCCCGCAAGGAACATGACGTCAAACCCTTTATAGCCGCAGTCGATGAAGACAGTACGGCAGATGTGCCCACGATCTATAATTCAGCCATCAAATCCCTGTGGGATTCCTATGACCGCGAAACGGCAACGGATTTGATCAAGGCGTTGCTTGAACGCAACGATACGGCTCCGATTTCGCAGTTCTGGATTAAGACACTTCTCGAGGTCGAGCCAGAAATCGCCCGCAAACAGCTCGGTGAGGTGTTTATTCAGGAACATTATAATGAAGGTATTGCTGCTCAGTGCGGCGGATGCGGTGGTTCCTGCAAAAAGTGCAAATCCTGCAAATAGTGGTTGTTTGGCTCAGCCGTGGCTGAGTTTCGTGAATCCTATCATCCTGGCTTATAGCTTGTAGCTTTTGAATGCAGATGCAATGACTGGGCTGCGAAAAGTGCCAGTCCCGAAGCCGATGCTTTTTCCGCAATAAGCTATGAGCCAGTCTCATATCCGCTCTTTGATGGACAGAACCTGAATCGTTCCGGGGGAATGGATAGTGTGGGGCAGAGCCGCTGAATTCTCCCGGATTATTTGAGTTTGTAGCGGTAAGGGATTTTAATTTTTTTTGTCAGATCGGTGGTCTGTGCAGGAAATGGCGGAACCGGGGTTGCCTGGGTCGCCGCTTCGATAGCCGCTTCATCGAGAATGGGGACGCCGGATGACTGCGCAATCTGGGCTGAGATCAGGGTTCCGTTTCGACGGAGTTCGAGCAGTACCCATACGGTACCGGTGAGTTTCAGTCTTCTGGCCATTTCCGGATAATGCTGTTTGCTTTTAAAATAATCGGAAAGCGTGCGGGTGTAGTCTGCCCATATCTGCTTCATATCCGGCTGCGGAGGCTGGAGAATGGCTTCATTCGGCTGTGGATTGATCGCTTCAGATCCCGATTTGGCAACGTTTGTTCCGAACACTGTATTTGCTGCCGCCTGATGATTTGCGCTGCCAGCATCATCTTCAGGCCGGGCAAATGAATCCGGTGTCGGAATTGTGCCTGTCTCACTCGATGGTTCGGGCTTGGAAACTGTGTCTGATGGAGGAACGGCGGGATCCGGATCGGATGAGGATTCAGCAGGTACCGGCGTCGGCTGAGGACTGGGTTCTGTCCAGATGATATTGGGTTCGATGCTTGCGGTTTGGATGTCTGGTTCGAAAGGATCTTCCTCGGGAGAAACGGGTTCCGGGCTTACCGAGGGCATGCTTTCGCTGACGGTCGGCAATTCGATCGTAATATGAACCAGGCTGTCGTAGAGTGCTGCATTCGCCGCATAATCCACCTCAATGTGTTCCGGGATACAGAACCACGCCAATGCGAAAAGAAGCATATGGATCGCGATACTCACTGAGACGCAGTGATACCAGGCAATGTGCGTGGCTGTCGTTGACAAGGTGTTGAGTGTGTTTGAGGATAGTTAGTTATGTTGATGGAACCACTGCATATATTCCCATTCCCGAATGAGCGTTTGAACCTGTGGATTTTGAAGGGCATTGGGGATTGGGGACCAGTATCGGGTGTCCGGAACGAGATCTTTTGTGATGTCGACCTGCTGATCAATGGGTGTATTGCCATGATCCGGCAGGCGAAGGCGCTGTCGCTGACCAGGGTAACTGGCGTTTGATGTCTCGCGCCATGCAGTATGGGATGCAAATTCATAGGTAACCCGGGAGCCGTCTGCAAAACGATGGGATATCGCAGAGGGGACTGTCGTGGCACCGATAAATTGCAACACAGGTGCATCAACAGGAACTATACTTGTTTCTTTGGGAATGGAAGCAAAATCATCCCAAATAAATCGGCGTATATCGGGGTGTGAAAACATCGCCGGGATATCGTGATGTGCTCCCCAGATGAGCATGACAGCATGCGTCATCAGATCCTGAATGGCGATGCCGTGTCCGAGCAGATAACCGTCATCGAAGAGTGATTCACCGTGATCACTGATGAAGATGACGAGGGAATTATCGAGCATCTTTTTGTTTTTAAGTGCCTGAATGAGGCGGCCTGCGGCCATATCGAGGTGGTACACCTGATTGGCATAGGTGCGCCATAGTCTTGGACGCGTTTTGGCACTGATTTCGGAACGCTTGATTTCGCGGTCGATGAAAACGGATGGATTATCCTGCTGATAGGGGAAGTGTGGATCCTGATAGAACAGATACATGAACAACGGAGTACTGGTGTCATATTGATCCAGGAAGGACTCGACTTTGTTCATGAGCATATTGGCGGGAACGCTTTGATGGTGATCGACATTTTCTTCGATTGTTCCGGGATCGACGATGGTATCTCCGGCGCGGTTCCAGCCGCAGCTTTCGTCGAACTTTTCATCGGACAGCATTTCGCCGTTAAATACAGCCGTATGATAACCGAGTGATTTAAAATCATCGACGAGGCTGTGTCCGGGATCAAAGAAGCTTCCCCAGAATGTCTGTGTGACGCTGTTCTGTGTGAATCCCCTGGAGGCAAATGCGCCATCGATGCGCACGGCGCCGTCTTTAATAAATTTTTGCAGTTCCGGCATGACGGGGGTGTCGTCGATCTTCGCATCCAGCATATCGTAACGCACGCTCTCCATCAGTACGATGATGACATTTCGGCGATCTGAAAAAGACTGGCGATTGGGAATACCCTGATGTTCAACGCGTTCGCGGATACTTTTGGGGATATCGGAACGATTGAGATCTCCGGCCAGCAAGTCCTGGTCCGTGCCATCGTCGGGAATATCGAGCGCATGGGGATGCAGTTTCGAATTGAACGGTTCGGAATCGGGAGGCAGGTCAAATGCGCCGTAACCGTCTCCATCAAAATCGGATCCGACATTGACGATAACATTGAATGCGGCTCCGAAAAGGGTTTCGCTTGCGAGAATTTTTTGAATATCCGGGAATTTGGGCGCACAGACGCTCATCAGAACGAGTCCTGCTACAAAAGATACCAGGATAAAGACGTTGATAATTCTGGATGGAATGCGATCGAGACGCGAAATTTTTGTTCTGGGTTTAAAGAACCACCGAAAGAAAGCCCATGTCGCGACACTAAAAGCAGTGACGCCCAGAACACTCATGATGATGATATCGCCATACCATTGAAAAGCCTGAACGAGCATTCTCCAGACACCGCCGACTCCGCTCGCAAACTCAAAAAAGCTGAATGCATTTCCGAGCAATTCACCGATTTTATGTCTGAAAAACAGGTCAACTGCGAGCAGAACGACCCAGCAGGTAGCACATCTTCGCTGGATGATTTCGGGTGCGCACTTTGCTTTTTTTCCGATGAAAGTGAAGATCAGGACCCAGAGTCCGCAAAGCGCTGCGCAAAGAATTGTCAGGATTGATATGAATCCCAGCCGAGATCCGATGGTCGTGAATTTGATATAGGTCAGCCAGCCTGTGCCGCCGAATATTGCCAGACGGATCTGCAGGCTGATGAGTTCCAGAAAAACTGCAAAAGTCCAGAGGACTATGAACAGTCTCCCTGGACGGCAGATATTGTTATCGTTTGTCATTTCAAAGGTGAGTACTGATAATTATTGGCTCTGTACCCCGGTGTGGAATACGAGGCTGGCGTATAACATATAGCTTATCGCCTATCATTTATAGTTTTTGGGGAAGGGCTGATTTTTGTGAGGGGGCAGCGCCCCCTGCGGCGCTACCTCACCCCTCTCTCCCTTGTCTGCAGCGCAGCCGTTCCCCCTCTCCCCCTCTCCACTGTGGAGAGGGGAAAGGGGGATGTCACGAAGTGACAGAGGGTATGGGGTGAGGTACGCGCCTACCCCCTCTGCGGGGGGCGGTAGCCCCCCGCAAC